>JBBSKI010000056.1:0-15139 GCA_038256425.1 Sphingomonadales bacterium
AGCTGGGCCCAATCGATGGTGCGCCCGTCGAGCCGCGGCGGCGTCCCGGTCTTGAGCCGCGCCATCGGCAGCGCCGCATCGCGCAGTTGCGCTGCCAGCCGATGCGCCCCGGCCTCGCCGATCCGCCCGCCGACAAAAGTCTCCTCGCCGCGAAACATTCGACCGCCCAGGAACGTGCCAGTGCAGAGGATCACGGCGGGGGCGGAAAGCGTGCCGCCGTCGCCAAGCTCGATGCCGGCGATTCGGCCGCCCTCGATCCGCAGTCCGGCAGCTTCGCCCGCGACGATCTCGAGCCCCGCTTGCGCGGCGAGCATGGCCTGGATCGCGGCGCGAAAACGCTTACGGTCGGCCTGGACGCGCGGCCCCTGCACCGCCGATCCCTTCGAGCGGTTGAGCATCCGGTAATGGATCGCGGCGGCATCGGCAGCACGTGCGATCAGACCGTCGAAGGCATCGACCTCGCGCACCAGATGGCCCTTGCCCAGCCCGCCGATCGCCGGGTTGCAGCTCATTGCGCCGATGGTCGCGGGATCGAAGCTGACCAGCGCCACCCGCGCCCCCATCCGCGCCGCGACCGCCGCGGCCTCGCACCCGGCATGGCCGCCGCCGACGACGATGATGTCGAATGTGTGCATGAAGCGCCGTTAGCCGCTCGGGTTCGCGAGGTCAAAAGCAGCCGTGTTCCACGTGGAACACGTTACTTGCCGATGCAGAAACGCCCGAACAGTGTGTCGAGCATATCTTCGGTGCCGCTTCGACCGACCAGCCGGTCCAGCGCGAGACGAGCGAGGCGCAGGTATTCGCCCGCGAGCAGCGGATCATGCTGGGTTGCTGCCAGATCGAGGCCCTCCCGGCACTCACCCAGAAGTCGATGCTGGCGCTCGCCCAGCGCCGCTTCGCCCGGCGCAGGAAGTGCGGTGCGGGCGTGACTGATCAGCGCATCGCGAAGTTCCGCGATACCCGCGCCCGTCAACGCAGACACCGCGTGGTTTGCCGCAGCATCCATCGTCGGGTCGAACCGGTCGATCTGCGCGGCGATCGACCATACTGGAGCGCCGTCGGGGATTTCTCCCCTCTCACCCAACCACAGCACAAGATCTGCAGACGCCGCTGCGCCGCGCGCCCGATCCATGCCGATCCGTTCGACCGGATCGTCGCTTCCTTCGCGCAGGCCAGCGGTATCGATGAATACAAACGCCACGCCTTCGATTGCGACCGAACGCGTTATGACATCGCGGGTGGTCCCGGGAAGGGGTGAGGTAATCGCCGCCTCGCTTTGGGTCAAAGCATTGAATAGAGTGCTTTTTCCGGCGTTGGGTGGGCCCGCGAGGACCACCTGGAAGCCGTTGCGCAAAGTTTCTGCGCGAGGTCGGGCGAGCCATGCTGCCAGGTCGCCCGCCAGAGCCGCGCAATCGGAAGCGAAAGCTGGGGGCAAGGCGGCCACGTCGTCCTCGTCGGAAAAATCGAGAACCGCCTCGACCCAGGCCGAGAGCGTCAGCAGCCGGGTCCGCCAGTCCTCGATCGCCCGCGACAGCGCGCCCGAGGCCATCGCCTGCGCGGATCGGCGCTGCAGTTCGGTCTCAGCGCTGAGCAGGTCGGCAAGGCCCTCGGCCTCGGCCAGGTCGATCCGCCCATTGGCAAACGCCCGCCGGGTAAACTCGCCCGCCTCGGCACGGCGCAGTCCGGGCAGCACGGCAAGTGCAGCTTCGACCGCAGCAACCACCGCGCGCCCGCCGTGGAGGTGCAGTTCGGCGATGTCTTCGCCGGTCGCGGTGCCCGGTCCGGGCAACCACAACACCAACGCGCGATCAAGCGTCTCGCCAGCGCCATCGCGCAGGGTAGCGGCCACTGCGCGGCGCGGCGCCGGGAGCTTGCCCGCAAGCGCAATCAGCGCCCCGCCCGCGCCCCGCCCGCTGATCCGCACCAGCGCGATGGCAGCCGGCGGCGGGCCGCTCGACAGGGCAAATATGGTATCGTCAGGAGTGACCGGCACATTCTAGCTCATGCGGTCGGCGCGCGTGGCGGGTCAATCGTCTTGGGGAGACTTCTTCTTCGACTTGCCCGCGCCGGAAAAGCCCGAAAACGCCGCTGCGCCGCCGTTTTCCATGAATTGCTGGAACAGTTTCAGGCCCATCTGGCCCATCGGCGCAATCTGCTTGGCATAATCCTGAAGCTGTTCGACGCTGGTCACGCCCTTCATGGCCTTGGCGATGTTGTCGACATAGATGTCGTTGGCCTTGGTGACATCGGGAAAGCCCAGGAACCGCCGCGCCTCTTCGGGGGTGCAGTCGATCTCGAAATTGACTTTCATGGTCTTCTCCACAACCCGGCGCTCTATCGCAGATTGTCACAGCCACTTGGCAAAGTCGAGCGGCGCGGCCTAGGCTGCTGCATCCCGTTCAGGAGCTTCCCATGTCCGAGACTGCCACAATCCCGACGCTGGATGGATCCGGCACCTTACCCGTTTATATTGCCCGTCCTGCCGGTGAGGCCAAAGCGGCGATCATCGTCATCCAGGAAATCTTCGGGGTCAACGCGGGCATCCGTGCCAAGTGCGATGGCTGGGCCGCACAGGGCTATCTCGCGGTCGCGCCCGAACTGTTCTGGCGGTTCGCGCCGGGCTGCGATCTCGATCCCGATGTGCCCGAGCAATTGCAGGAAGGCTTCGGCCATTTCGGCCAGTACGATCCCGATGACGGGGTAAAGGACATCGAAGCAACGATCCACTGGGTGCGGCGCGAAGAGGGCATCGGCAAGGTTGGCTGCGTTGGCTACTGCCTGGGCGGGCGGCTTGCCTACATGGCAGCAACGCGCACCGATATCAGCGCCTCGGTCGGCTATTATGGAGTTATGATCGATCAGATGCTGGGCGAAAGCCATGCGATCGCGCACCCGCTGATGCTGCATATCCCCACCGCCGATCACTTCGTGGACGAGGCTGCACAGGTGGCGATTCACGCCGGGCTGGATGGCCACCCCAAAGTCACGCTCCACGACTATCCAGGCCTCGACCACGGTTTTGCGGCCGAAACAGGGTTGCGCCGCAATGAGGCCGGGGCCCGGCTGGCGGACGAGCGGACCCGGACGTTCTTTGCCGAAAACCTCGCTTAGCGGTGCCTATTCGTAAGCGTTGATCGAGGCGAAGATCTTGGTCAGCGCGGCGCGGTCGGCTTCGTCGATTTCGGGCCGCCAGATCTCGAATAACAGGACCACGCGTTCGGCGGGCCCGGAATTGCGCGCTTCATGTTCGATGCTGTCGTCGAAGATCAGCGGCTCGCCGTCGCGCCATTCGCGCGTTTCGCTGCCCACCCGCAGACTGCAGCCGGGCGCGGTCAGAATCGGGATGTGGCAAATCAGCCGGGTATTGAGCATCCCGCAGTGGGGTGCGATGTGCGTGCCGGGCTTGAGCCGCGACCAATGGGCGTTGGGTGAGCGCCCGGGAATCTGCGGCATCGGCGCATGGGCCAGCGCGGCCATCGTAGCCGGGCAGGCGGCAGCATTTTCCGCGACTATTTCACCGCCCTTCCAGAAATGCACCGTCCCCCAAGCCGGATCGTTGAGCAGCGGGTTGGCCGGAGCGGGACGATCAGGGGTGGCCACGACATAGGGCGTGAAGCGATCCGGGCCCGCATGCAATGCCGCCAGCTCGGTCTGCATCGCGGGGACCAGCTCAAGCATCGGTTCGAGCCAGAGAAACTCGCAACGCTCGAAGAATCGCCGCTGGGCCAGTCCCGGATAATAGAACACCAGGGGCCGCTGCAGGTCGATCTCGCGCTGGCCGGTGAGCAGGCCGATGCTTTCGCGAATTGTGGGTGAGATTTCACCATCGATCTGGGTGAGAAGATACTCGGTGAATTTCCTGTCCGTCGCCGCCAGATAGGCGTGGGCATGATCGTGCAGCGCCCGCAGGGAGGGCGGCAGGTGCCCATCGAACGCGATCTGGTTGAGCGCGGCGCGATAGAACGTCGAAGCCGCGCGCGCATCGCCGCTTCGCTCGCGCAGTTGCCCCTTGAACAGCAGCGCGCCGATGTCACGTTGGTGCAGCGCCAGCTGGCGATCGAGCGCGTTTTCCGCAGCGTCGCTACGCCCACAGCCCTGCTCGGCATTGGCCAGGGCGAGCCAGGCCATCTGGTCGGGCGGAAGCGCCGCCGCCGCCTCGGCGAGCAGCGCGGCCGCGCGCGCATGATCGCGCGCCTTGAGCGCGCCAAGCCCCTGTTCGAGTAAACCCTCTGCCATCGCGCGCCCCTCGCCCCCCCCATCGCATAGCGAATCGCGAGCGCAATGACGAGTCGCTGGCCGCTACACCGCAAGCATCCTATGCTGGCGCTTCTGCCACCTGCATGGGAGCCAAACGATGAGCGTCAATCCGGGCCTGGCCGCGTGGCATCGTGTGATGGCGGCGGGCAACCTGCCGCATGAGCTGGCGGAAATCGTCGCCCCCGATGCGGTGTTCCATTCGCCAGTGGTCCACACCCCGCAAGTCGGACGCGAAAAGGTCGTCGCCTATCTCGCCGCCGCCGGTCAGGTCTTTGCGAACAGCAAGTTCGCCTATGTCCGCGAGCTGGTCGACGGGCACGAGGCCTGCCTGGAATTTACCGCCGAGATCGACGGCATCCGTATCAACGGCATCGACCTCATCGCGTTCGGACCCGATTGGCTGATCCGCGACTTCAAGGTGATGGTCCGCCCGCTGAAGGCCATCAACAAGCTTTGGGAACTGATGGCGGCGCAGCTTCAGCCGCGCTGAGCCATCAGCCAAACAGCGTTCCCAGGCCAACCGCGGGATCGACCCAGCCGTCGTAGATCATCTTGCCCGCGACATAGACGATCACCGCCAGCCCGACATAGGCGATCCAGCGATAGCGCTCGATGTACTTGGCGATGAGGTTGGCGGCGACGCCCATCAGCGCGACTGCGAAGATCAGGCCGACAATCAGGATGCCGGGGTGATCGCGCGCCGCGCCGGCCACCGCCAGCACGTTGTCGAGGCTCATGCTGACATCGGCGATCGCCACGGCCCAGACGGCATTGGAAAAGCTCTTGGCCGGCTTCAGGCCCGAATGCTCATCGCCTTCGATCTCGGCCGAACCGGGCGATTCGCCGCCATGATCGCGCAAGTCGCGCCACATGCGCCATGCCACCCACACCAGCAACAGGCCGCCGATGAAGATCAGCCCAACGATGGCCATCAACTGGGTCACCACCAGCGCGAAGACGATGCGCAAAACCAGCGCGGCCATAACGCCGATGAAGATCACCTTCTTGCGCTGCTCGGCGGGCAACCCGGCAGCGAGCGCGCCGACGACGATTGCGTTATCCCCCGCCAGCACGATGTCGATCATCAGCACCTGGAGGAACGCCGAGAACGCGGCGGGCTCGGTGATGTTCGAGAAATCGTGGACGATGGCGTCCCAGATCCCGAGCGAGGGCCCGGCAGCGGAAGCGGCGAAGGAAAGAAGATCGATCATGGCGTCCGGACTCTATTGATTCATCGTGGCGAAGAAGTCTTCGTTGGTCTTGGAATCCTTCATCTTGTCGAGCAGGAATTCCATAGCGTCAATCGTCCCCATTTGCATCAGGATGCGGCGCAGAACCCACATCTTGGAGAGCTTGTCCTTTTCGACCAGCAGCTCCTCCTTGCGCGTGCCGGACTTGCCGACATCGAGCGCGGGGAAGATCCGCTTGTCCGAAACCTTGCGGTCGAGCACGATCTCGGAGTTGCCGGTACCCTTGAATTCCTCGAAAATCACCTCGTCCATCCGACTGCCGGTATCGATCAAAGCGGTTGCGATGATCGACAACGAGCCCCCTTCCTCGATGTTGCGCGCCGCGCCGAAGAAGCGTTTGGGCCGCTGCAACGCGTTGGCATCGACACCGCCGGTCAGGACCTTGCCCGACGACGGCACCACGGTGTTGTAGGCGCGCCCGAGGCGCGTGATCGAATCGAGCAGGATGACGACGTCGCGCTTGTGCTCGACCAGCCGCTTGGCCTTTTCGATCACCATCTCGGCAACCTGGACGTGGCGGGTGGCGGGCTCGTCGAAGGTTGAGGAAATGACCTCGCCCTTCACCGAACGCTGCATATCGGTGACTTCCTCGGGCCGCTCGTCGACCAGCAGGACCAGCAGGAACACCTCGGGATGGTTGTCGGTGATGGCCTTGGCGATGTTCTGCAACAGTACGGTCTTGCCGGTCCGCGGCGGGGCAACGATCAGCGCGCGCTGGCCCTTGCCCTGGGGACTGATGATATCGATCACCCGCGCGGACTTGTCCTTGACCGTGGGATCGACCGTATCGAGATTGAGCTTCTCGTCGGGATAGAGCGGGGTCAGGTTGTCAAAGTTGACGCGGTGGCGGACCACTTCGGGATCGTCGAAATTGACCGTGCTGAGCTTGGTCAGCGCGAAATAACGCTCGCCATCCTTGGGCGCGCGAATCTCGCCTTCGACCGTATCGCCGGTGCGCAGGCCGAACTTGCGAACCTGGTTGGGCGACACGTAGATGTCGTCGGGGCCGGCGAGGTAGTTGGACTGGGGCGAGCGGAGGAACCCGAAGCCGTCGGTCAGGACCTCGATCGTGCCCTCTCCCCAGATCTGCTCGCCGTCCTCGGCGACCTCTTTCAGAATGCCGAACATGATGTCCTGGCGGCGCATCGTCGATGCACCTTCGACCCCCAGCTCTTCGGCCATTTCGACCAGCTCGGCGGGCTTTTTCTTCTTCAGGTCTTTGAGATGCATGGGGGTATCCGGAAGTATGTGGAGTAGGCCGGTTTGCGGGATATCGCTGGTGGGGTCTGGGGGCTTGGAGAAAGCGGACCCTGAGCGGCATCGAATGCACCGCTCGTCACCGATAGGGGAGAGGTCTGCGAAATAGGTCGGTCGGCGATTCAAGTCAATCCGGCAGTCCGAACCAGCGCAAACAGCCTCAGAACGGCTGCACTATCACCAGGATCACGATCAGCGCCGTCGCCACGCCCGGCACCTCGTTGAGCAGGCGCAGCTGCTTGCCCCCCAGGCGCTGTTCGCCATGCGCCAGCGACGCGGCATAGCCTGCCATCCAGACGTGATAGGCGCTCAGCGCCAGAACCAGCGCCAGCTTGGCGTGGAACCAGCCCTGGCCGAAGGCGCCGGTAGTCCAGGCGAGCAACAGGCCCAGCACCCACACTACGCCCAGCGAGGGCCACAAGATGATTTTGAGCAGCTTGGCTTCGCGCGTCACCCACAACGCCGCCTCGGGCGATCCGGGCCCATCGCGCTCAATGCCTTCCTGATGGTAGACGAAGAACCGCGGCAGCATGAACAGCCCCGCCATCCAGAAGATCACGAAGATCACATGGCCCGCCTTAAGCCAGAGATAGGTCATCGCCAGCGCCTGATCCACCGAACCGCCATCCCCACTGCACCCTCATCCGCGCCAGGCACGAACCACCCCGAGCAATTGCTCGACATGCTCGACCGGCGTGTGCTGTCCGATCCCGTGGCCGAGATTGAACACGTGGGGACGCTCCGCAAAGGCTTCAAGGATGCCGGTCGCTCGCGCCTCCAGCTCGGCCCCACCGCTTTCGATCAGCAGCGGATCAAGGTTGCCCTGAACCGGCATGCCCGGTGGCAGGCTGGCGTGAGCCCACATCGGATCGACCGTCTCGTCGAGCCCGATCGCGGACACCCCGGTCTCGCGCGCATAGGCCGGGAGTTTCGCGCCGGCGCCCTTGGGAAAACCGATGACCGGAACCTGCGGGAAACGAGCGTTCAATGCAGCGACGATCTGCGCGGTTGGCGCGACCACCCAGCGTTCAAACTCGGCCGGGGCCAGACTGCCCGACCAGCTGTCGAACAATTGCACCGCTTCGGCGCCCGCTGCAATCTGTCCGGCGAGATAGTCGATCGTTACCTCGGTAATCGCATCGATGATCTCCTGGAACGCTGCGGGATCGCGATAGGCCAGGGCGCGCGTATCGTGCTGATCGCGGCTTCCCTCTCCCGCGACCATGTAAGTCGCCACGGTCCAGGGAGACCCGGCAAAGCCCAGAAGGGTGCGGTCGGCGGCCAGGCTGGCGCGAACCAGGCGGACGGTCTCATAGATCGGCTGGAGCCGCTCGGTGACGGCATGCAAGGTGTCGAGCGTCCGGTCCAGCAGTCGCGGGCTGAGCCGGGGTCCTTCGCCGACGAGGAATTCCAGATCCTGGCCCATCGCATAGGGCACGATCAGGATGTCCGAAAACAGGATCGCGCCGTCGAAGCCGAACCGCCGGATCGGCTGAAGCGTGATCTCCGCGGCGGCCGGTGGATCATAGACCAGCGCCAGAAATCCGCCCTTGGCTGCACGCAATGCGCGATACTCGGGCAAGTAGCGCCCGGCCTGGCGCATCAGCCAGATCGGGCGTTCGCGATGGCTTTCGCCGTTCAGCGTATCGAGCAGCAGGCCGGGCATCGCGTCTTCACGTCACTATAATCCTAATAAAGAATCTTATTGTTGTTGAGAGATGATGGACTGTGGATAGCGGGGACGGTTGCCCCCTGCCCGAACTATCGACGCAGACACAAGTTGAATCGCACGGTCGAATCGGCACGGCGCGGGGTCAAGCCAAAGCTATCCCCACTACCTTTGGGGCGTGGATAAGCTAACGCGGCTGTTGGCCGGCGGGGGAGCGAAGGACTCGTTGGACGAACGGAATCGCCGTTCCGACTTGTCCCCGGCTTGCAACACAGGCTTGTGCTCCACCTTTCCACAGGGCTCGCGGCTTTCCACAAGGCCCGGGCTTGGGCATAGCCGTGTCGCGATGAACCGCCTTCACCTTCACCTCCTGTCGGATTCGACCGGCGAGACGCTGGAGATGATCGCCAAGGCCGCGCTGGCCCAGTTCGACGATGCCGAGATTATCCGCCATTTCTGGCCGATGGTTCGCAGCCAGCAGCATCTCGACCGGATCATGGCCGAAATCGCGGCGAACCCGGGCCTCGTGCTTTTCACCCTGGTCAATACCGAAACACGTGCCCGTCTGGAAGCGCGCTGCGCTGCGCTCGGCCTGCCGGTCGTGCCCGCGCTCGATACCGTGACCGACGCTCTGCAAGGCCTGCTCGGTCAGCGTGCCAAGGCGCGACCGGGGCGCCAGCACGCGATGGACGAAGCCTATTTCCGCCGGGTCGAGGCGATCCAGTTCACCATCGCCCACGATGACGGGGTGAACTGGGAAAACTGGGAGGAAGCGCAGATCGTGCTGGCGGGCGTCTCGCGCTCGTCCAAGACCCCGACCTCGATCTATCTTGCCAATCGCGGTTACAAGACCGCCAACATTCCGATCGTGATCGAAAGCCCCCCGCCACCTGCATTGTTCGGGCTGCGCCGTCCGCTGGTGGTCGGGCTGACGACCGCGACCGAGCGGCTGGTCCAGGTCCGGCGCAACCGGCTGCTGTCGATCGGCCAGGCGCCCGAAACCAGCTATGTCGACGCCGATCACGTCGCGCGCGAGGTGCAGTTCGCGCGGCGGATGTTCGCCGACAACGGCTGGCCGGTGATCGACGTCTCGCGCCGCTCGATCGAGGAAACCGCAGCGGCAGTCATCAACCTGTACAACGAGCGCGAGGCTGCGGGAGCTTCGGCCAGTTCGGGAGCGATCGACGGGATCAGACCGATATGACGCTTGTGCTCGCCTCGCAAAGCGCCTCGCGCAAGGCCATGCTGGAGGCAGCGGGCGTCAAGTTCATCGCCGTCCCGGCGGGGATCGACGAAGACCTGGTCAAGCAGCGTATGGGAACCGGCGATCCAGCGGGGCTGGCGCTAACGCTGGCCGCCGCCAAGGCACAGGCGGTGGCCGAGCAACGGCTCGGCGAGCTGGTGCTGGGGAGCGATTCGCTGGTCGAGGTCGGCGGCCGCCTGTTCGACAAGCCGAAAACCCGAGACGAGGCCAGCGAGCACCTGCGCGCCTTTTCGGGCCGCATCATGCACCTCCACAGCGCCGCTGTGCTGGCGCGCGATGGGGTGGCGCTGTGGCGTCACGGAGAAGTTGCGCGGCTGCGAGTGCGGGTGCTGTCGGACGCCGCCATCGCCCGCTACCTTGCGCTCGAATGGCCCGCGGTGAAGGCCTGCGTCGGGGTGTTCCGGATCGAGGCGCGCGGGGTGCAGCTGTTCGAGAACATCGAGGGCAGCCATTTTACCGTGCTGGGGATGCCGCTGCTCGCGGTTCTGGCCGCGCTGCGCGATCTGGGGGCGATCGAGTGACCCGGCCCTATGCGGAAGTGATCGGCGACCCGATCGCGCACTCGAAATCTCCGATCATTCACAACTTCTGGCTGGGCAAGCTGGACCTGGCGGGTGCTTATGAAAAAGTCATGATCCCAGCGGACGGCCTCGTCGATTACCTTGCCGGTCAGCGCGACGATCATGATTGGCGCGGCTGCAATGTCACGATGCCGCAAAAGCAGGCGATCATGCCACTGCTCGACCGGATAGACCCGCTCGCAGCGCGGATCGGAGCAGTGAACACGGTGGTTCGCGCAGGCGACGGCACGATTTGCGGTTACAACACCGATGTCGCCGGATTTCTTGAGCCGCTGCAGCAGCTACTCGCTCGCGAACACTTGTTTCGCATGGCTCGCGTGATCGGTACGGGCGGAGCGGCACGCGCAATCGTCGCGGCTTTGGCCGACGAAGGTTTCGTGATCGTCCTCGCCGGGCGCGAACCGGCCAAGGCCAGGGCATTGCTCGATGAGTTGGCACCCCATGGAGAGCATCACGCGGTCGATATCGCACACTTTGCCACTGCGACCGATTTCGTCTTCGACGACCGTGCCGGTTGCCTCGATCTGGTGGTCAACGCCAGCCCGCTGGGGATGTCGGGGCAGCCTTTGCTGGCATTTGACCTCAGCCACGCCCCCCCGGCCAGCGTAGTATACGACATTGTCACCTCGCCGATCGACACGCCGCTGTTGCAGGCGGCGCGCGCATCGGGCCTGCGCACGATAGACGGTCTCACCATGCTGATCGGCCAGGCGGCCAAGGCGTTCGAGATGTTTTTCGGCAAGCCCGCCCCGCGCGAACATGACGCCGAACTCCGCGCGTTGCTGACCGCATGACCCGCCCCGCCATGCGCCCCTTCATCCTGGGCCTGACCGGCTCGATCGGCATGGGCAAGTCGGCGGTCGCGGCGATGTTTCGGGGCCTTGGCGTGCCGGTGTTCGATGCCGATGCCGAGGTTCACGGCCTGCAGGGGCCCGGGGGTGTCCTGATACCGGCAATCGAGGCGGCGTTTCCCGGCAGCACCGATGAAAACGGGGTCAAGCGTGCCGAGCTGGGCGCTCAGGTGTTCAGCGATCCGGCGGCGCTGAAACGGCTCGAGGCCATCGTTCATCCGGCAGTGGCGGCGCGGCGCGCCGACTTTCTTACCGCCAACGCCGCCGCACCGTTGATCGTGTTCGACATCCCGCTGCTTTACGAGAAATCCGGCCAGCACGGCCTCGATGCGGTCGCGGTCGTGTCGGCGCCTCCCGCGATGCAGCGCGAGCGGGTTTTGGCCCGCTCCGGCATGACACTGGAAAAATTCGAGAAAATTGTGGGCCTGCAGGTGCCAGATGCCGAAAAACGCAGCCGCGCCGATTTCGTCATCGATACGGGGACGGCACTCGCCGCAACCCGCCACCAAGTTGCCGCACTCGTCCATGAACTGCGCGAAAAAGCTGCGTCGCGGGCCTTGTAACCGGGCCTTTGCGGGCCGATAGTCATGCCAATGCGCGAAATAATCTTCGACACCGAAACCACCGGCCTCGACCCCAAAAGCGGCGACCGGATCGTGGAAATCGGCTGTATCGAAATGTTCGGCCGGGTCGCCACCGGGCGCACGTTCCACGCCTATTTCAATCCCGGTCGGTCGATGCCCGCCGGGGCCGAGGCGGTCCACGGCCTGTCCGATGCGTTCCTCGCCGATAAGCCCGCCTTTGCTCATCACGTCGAGGACCTGCTGGAATTCATCGGCGACGCGCCGCTGGTCGCGCATAACGCGACCTTCGATTTCGGCTTTCTCGACATGGAACTGGCCGCCTGCGGGCGCGATCCGGTGTGTCGCAGCCGGATGATCGACACCATCGCGCTGGCCCGGGTCCGCCATCCCGGCGCCAAGCTCAGCCTCGATGCGCTGTGCACCCGTTATGGGATCGATCGCAGCCACCGCACCCGCCATGGCGCGCTGCTCGATGCCGAACTGCTCGCCCAGCTTTATGTCGAGCTTACCGGCGGCCGCCAGATCGGGCTCGGCCTCGCGGTCGAAAGCGATAGCGACCGGGCCGATGCGGGTTCGATCGGGCGCGAGCGGACCTTCCGCCCCGCGCGGACCTTCGCGCCCAGCCTCGACGAGCTGGCGCGCCACACCGCGTTTCTGACCACGATTCAGTCGCCGATCTGGGAACAGACGCGCTGACGCGGGCTTTGTATCGGGAGATCCGATGCGGTCCGCACCACCAAGGAGAATGCTCATGGATATTCGCGTTTCCGGCCATCAGGTCGATACCGGTACCGCACTCCAGGGGCATGCCGACACCCGGTTGAGCGCGATCGTCGATAAGTACTTCAGCCGCGCGCTCTCCTCGCAGGTTACTTTCGGCAAGGCACCCCAAGGCGCGTTTCGCTGCGATATCGTAACCCATGTGATGCAGGGGCTGATCCTCAAGGGCCACGCGGTTGCGCATGACGCACACGTTGCGCTCGATGGCGCGGCAGACAAGATCGAGAAGCAGCTGCGGCGCTACAAGCGGCGGATCAAGGATCGCCACGACGCATCGGCCCAAGCCCGCCGGGTCGAACGCGACGAGGAGGCTGCCGGCTACGTCGTATTCCAGAGCGAAGAGGCCGAGGCCGAGGCAGCCGATGCGCCGGTGGTGATCGCTGAGACCAAGGTCGACGTTCCCGAAGCGACGGTCGCCGATGCCGTGATGATGCTCGACCTTCGCAATACCAACGCCCTGTTTTTCAAAAACGCTGGAACCGGGCGACATAATATGGTCTATCGCCGTGGTGATGGATCGATCGGCTGGGTCGAGCCGCACTGAGTCTCCGGCCCCGTCGCCGGGGCCTTTCTGCACCCCGTACGACTGCGCGCCTGGCGGATCCCTCGTCGGTCAGCTTATTGTATGGGCTGTGTTTTCCGGTTTGGAACCGTTTCGTAATGACCCAGCTGTTCACGCTAGAGCCCGATGCGGTCGCCACGGTTCGCGCCGCCGACAAGCCGGCAGTGCTCGAATTGTTGGCGGCACGATTTGCAGCGGTTTACGCGCTCGATCCTGCGGTCGTGCTCGATCGGATCGAAGAACGCGAGCGGCTCGGCAGCACCGGCTTCGGGCGCGGTGTCGCGACCCCGCATGCGCGCATTCCCGGTCTCGATACGCCGATCGCGGCATTTTTGCGGCTCGAAGTGCCAGTGGCGTTCGAAGCAGCCGACGCCATGCCTGTGACCCTCGTTTTCGGCCTGCTTTCACCCGAACAGGGCGGGGCGGCGCATCTCCAGGCGCTCGCGGCGATCTCGCGGCTGATGCGCGACGAGCGGATGCGAAACAGTCTCGAAGCCGCGCCTGGATCGGAAGCAATCTATGGGCTTTTGTGCAATGTGATCGACCGTGACGCCGCCTGACGAAGGCGGGTCTGGAGTATCGACCGTTGAACTGCCCGATGAGAACGGTGCCGCGTCCAGCGGTGCCTCGTTCCACCATCGTGCCCTCGAAAGGCTTTATGCCGGTGCGCCGATCAACCGGCTTTTCGCGGGATATGGCAAAGCGTCATGAGCCGGATCTCTGCGAAACTCGAAGTGTCGGGACTGATTCGCGCGGCGCAAGCCGCCGGGGGGTTTGCGGCCGTGCTCCATAAGGGTGAGCCCGATGGCGGCACAATCCTCGTCGTGGCCCTAGAAAACGGCGGAATAGCGAGACTTTTCGAGCGCATGCCACAGCTGGATGGCACCCGCAAATGGGTCGAAACTCGCATTCAAGACACTGAAAATAAAAGCGAATTTGACGCCTATCTGACACGTCGCAGCGCGCAGGACCGCGATATCTGGATCGTTGAACTCGACGTCGTGAATCCGGAACGGCTCATCCGATTCGAAGATTAACGTTGGTTGACTCTGCTGCACTGCACAATCAGAGCGACCTTTCAGTTAAGCGCAGGCGGCATCCGGACACATTCAGGTGGCGGAGCAGGCACGCAAGTCGGAGAATAGCCGGTCCGATCCTGGTGACTCGCGTGGGGCGAACCTCGCGTCTGTTACCCATCGCACGCAGGTCTGTTCGCCGCCCGATGCAGATTATCAATGAGCACCAAAGTTCGACTGGCGAGCGGAATCGCCGTCGCCGCCATGCTTGTTTCAACTCTTGTCAGCGCCAACGGTTCCGGCGCGCTTGCCCAGACATCCGGTGCCCAGACATCCGGCGCCCAGGCCGGCAATTCGCAGAGCTATCAGGTTCGCGCCGAATCGCAGGTGACCTTCGTCACCGTCCCCGTGGTCCAGCCACTTGCTGCCGAGACCGCCCCGGACGCCGCACCTCCTACCGCACCTCTCAATGACGGTTCGTCCAATGCCGGGTCTTTGCACTCGCTGGTCGCCGACACCCCGCTGCCCGACAGCCTCTCGGGCGAACTCGCCTGCCTTGCCGGGGCAATCTATTTTGAAGCGAAGGGCGAATCGCTGGCCGGACAACTGGCCGTCGGCAAGGTTATTATCGCTCGGGCCAAGTCCGGCCGCTTCCCCACCAGCTATTGCGGTGTGGTCTATCAGCCATCGCAATTTTCGTTCGTGCGCGGACGGAGCATGCCCAATATCAACAAGACCGGCCGCGCCTGGGCCGAAGCCGCCAAGATTGCGCATATCGCGCATTTCGATGCCTGGGACAGCCCGGTCGAAGGCGCGCTGTTCTTCCACGCCGCGCGTGTCTCGCCCGGCTGGCGGCTGACCCGCATGGCGCGGGTCGATAATCATGTGTTCTATCGCTGAGTCGTTTTCCGCCTGACGGCGAGGAGCGGCCGGTGCCGCGCTTCAGCGAAGCTGCAAAGAACCCTTACCCGCTCACTTCGATCCACATCGGCGCGTGATCGCTGGCCTTCTCGCGGCCGCGGTGGTCCTTGTCGACCCCCGCTGCCAGCAGGCGGTCGGCGAGGCTCG
>JBBSKI010000057.1:0-14960 GCA_038256425.1 Sphingomonadales bacterium
CCGCAGGGTGCCTTTGCGACTGCGCTGGTGACCGACCAGAACTCGCTCACCGATGGGATCGACGGGGTGACCGTCCACCGCCACGCTGAAAGCAGCCTGTCGAACAGCGTGATTTTCCCGATCACCGAACAGCAGCGCAACGGTCTGGAAGACTTGCGGCTGGTGCGCTTTGATCACGGTGACGGCGATTACGAATGGCTGGGCACCTATACGGCCTACAGCGGCCACTCGATCCGCTCCGAACTGCTCCGCACGCGTGATTTCGCTACTTTTACACTCGAACCGATCCACGGCCAGGCCGGCCGCAACAAGGGCATGGCGCTGTTTCCCGAAAAGATCGGCGGCGATTACATGATGGTCGGGCGGCAGGACGGCAAGAACCTTTACCTGATCCGATCGGACCGCATCGATACCTGGGATTCCGATGGCGAGCTGCTGATGGAGCCCAAATATCCGTGGGAATTCATCCAGATCGGCAATTGCGGCAGTCCGATCCGGACCGATGCCGGGTGGCTGATGTTCACGCACGGGGTCGGCGCGATGCGGAAATATGCGTTGGGATGCGCGCTGCTCGATCTCGACGATCCATCCAAGGTCATTGGCCGAACCGCCCGGCCGGTGCTGACCGCAGTAGATGCCGACCGCGCGGGTTATGTCCCCAACGTGATCTACACCTGCGGCGTACTGCTGACCTGGGACCGCCTGCTGATCCCCTATGGCATCTCGGACAGCGCAGTGGGCTTTGCCACATCTTCGGTCGCCGACATTCTGGCACTGATGGAATGATCGTGCGTTGAACTGATTATGGGCACAAATTCATGACGCAAATCGTCCCGGTTATCCTGTGCGGGGGCAGTGGCACGCGGCTGTGGCCGCGCAGCCGCGCCACCATGCCCAAGCCATTCCTGCCGTTGGTGGGCGAAGCGACGCTGTTCGAGGCGACGCTGGCGCGCTGTGTGGCCGGCGATGACTTCGCCGAACCGGTGGTGGTCACCGGCACCGCGCATCTCACACACGTCGAGGCGCAGGCCCCGGCGGATGCGCACGTGATCGTCGAGCCATCGGCGCGCAACACGGCTGCGGCGATCGCGCTGGCGGCCTTGCGACTGCCGTCCGAGGCGGTCATGCTGGTCTGCCCAAGCGATCACCATATCGGCGACAGCGCGGCGTTCGTTGCCTCTGCGCGGGCTGCGGCGGGCCTGGCGCGGGATGGCTGGCTGGTGGCCTTCGGAATCGCCGCGCAGGCCCCCGAAACCGGGTTCGGTTACATCCGCCAGGGCGAGGCGCTGGGTGACAGCGGCTTTTCGGTGGCGCGGTTCGTCGAGAAGCCGGATCTGGCGACCGCCGAGGATTTCCTGGCGGACGGCAACTATCACTGGAACGGGGGCATTTTTGCCTTCACCGCCGGGCACTTTCTCGAGGAACTGGAGGCGCATCGCCCGGCGATCGCAGCCGCCGCGCGGGCGGCGGTGGACAACGGCACCGAGGACGGCCAGCGGTTTCATCCCGATGCCGAGGCCTTTGCTTCGATCGACAGCGAATCGGTCGATTATGCGGTGATGGAAAACACCCGCCGCGCCGCGATGGTGCGTGCCGACATGGCGTGGTCGGATATCGGCAACTGGCAGGCGCTCCACGCCGCGCTGGACCGCGACGAGGCCGGCAACGCGATCAAGGGCGCGGGCAGCCATCGGGCCGAACTGGTCGATTGCCGCAACGTGCTGGTATCCACCGACGGGCCTCGGGTTTCGGTGATCGGGCTCAGCGACGTGATCGTGGTGGTCGACGGGAACGAGGTGCTGGTGACCACGGCGGCGGGCGCACAGTTGGTGGGCAAATTGTCCGGAGCCCAAAACCAGTGAGCGGGGCGCTACCGATCCGGACGGTCGAAAAGCCGTGGGGTCGTGACATCCTGCCCGCGCCATTCACTGCGCCGCCCGGCAAGCGGATCGGGGAAATCTGGTTTGAACCACCACCAGAACTGCCCTCGCTGCTGGTCAAGTACATCTTCACTTCGGAAAAGCTCTCGGTCCAGGTTCACCCTGACGATGGGCAGGCGCTGGCTTCGGGCGATGGTGCCAACGGAAAGGAGGAATGCTGGCTGGTGATCGATGCCGAGCCCGGCGCGACGCTGGGAGTGGGATTCCGTGAGGTCCTCTCTCCCGCCCAAATCCGCGCCGCCGCGCTCGATGGAACGATCGAGGATCTGCTGGTCTGGCATCCGGTCTGCGCGGGCGATTTCTTTTACATTCCGGCCAACACGGTCCACGCCATCGGCGCGGGAATCAGCCTCATCGAGGTCCAGCAGAACGCCGATATCACCTATCGCCTCCACGACTATGGCCGCCCACGCGAATTGCACCTCGATGCCGGAGTGGCGGTCGCCAGGGGTGAGCCGCACGATCCCGCGCTGCGGTTTCATGTGCCCGAGGGCGGTACGGTGAAACTGGCCGAAGGGCGGTATTTTACCCTGCACCGGTTGGAGGGCGAACCCGACGCCGCCCTGCGCGCAGCCTATGCCGGGCCATTGCTGGTAGTTCCTCGCCGGGGCGTCGTGCGGATCGGCGGGCGGCGATTGGAGCCGGGAAGCTGCGGCTGGGCGGCGGGAATTGATGAGGTTGCGTTCGACCCGAACGGCCAGTGTCTCATCGCGCGACCCGCGACCTGAACCACATTTGCCCACTTACCCCCGACAAGCCGGAATAGCCGGGCAACGGAAAACATCCACGGTCAGGTCAGCATCTTCATCCCGGTCTGCTTGACGCCCTTCTCGATCATCCCGGCAACGAAGCTCAATTGCTTGGGCAGGTCGATCTCGACCACCATCTGGCTGTCTTCGATGTGCACATCGCACGGAATGAACTGGCCCATCGCGGTAATCCCCAGCGCGAGGTGATCGTCGGCGATCCAGTCGCTTTCGATCTGCGCCAGCCCGCCGGGGATGAAATCGACGATTTCCCCGGTGCGACTGTGCAGGCGGCGATGGACCTCGGCCTTGTCGAGCTTGTGCGGGATTGCGATTCGCATCAGGCTTTGCCCTCTCCGGCCCCATTTCCGGTATCATCCGGCTCTTCGAGCGCGCTGCCGTATTTGTAATCGAGAAAGCGCCCGCGGACCGCCAGCTTATCGAGATCGCCTGCTGCCAGTTGCCGCGTTACCTGGTCGATTTCGGCGCTGATCTTGCCCAGGCCATCGGCAAGCTGCTGGTCGGGGGTGCGCCCGCCGCGGTCTTCCTGGCGCAAGTGCACGGGGATGCGGCGATAGCTTGTCACCATTTCGGGCAGGTGCTCGCCCACCAGCTTGCGGACTTCCACCGCCGCCGGCTGGAGCGGATCGAGCCCCTCGAGCTGGAGCCCCAATGCGTCGAGCTGCACCCCCAGCTGATCCACCAGTTCGACTGCGGGCGCGGGCAGGGCGGGGCGCTGCGATTCCAGCCACAGTTCGGTCCGCCCGACCATCGTGCGAACATCGCCCTCGTTGAGCCGGGCCTGGACCGGCGGCTTGAGCTGCGGATAGCGTGCCAGCACAAACATCGCCACCAGCCCCGCCAGCACCGTGTAGAACAGGCCGACAATGCCGATCCCGCCGATGATCGTGCCCGCGACCATCGCCGCAATCACTATCCCGGCAAGTGCCAGCAATAACCGCTTGATCTTGCCCTTGAAATGCCGGGCCTTCAGCTCGGCCGAACCGCGTCCGATCGAGCCGACCCGCCGTCCGCCTGCGCGCTGGCGCACCAGCGACTGACGCGCTTCGGCCATGGTACGGGTGCTGTCGTGCGCGGGGCTGGCCATCAGCCCTCCAGCGACAGAAGACTGGGCGCGGCGGTGCTGCCTGAGCCGATCTTTGCCTGCGCTGCCCCTTCCGCCCGCGCGATGTAGCCGCGCGATTTCTCGACCTCGGTGGTCAGCGTCTCGACCGTCGTCTTCATCGAATCGAGCGCCTTGAGCTTGAAGGTGTCGATGTTGTCCATCGTGTCGTAGATGTTCTGGAAGGCGCGCTGGAGCGTTTCGAGCGGGATCGTGCTGGCGGCGGCCTGCTCGTGGATCGATCCCGTCTGTTCCTTCAGCAGCTTGCCGGTCGAATCGATCAGGCCCGCGGTGGTGGTGTTGAGCGCGGTGATCTGTTGCAGCACCAGCCGCTGGTTGGTCATCGCCTGCGCGACCGTAACTGCGGTGCGCAATGCGCCGACGGTGGTGGTGCTGGCCCGGTCGACACCCTTGACCAGCTCGACGTTGTTTTTCTTGACCAGATCGAGCGCGAGATAACCCTGCACCGTCACCGCCATCTGGGTCAGCAGGTCCTGGGTGCGCTGGCGGACATAGAACAGCGCAGATTCGCGGATCGCCTTGGCCTTGGCCGGATCGCTCGAATCGAAATCGATGGCCTTTTCTTCCAGCCGCTGGTCGAGCGTGCGGCTGATGTGGATCATCTGTTCGAGATTGCCCATCGCCTTCCACAGGTTCTGGCGCTCGACGTCGATCGCGGCGTTGTCCATCAGCAACTCGTCCTTGCCCGAGGCGAGGCGGGCGAGGATCGACGAGATGTGGCCCTGCGCGCTGGTATAGCCATCGAAATAGCGGGTCAGCTTGTTGCCGAACGGGATGATCCCGAGAAACTTGCGCCCTGATGAGAGCTTGCCCTGACGGCCCGGATCGAGTTCCTCCACCGTGCGGCGCAGTTCGGCAAGATCGTTGCCGACGCCGGTTTCCTTGTCCATCGCGCGCACCGGGCGGTCGAGAAAGCGGTTCGACATCGCGCTGGCGGCGGCGATTTCCTTGCGCCCCATGTTGGTCAATTGATCGACCCGCTTGCCGAATTCGGGGCTGGCAGCGTCCTGTGCAACCAGATCGGCGACGAACGCATCGACCTTGAGTTCCAGCTTGGATTTCTCGTCCGCGCCCACCGGAACCAGCCCGATCGCCTGTTCGGGGGCGACCACGGGGACCGGATCGGGTGCGGTCAGTTCCAGTTTGCTGGTGGTCGTCGTTTGCGTGGCCATCGTCCGTCCCTTGGTTTTGCGGGTAACATGGTGGGATGCCAGCGGCTTGGCAAGCTGTATTATACGGCTAAGACACGTAGTCGCGCGCTTTCCCCCGAGCGGAACTGGCGTTAGTGGCTGCCGCAGGGGGCCTTATGCTGCAATCGCTTGACGAACTGGAATCCGGGACGGCGCTGTCGTCCGAGGTCTGCGTGGTCGGCGCGGGCGCGGCGGGGCAGACCGTCGCCAAGCGGCTCGCGGACCTTGGGCACGAGGTGTTGCTGCTTGAATCGGGGGGCATAGACTTCGACGCGACGGTGCAGCAGCTCAACGAAGCCGACAACATCGGCCTGCCCTACTACGACCTGCTGCGCGCCCGCCTGCGCTTCTTTGGCGGAACGACGGCGATCTGGGGCGGGCGGACCTGCCGGCTGGACCCGATCGACTTCGAAACGCGCGGCTGGGTGCCGCTGTCGGGCTGGCCGCTGACCGGGGCGGAGCTCGAACCCTTTTACCAGATGGCCGAAGCCCGCCTTGGCCTGATCAGCGATCATATGGCGATGCATGTGCTCGACCGGATGGGCTCCGCCGCGCCCAAGCTGAACCGCGACCGGATCGATGCCTCCTACTGGCAGTTCGATCATCATATCGACCGCTTCACCGCCGCTTACCGCGACGATGTGCTCAAGCACCCGCGCATCCGCGTGCTGACCAAGGCGACCGTTACAAAGATCGAGACCAATGCTGGCGAAGTAACCGGACTTGGCCTTGCCAGCCTTTCGGGCCGGACCGCCACGGTGGCCGCCAGGCAGTTCGTGCTGGCTTGCGGCGGGCTGGAGAACGCGCGGTTGCTGATGGCGCATGGCCTGGGCGGCGAGATGGCGGGGCGCTGCTTCATGGAGCACGTCCACTGCCGCGGCGGGGAAATCGTCACCGATCATCCGATCAAGGTGCTGCGGCTGGGCAAGTCGATGCACTTCCACGGCAGCCGCTTCGCCGCCGCGATCCGCCCCGCCGAGGCGGTTCAGCGGCAGGACGAGATCCTCAACGCCAGCTTCACGATCAACGTGCGCAAACCGCCGGGCCGCCCGATGGGCAGTTTCATGACCGGTTTCAATTACATGCGCCACTCGATGGCCGTGCCCAACAAGGCCTGGCGCAAGATGTGGTACGCGCTGAAACACAGCGGCGTTCGGATGCAGGAATTCATCGATCCCTATCGTCCGTGGCTGCTGACCAAGGCGACCGACCGCAAGATCTACGCGGTGGTCCGTACCGAACAGTCGCCCAATCCGGACAGCCGGATCGTGCTCGATCCCTCGCGTCCCGATGCACTGGGCCTGCCGCGGGTGCAGCTGAACTGGGCGGTCAGGGAGATCGACAAGCGCACCGTTCGGGTCACGATGGAGACCTTCGGCAGCGAACTGCGCCGCCTCGGCCTTGGCGAGGTTGTGCCTTCGCCGTGGCTCAGCGACGACAGCGTGCCGTGGGAATTCGACCGGCTGGTCTCGAAAAACCCGATCGGCGGCTATCATCACATGGGCACCACCCGGATGAGCACCGACCCGAAGCTGGGCGTCACCGACGGCGACAGCAAGGTTCATGGCCTCGCCAACCTTTACGTTGCCGGCAGTTCGCTGTTCCCGACCGGGGGCTGGGCCAATCCGACGCTGACGATCCTGGCGCTGGCGTTCCGTACCGCAGACCATCTGCACGCCAAGCTAGGCAAATAGGCCGGGGCTCAGTTGACCGTGGGCAGGCTCTTCCGGCCCGCCAGCGCGCTGACTTTTGCGACCAGGTCGTCGGCACGATAGGGCTTGCTCATGAAGGGCAGCTCGCTCCCGAACGAATCGAGTTCGGCATAGCCCGAAAGCAGCATGACCGGCAGGTCGGGGTGCGATGCGCGCAGGATGCGCGCCAGTTCGACCCCGGTGATCCCGGGCATCAGGTGATCGGTGACCACGCAATCGAAGCTGTCCCCGGCCTCAAACAACGCCAGCGCAACCTCCGCGCTTGCGGCTTCAGTGACCTCGAAGCCCGAATCACGCAGCAGTTCGGCAGTAGCCATGCGCACCAGCGGTTCGTCCTCAACCAGCAGGACGTGGTGGCAGGCCTCGCAGTCCATCACCTCCTCGACCGGTCCGAGAACTCTTGCTGCGATGTGTTCCGGACTGGCGGGCAAGCGCAGCAGCACCGTGGTGCCGACACCCGGCTCGCTCTCGATCGTCATCGTGCCGCCCAGCTGAGCGGTCAGGCCATCGACCATCGACAGACCGAGGCCCGAACCCCGACCCACCCCTTTTCCCGAGAAGAACGGGTCGGTCGAACGTGCAAGCGTCGCCTCATCCATCCCAACCCCGTTGTCGGTCACCGCCAGCACCACGAATTGCGCCGTATCGTCGGCTTCATCCGGGGCGAGCAGGACCGTCAATCGCCGGCCTTCCTGGCCAGTGGCTTGCATCGCGTCGCGTGCGTTGGCAGCCAGGTTGAGGATCGCAGTTTCCAGCTGTCCCGGGTCTGCGGTGACTGGCGGGACCGCGCCCGCGATTTCGATCCCCAGCGCGATTTCCGGCCCTAACGTCGAGTGGATCAGGTCGCGCAGGCCCACGACCAGTGCGGCAAGGTCGACCGGCTGGAGCTGGAGTGGCTGGCGCCGGGCGAAGGTCAGCAGGCGCTGGACCAGCAGCCGCGCCCGTTCGGCCGATTGCTGGGCGGCGTCGATCATCCGCGTGGTGCGCTCCTCACCGGTCTCGCGCTTCTTCAGCAGGTCGAGCGTCCCGATGATCGGGCTGAGCAGATTGTTGAAATCGTGCGCGACCCCGCCAGTGAGCTGGCCGATCGCGTCGAGCTTCTGTGCTTGGCGAAGCGCCTCCTGCGCCTCGAACAGCGCACGCTGGCGGGCGCGCTCCTCGCTCACATCACGCCCGCTGACATAGGCCCGGCCCGCTTCCGGACTCGCGCTCCAGACGAATTCGCGCAAGCTCCCGTCACGGTGAATCAGCCGGGCCTCGACTTCGCGTACCGGTGCGCGGCGACCGGCGCGAATTGCGGCTATTGCGGTGGGCCAGTCCTCGGGATGGATGAAGCGCTTGAACGTGTGTCCGGTGACCTCGTCGGCCGTGTAACCGGTCAGTTCGGCGCAGACCGGATTGACCGCCAGCATCCGCAAGCGGGGGTCGAGCACGATCATCAGGTCGCGGCTCAGTCGCCACATCCCGTCACGCTCGGCGGTGCGCTGGGCGACCTGGCTTTCCAGTTCGCGGTTGAGATTTTCAAGCCGCTCACGGTTGGCGCGCGCCTCGGTAATGTCGCGCAAGGTACCGATCGTGCGCAAAGGCGTTCCGCTGGCATCGGGGATGGCCAATCCGCGCGCCTCGACCCAGCGGGTCGCACCGTCGGGACGGACGATCCGGTATTCGGCCGTAAACCGTCCGTTGCGGGCGATCCCTTCGCTGGCTGCGGCGAGCGCACCCTTGCGATCATCGGGATGGATCGCCTGGCTGTGATCGCGCGCCGACACACCCACGCCTCCTGCGACGCCCAGGATGCGGCTGGTCTGGTCGGACCAGGTGCCGCGCAGCGCCTTGAGATCCCACTCCCACGCGCCGATCCCGGCCGCCTCGGTCGCCATCCGCAGCCGTTCCTCGGCATCTCGCAGGTTCTCTTCGACAAGCCGCCGGGCGGTAATGTCGATGCTGACCGCCAGAATTCCGGTCAAATTACTGTCGTTTCCGGTGATGACCGACACCGAATTGTTGACCCAGACCACCGATCGATCGGGCCTGACATAGCGCTTTTCGATCGAGAACGGCGTACCGTGCGAAACGGCTGCCGCGAACAGTGGAAGGTTGCGCGGCAGGTCTTCGGGATGGGTGATCGACTGCATGGAGCGGCCGAGCAACTGTTCGCGCGAATAGCCGGTAATCTCGCAATAGCGATCGTTGACCTCGACGATCCGCCCGCTCGGATCCACTTCGGCGAACCCGGCGGACGACTGGTTGACGTAGGCCGAGAGCTTTCGTTCGCGTGTCTTGAGCGCTTTGTCGCCTTCGCGCAGGTCGGTCAGATCGACGACGATTCCGACGAACCCGTTGTGGACGCCCTGCGCATCGAACGATGGCTGCGATACCGAACGCAACCAGCGCCATTCATTATCGTGACGGCGATAGCAGGCTTCGAGCGTGAACGGTTTGAGCGATGCTTCCCCCGCAATAGATTCAACGAGAATGCGATCGTGGTCGTCCGGATGAAGGATGCTGCGCCAATCGAACGTCCGGCCTTCATCGTAACCCACGTTCAGGAAATCGAGATAGGCACGGTTGACGAACCGCCGGGTGCGATCGAGCCCGGTCAGCCACATCGGCACCGGGGCTGAATCGGCGATCAGGCGGAATTCGTCAGGAGCACCGGATATCATGCGGAGGCCGATCTTGCGGCCGGCAATGCTTCATCCAGTATCATGCGCTTGCCCAGGCCCCCAAGGTAATGTCCACAAGACACGATCCGACGCGCCCCTGCACCGCCCATCCTCTGGTTGTCACCTGACGCTAGCTACTCATAACGCGACGATTGGTTCCGCTTGCTGCGAATTAATCGCGCTTGCCACGCAACCGCGCCAGTGCGGCACGCCAACCGTGCGCTCGTTGGGGGAGGTCGAGCTGCTGGCCGGTGGCCTCCAGCAGGTAGCGCGCCAGCAACAGAGCCTGGTTGCGGGTCATCAGGTAGTGACGGCGGTCGATCTCGCGCGCTGCCCATGCAGCCTGCGAAGCCGCGCTCTGCATGGCCAGGCTGATGCCTTGCGGGCCGTTCTGATGTATCCAGCCGACCAACACTCCGAAATCTTCGTGTTGCGGTGTCGAACCCGCCGTCTTGTCCGCTGCCAGAACGTCGCGGATGGTATCGGACCCGGTGTCATTTGCGCGCACGGACGAAGCCATGATGCCAGTTCTCCCCGGAATGCAGGGAATCACCAACCGATGCCGCGGTCAAGGCAGACCTGTGCAGTCTGCCTCGTTTTGGAACAGCACTGCGCCTTACGCCGCCAGCCGAAATGGCTCGATCTCGCCCGACAGGTACAGCGTCTTGGCCTTGGCGCGGCTGAGCTTGCCCGAGCTGGTGCGCGGCAGGCTTTTGGGCGGAACCAGTTCGATCACGCAGTTCATGCCGGTGATCGAACGTACCTTGTCGCGGATCTGGTCGTGCAGGCGCAGGCGCTCGGCGGGATCGGAGACGCGGCAGTGGACCAGCACTGCGGGCACTTCCTCGCCGCCCTCGTTTTCGACCGCAAAAGCGGCGATGTCGCCCTGATGGAAGCCGGGGAGCTGCTCGACCGCCCACTCGATGTCCTGCGGCCAGTGGTTCTTGCCGTTGATGATGATCATGTCCTTGGCCCGCCCGACGATGAACAGGTAGCCATCGACCAGATAGCCCATGTCGCCGGTATCGAGCCAGGCGCCCCCTCCGTCCGACCCGGGGACCAGCGCGGCATCGGTCGATTCGGGATCGCGGAAATACGAATGCATCACGCTGGGGCCGCGGCACCAGATCTTGCCGATATGATGATCGGCCAGCCATCTGCCGCTTTCGCCGCGCACTTCCAGTTCCATATCGAGCACCGGCTTGCCGCAGTTGACGATGGCGCGATAGCGGGCGGGGCGGGCCAGATCGCGCGGGCGGCCCGAAAGGCGCTCCTCCTCGACCAGTTCGACCCGGATGCCTTCGCCCGGCGGCATCACCGTGACCGCCAGCGTCGCCTCGGCCAGGCCATAGCTGGGCGTGAAGGCCTGGGCCTTGAACCCGGCTTCGGCAAAGGCGTTGACGAAGCCCTGCATCACATCGGGGCGGATCATGTCCGCGCCGTTGCCAGCAATCCGCCAGCGCGAAAGGTCGAAGCGGTCCGCGACGTTCGTCTGGCTCGAAATGCGCCGCGCGCAGATGTCATAGCCGAAGGTCGGCGAATAACTCAGCGTCGTTCCGGGATTGCGGCTGATGAGATCGAGCCACGCGAGCGGGCGGCGCGCGAAATCCTCGGTCTTGAGGTAATCGCCCGAGACCTGGTTGGCGATCAGCGACAGGAAGCAGCCGACCAGCCCCATGTCGTGATACCACGGCAGCCACGAGACGCAGCGGTCGCCAGGGCCGACCAGCATCGAGGTCGAATGACCCGCGAGATTGTTGAGCAGCGCGGCGTGCGTGACCGCTACACCGTGGGGAAAGCGGGTCGAACCGCTCGAATACTGCAGGTAGCAGATGTCCTCGGGGTTCAGCACCGGGAGCGGACCTTCGACCACCGGGGCGGCGTAAAATTCCTCCCAGGCGAGCCCCTCGATCCCGCAGCGCGCGGCGGCGGCAGCGCCCATCTCGGCGATTTCGGCCGGGTAGAACAGGATCGCGGGGTCGCTGCTGGCGAGCTGGACGCTCAACTGCTCGATATAATTGTCCTTGCCGCCGAAGCTGGTCGGCAATGGCAGCGGGACCGGCCAGGCCCCGGCATAGACCGCGCCGCAGAACAACGCGGCAAATTCGGCCCCGGTCTCGGCGACCAGCGCTACCCGTTGGCCTCGCGCGATTCCGCGTGCGACCAGGCGATGCGCGGCGGCGAGCGCATCGGCGCGCAGCTCTGAAAACGGATAAACGCGGGTCAGCCGCCCGCGTGGATCGTGGAAGTTGAGGCCCTTGTCGCTGCGCGCGGCATAGTCGAGCGCCTCGCCGAACGTGGCGAAATCGGCGAATCGGCGCGGCAGGGGGCAGTCGTTTGGCGTGGCGGTGAGTGCCATCGGCAATTCGGTCCGGTCGAGCGTGTCGGAATCGGCCATGATCGGTATAAACCCGTTTCGTTGTCGAGGCCTGGCTGGTGATTTATCCACCTGGCCGGGCCCGGCGTTACTGACGCGGCTGACCTTCCCTCGATAGGTAAGCTGCGGCGGGGATTTACCAATCGGGGGGGACTGTGGCACGAATATGGCCATGCCGCCGTATCGCTCCCGGCCCCGGACCAACGCCGTCCCCCGGCCACGCCCCGCGCTGGACGCCGCCGGGCTGGACGCGCTGGCGCTGCACTACGTCGCGCGGTTCGCAACCAGCGGCGCGAAGCTGGCCGACTATTGCCGCCGCAAGTTGAAGGAACGCGGCTGGGATGGAGCGGCCCCGCCCGATATTCCCGCTCTCGTCACCCGGTTTGTCGCGGCGGGCTATCTCGATGACGCATTGTTCGCCAAGGGCCGCGCCGAGGGGCTGCGGCGTCGCGGCTATGGCGACCGGCGGGTGGATATGGCGCTGCGCGGGGCGGGGATCGCGGAGGAGGATCGGGCCGGGGCAAAAGGGGATGCCGCAGCGGCCTGGACTGCCGCACTGGTGCTGGCGCGCAAACGCCGGTTCGGGCCGTTCGGGGCCGAACAGCCGGATCGCGACCGCCGCCAGAAGCAGCTTTCGGCAATGCTGCGCGCGGGCCATCCCCTCGACATCGCGCGCGAATTGATCGATGCAGCCAGCGAGGCCGAGGCGCTGCGCCGGGCCGAAGAGTCGCAGGCCGATTAGTGTTGGGACAAAACGCATGAAACGCTTGATCGGGCTGGTCGCAATCGCTCTCGCCGCTTGCTCGGCGCCGTCTGTAGTGGAGGGGGCCGCCGACGCGGGCCAGACCGCGACCACCACTGCCGCCAAGCATCCGCAGTCCGGACTCGAAGTGATCCCGTTGACGGTGGTCTCGGCCGGCAAGCGTCACGCTTTGCGCGTCGAAGTCGCGCGTTCTGACGCTGAATGGAGCAAGGGCCTGATGTTCCGCACCGCGATGGGTCCGAACGAAGGCATGATCTTCGTCGGGCGTCCGCCGCAGCCAGCCAGCTTCTGGATGAAGAACACGGTGATCCCGCTCGACATCGTGTTCATCGGCACCGACAAGCGAATTCTCAACATCGGAGCCAATGCGGTGCCCTATTCGCTGGATCCCGTGCCTTCGATCGGGCCGGTCATTGCGGTGCTCGAACTCAACGGCGGGCGCGCTGCCCAGCTCGGCATCGGGCCGGGCGATGCCGTAGAGTGGTGATGGCTCCAGAGGTAATGGCTCCAGAGATAATGGCTCCAGAGGTAATGGCCCCATCGGCGAGCGACTCCTTGCGCGCCTCCCCTCCCATCCTCTAAGCGCCGGGCGATGGGCATCCTCTCGAAAATCTTCACCTGGTGGGACGGCGCGACAATCGGCACCGCGCTGTTCAGCGCGCTGAACGGCGAGGCGGTCGGCACCGACGCGCAAGGCAACCGCTATTTCCGCAAGGCGGGCAAGGACGGCGCGCCCGATCGGCGCTGGGTAATCTACAACGGCGCCAACGATGCCAGCCGGGTGCCCGCCGAATGGCACGGCTGGCTCCATGGGAACGTCGCCGGCCTGCCAGAGAGCAACCTGCCCCCAGCGCGCATCTGGGAGGTCGATTTTACCCCGAACGCGACCGGCACCGCGTCAGCCTATCGCCCGGCGGGCGCGCTCGAGCGCGGCGGCAAGCGCGCAGCGGCGACCGGCGATTACGAAGCCTGGACGCCAGAGGGCACGGGGGCCGAGTAACGATGCGCTCGCGCCGCTTTCTTCTGCTGGCCGCACTTCCGTTGGTCGCACTTCCGCTGGCAATGTCGGCGTGCGGGGAAAGTAAGCCCGAGCTGCCCGATGAGGTCAAACCGACTCCCGCGGCGAAAGTCGTCGGCAAAGCCGGTTCCGGGGTCGTCGCCACGGCCGCGACGCCCGAAGACAAGCGCGGTGTGGTTACGCCCATGGCCGAGCGGGTCGCCACCATCGGCCTGCTCAACAAACGCAACAACCTGGTCCGCGACCTGACGCTGAAACCCGGCGAATCGCGCCGGGTCGATAACGTGATCGTCAAGCTATCGGCCTGCGAGCGCACCGCGCCGTGGGAAAATCCCCCCGAGACCGGGGCCTTCGTTCAGGTCTTCGTCGAACAGCGCGCCACGGTGCGCGAGCAGTTGAAGTGGTACAAGGTGTTCTCGGGCTGGCTGTTTCGCAACCAACCCGCGCTGAGCATCGTCGAGCACCCGGTCTACGACGTCTGGGTCAAGGACTGTGCGATGAAGTTTGCCGGCGAGGAACCGAAGCCCGCCGCCGCTGCATCGACCAGCAGGGCGGCAAAACCGGCGGGCAAGCCGGCTCCCGCCGCAAGCGCAACGCCTTCGCCGGCACCCAGCGCCGCGCCATCCCCCGCCGCGCTGCCGCCCGCCCCTGCGGCCTGAGCCTCGCGCAGCAGCGCAACGTAGCGTTTCTGGCTGATTTCCGTCGCGCCCAGCGAGGCGAGGTGCGTGGTCATGAACTGGCAGTCGAGCAAGGTCGCTCCCCCCCGCCGGAGCGCCGCAACCAGCCAAGCAAGCGCGACTTTCGAGGCATCGGGCACCCGGCTGAACATCGATTCGCCGCAAAACACCCGTTCGAACCCGACCCCATAGAGCCCGCCCACGAGGGTTTCGCCGTGCCAGCATTCGATCGAATGGGCGTAGCCCAGCCGGTGCAGGTGGCGATAACTCGCCGCGATCCGCCCGCTGATCCAGGTCTCGGCCCGGTCGGGCGCGGCTTCGGCGCAAGCCGCGATGACCGCATCGAACGCGGCGTTGCAGGTCACCCGGAACTTGCCGCGACGCAGGGTTCGGGCAAGCGAGGCGGAGCAATGGAACCCATCGAGCGGCAAAATCGCCCGCCGCCGCGGCTCGACCCAGAACACCTCGGGATCGTCGCGGTTGTCGGCCATCGGGAACACGCCGCTGCGGTAGGCGAGCAGCAGCAACTCGGCATCGATCGGCGGGGGAACGGAGGCGTGCATGGCGGCAACCATGGTGCGCCGATCCGCCGTCCTTGTCATCCCGCCGCGTTGCCCCTAAGGGCGCGCAGTCCGTAATGGGGCGCGCACAGGAGTGTAGCTCAGCTGGTTAGAGCATCGGTCTCCAAAACCGAGGGCCGTGGGTTCGAATCCCTCCACTCCTGCCA
>JBBSKI010000058.1:0-14953 GCA_038256425.1 Sphingomonadales bacterium
ACTTCACGCCCTCCAGGCGGTCTCACTTTCCCGAGGATACTGGCTATCGGTCGAGTCGAAGGCTGAAGCCAGCACCCGACTGAAGTCGGGGGGTTTCCTCCTCGCGTGGGACACTAAAGGCAACGGCTTGAAAAAAACGCGTCCAATCGTTGGCTTCGACTAGCTCTCGCTGTGCCGAGCCTCCGATTGGCATGGCGCTCTGGCCAAAGGCACCCTCGAAAATGGGAGCAATGCGGCACGCTAAAGTAAGTCGGGCGCGACGGTTAGTTGCATCGCGCCATCGTGGTGCTTGCGGGAAATCTTCAAGATGGTCAGCGATTTTGTTCAATTGAGTGGCGTTGCGCGCAATAGCACCCATGTCGTCACCGAATCCCGATTCGGAGAGCGACGCTGCAACGATGAACTCATTTTGTCCTGCGACTTCGCTTAGCGCCCACCAAGTATCTTGAAGCCGCTTTGCGAGTTTTCTGCATCGCTGAGCAATTTCGGCCCGACCGGGTGCCCCCACTTTTGACCACTCATCCTTTGATAACTCTATCAGTCGGAGTTCATACGCCAGCTTGGACCAGTGCCAAACCGGCTCAGCCGTTAAACCAAATTCCGAAAGGCAATTGCGCCAATAACTGCCCTCGCTTTCCGCGTCTCCGATCCAGCCCGCTTCCAATGCGAGAGCATAGTGCCCTTCTAGCTGTTTGCGCACCGGCCCCCAAAGCGCACCGTAAGGGCGACGACGTTTAGCCACGAAGCGCAACCACGTTTGCGCGGCTCGCTCCCCCGCAATAATCTCCCCATGCCACCATCATCGCCCGACGCTTGTCGAGCATCGTGCCGCGCTGATAGGCCGCGACCGTCTTGTCAGCCACCACATGCGCCAGCGCCGCCTCGGCCAGATCGGAGGGGTAGTTGGTCGCCTCGGCTGCCCAGTCACGGAATGTGCTGCGAAATCCGTGTGCGGTGACGGCAAGGCCCATGTCGCGCAGCGCCTTGGTCAAGGTCATGTCGCTTAGCGGCTTGCCCTTGGCGCTACCGGGGAACACGAAATCGCTGCCCCCGCGCTTGTGCGCCTTCATGCGCTCAAACAGCGCCACGGCTGGCCCGGACAGTGGCACGACATGCTCGCGCTTGGCTTTCATGCGGTCGGCCGGAATGGTCCAGGTTGCCGCTTGTATGTCCAGTTCGCCCCATGTCGCCAACCGGACCTCGCCACTGCGCGCCGCCGTGAGTATCAGCGCCTCAAGAGCCAGCCGCCCCATGCTCTCACGGGCGCGGAGATCGACCATAAACGCGGGCAGATCGGCGTGGGGCAGGGCGGCATGATGCTTCACCCGCTCGCGCTGTTTGGGCAGCGCCTTGTCGATCACCGCCATTGCCAGAGGCCCATCGCGGTATCCCTTCGCAACGGCCCAGTCGATCACCGTGGCGATGCGCTGGCGAAGGCGACGCGCGGTTTCCGGCTTGCCCAGCCAGATAGCGGCCAACGCGTCGCGCACTGCCGGGGCTTCAACCTGCGAAACCGCTACATCGCCGAACAGCGGGAAGGCATAGGCTTCGAGGCTCGACAGCCATTGCGCCCGGTGCTTGCCGTTTTTCCACCCGCGCTTGTGTTCGGCATGAACCAGCGCCGCCGCTTCCCGAAAGGTCGGCACACCAGCCGCCTTGCGCCGCTCGGCAACCGGATCGATCCCCGCCTCAACTTGCGACCGGACCACAGTCGCCCGCTCGCGTGCCAGCTTCAGAGGAACCTTGGCCGCGCTGCCCAGCCCGATATCGCGGCGCTTGCCATCCTTTTGAACCCGGACCATCCAGCTTTTGCCGCCGCCGCGCCCGACCAACAGGAACAACCCATCGCCGTCGCCATAGCGACCAGCCGCACTTGCCGCCTTCACCGCCGTTGCCGTCAACCGGGCCATTATCTTCGCTCCCACACTTCCTACCACATGATAGCGCGGCTAGCTGGGAACGGCAAGGGACGGCTGGGAACGCCCGAATGGCTATTTCCCGCTACTTAAAGCGGGGTTCTGGGTTGTAGGGGAATGGCTGAAAACAGCTAGATGGCGGAGAGGCAGGGATTCGAACCCTGGATACCCTCGCGGGTATGCCGCATTTCGAGTGCGGTGCATTCGACCACTCTGCCACCTCTCCGCGAGATGTCCGGGTTCGCCAAACGGCGATCCGGCAGGCCAATATCTGGTAGTGCTGGGCGCGGCGGTTAGCGAAGCGCGGGGCGCTTGCCAAGCCCTTCGCTGCTGCAAATGGTCACGCGGCTGGGGACCGCCATGCGAGGCTGCTTGTTTCGCACCCGCAATAATCTATATCTGCGGTTATGGATCGCTCCGCATTCTTTTCGCCACAGGCTGGCAAGATGATCGACGCGCCGCCGGTTGCGGTGGCGCGGTTCGGGATTGGCGAGGTCGTGCGCCACCGGCTGTTCGATTTTCGCGGGGTGATCTTCGATGTCGATCCGGTCTTCGCCAACAGCGAGGAATGGTACGATTCGATCCCCGCCGAGGTCCGCCCGCGGCGCGATCAACCGTTCTACCATCTGCTCGCCGAGAATGCCGAATCGAGCTACGTCGCCTATGTCAGCCAGCAGAACCTGCTCGCCGATCCCGAGGCGGGGCCGGTCGATCACCCATCGGTGGAACAGTTGTTCGAGGATTTCGCCGATGGTCGCTATCGTCTGCGGCACGGCCTCAGGCACTGACAATCAGCTTTTGAGCCGCCAGCCCGAGCGCAGCAGCGCGTAGGCGATAACCAGCAGAGCAACGTTGAGCGCCCCCAGTCCGATCGCCGCGTTCAGAACGTCGCGATTGCTGTCGCCGATGTCGCTCGCGCCGAGAAAGCCGAAGCGGAAACCCGAAATGATGTAGAAAAACGGGTTGAGGCGGCTGATCGCCTGGAAGGCGGGCGCAAGGTTGTCGATCACGTAGAACGTGCCCGAGAGCAGCGAAAGCGGGGCGATCACGAAATTGGTTATCGCCGCGTTGTGATCGAACTTCTCGCCCCAGATCGAGGCGATGACCCCGATCGTGGCCATCAGCAGCGCGCCCATCAGTCCGAACCACGCCACCGCCCAGGGATGCGCCATTGCCAGGCTGACGCCGGGATAGAACGCCATGACCATCGCGATCGCCAGGCCCACCAGCACCGCACGGGTTACCGCCGCCGATACGATCGCCAGCAACAGCTCGCCCTCGCTCAACGGGGGCATGAGGTAGTCGATGATCGTGCCCTGGATCTTGCCGACCAGCAGCGAAAAGCTGGAATTGGCGAAGGCGTTCTGCATCATGCCGGTCGACACGATCAGCCCCGGCGCGATGAAGGTGGCGAAAGGCACGCCCAGGATCAGGCGGTCTTCGCGGCCCAGCGCAACGGTGAACACGATCAGAAACAACAGCGTGGTGATCGCAGGGGCCCAGATCGTCTGGGTCTGCACCTTGAAGAATCGCCGCACTTCCTTCATATAGAGCGTCGCGAGGCCCAGCCGGTTGACCTTGTGGATGATCGGCTGCCCGTGCGGCGGAAACCCTCTCGGTTTGAGAGCGGCGGGCGGCGCGGGAATGGCGCTTTGCACTTGCGGAGCGGTTACGGGGTCGGGCATGGCCAGTCGCCTATCGGCGGCGCGGTCTGGTTGCAAGGCGCGTGGCCGGATCGTGGATGGCTACGGCGCCGGGGTTGCGGCAAGCAGGAATTTTGGAGCGAGCATGAGCTGGACCGACGAACGTATCGCGAAGCTGACCAAGATGTGGGAAGGCGGCGCCACTGCCAGCCAGATCGCCGAAGATCTTGGCGGGGTCAGCCGCAACGCGGTGATCGGCAAGGCGCATCGGCTCGGGCTGAAAGCGCGCCCCTCACCGGTCAAGCCCAACGAGAAGCCCGAAGCGACGGCAAAGCCGGTTGCCGAGGCGCCGCGCGCCGCACCCCCGCCGCGACCCGCTGCGCCCGCTCCCGCGCGCCCGGCTGCTGCCGCCCCGCCGGCTCCGCGCCCGGCCGCTGTGGCGCCCGCAAAGGTCTTGGACGAACAGTCTGACGAGGCAACTGCGGCACCCGTTGCGGATGCCGCGCCGGTCAAGCCCGTGCAGCCCCGGATCGTATCGGTCGGGCCGGGCGGGTTCCTTCGTCAGGGTCCTGGCGATCAGCAGGCCCCGATCCCGCCCGCACCGCCGCGCCGTCTGGTACCGGCCCGGCCCAGTGCCGAGATTGCGACCAAGACCGGGCTGCTCGATCTGAACGAGCGGATCTGCCGCTGGCCGATGGGCCATCCGGGCGAACCCGACTTTCATTTTTGCGGCGAGAAGGTGAACCCCGGGTTCCCTTACTGCGTCGAACACTGCGGGCGGGCCTATCAGGCGCAGCTGCCGCGCGGTGCGCGCCGCCCACCGCCGCCGCTGCCGTTCGGCGGCCCACGCGTTCGCTGAACTAGCGCGCGGGGGCCTGCTGCCGGGAGGGGGCAGCCTCAGGCGGGCTTGGTGGCGAACCAGATCGTGTGACGCGGGCCCTTGCCGTTGGCGCGCGCTTTGATGGTCACCACCTCGACTGCGAATCCCGCGCCTTTTAGGCGGCGGGTAAAGCCCGCATCGGGCGCTGCCGACCATACCGCGAGCACACCGCCCGCACGCAGCGCGCGGCGCTGGGCAGCCAGTCCCTGCGCCGAATAGAGCCGGTCGTTGGCTTTGCGGACCACCCCGTCGGGGCCGTTGTCGACATCGAGCAGGATGCCGTCGTAATAGTCCGTGGCCTCGCCGATTACGTCGGCCACATCGCGCAACTCCAGCGCGACGCGGGGGTCCTCCAGGCATCCGGCGGTCAATTCGGCCATCGGCCCGCGCGCCCATTCGATGATTTCGGGGACGATTTCGACCACGGTCAGCCGCAGGTTGCGGTGCCCGGTGGCGAGCGCGGCGCGCAGGGTGAAGCCCATGCCATAGCCGCCGATCAGGATGCGCGGGGCGGGGCGGTGAGTCAGGCGCCCGATCGTCTGGACCGCCAGCGCCTCCTCCGATCCACGCATCCGCGTGCTCATCAACTCGTCGCGTTTGAGCAGGATCATGAAATCGCGGTCGTGCTTGTACAGCCGGATCTCGACCCCGCCGGGGACCATCGCGGTGCCGAGATGTTCGTAGGGAATCATGACGCTGTCCTGGCTTGATGGGGCCAAAATGAAAAGGGCCGCGATTGCTCGCGGCCCCCTCATCGGTTTGGTTCGGTTGGCCTCAGTCGTCGGACTTGAGGAACGCCGGGACGTGATCGACCGTGCCGCCTTCTTCGCGATCACGGCGAGGAGGACGATCACCACCGCCGCCTTCGCGACGCGGGCCACGATCCCCGCCGCCGCCACCGCCGCCTTCACGGCGAGGGCCGCGATCACGGCCACCGCCGCCGCCGCCGCCGGGACGACGATCGCCACGGTCACCGCCGGGGCGGTCACCACGGGGCTCGCGCGCTTCACGCGGAGGCCGGGTGTCTTCCAGTGCTTCGCCGGTTTCCTGATCGACCACCCGCATCGACAGGCGAACCTTGCCGCGCGGATCGATCTCGAGGACCTTGACCTTCACGGCCTGGCCTTCTGACACGACATCGGTGGGCTTCTCGACCCGCTCGTTGCGCATCTCGGAGACGTGGACGAGCCCGTCCTTGCCGCCCATGAAGTTCACGAACGCTCCGAAATCGACGATGTTGACGACCTTGCCGTCATAGATCTTGCCGACTTCGGCTTCCTCGACGATCCCGAGAATCCACGCGCGCGCGGCTTCGATCTGTGCCGGGTCGGAAGACGACAGCTTGATCAGCCCTTCGTCGTCGATGTCGACCTTGGCGCCGGTCTCGGCGACGATCTCGCGGATCACCTTGCCGCCGGTGCCGATAACTTCGCGGATCTTCGACTTGTCGATCTGCATCGTCTCGATCCGCGGGGCATAATCGGACAGTTCGGTACGGGCCGAACCCAGCGCCTTGGTCATCTCGTTCAGGATGTGGGCGCGGCCTTCCTTGGCCTGGTGGAGCGCGGCCTCGAAGATCTCACGGGTGATCCCGGCGACCTTGATGTCCATCTGCATCGTGGTGATGCCCTCGGACGTGCCGGCCACCTTGAAGTCCATGTCGCCGAGGTGATCCTCGTCGCCAAGAATGTCGGACAACACGGTGAAATCGCTGCCTTCCAGGATCAGGCCCATGGCGATGCCGCTGACCGGACGGGTGATCGGAACGCCCGCATCCATCATCGACAGCGAACCGCCGCAGATCGTCGCCATCGACGAGGAGCCGTTGGACTCGGTAATGTCGGACAGCACCCGGATCGTATAGGGGAAGTCTTCCTTGGTCGGCAGCACCGCGCGCAGGGCGCGCCATGCCAGCTTGCCGTGACCGGTGTCGCGGCGGCTGGGAGCGCCGAAACGCCCAACTTCGCCAACCGAATAGGGTGGGAAGTTATAGTGCAGCATGAAATTGCTGTAAGTCAGCCCCTCCAGCCCGTCGATCATCTGCTCGCTCTCGCGGGTGCCCAGTGTGGTGGTGCAGATCGCCTGGGTTTCGCCCCGGGTGAACAGCGCCGAACCGTGCGTGCGCGGCAGGAAGCCGACGATCGCCTCGATCGGGCGGACCTGGGTGGTCGAGCGTCCGTCGATGCGGGTGCCGTCCTTGAGGATCGCGCCGCGCACGATTTCGGCTTCCAGCTTCTTGACGACCTTGCCGGCCGTCATCTGGGTCTGCCCGTCCGCGTCGGCGAAGGCTTCCTTGGCCTTGGCGCGGACCGCGTTCAGCGCGTTCGAGCGCTCTGACTTGTCGGTCAGCTTGTAGGCGGCGGCGATATCGCCACCGATCATGCCCTTGAGCTTTTCCTTGATCGCGGAGGTATCGCTGGTGGCGACGGCCCAAGGCTCCTTGGCGGCCTTCTCGGCCAGGTCGATGATCAGGTTGACGACCTTCTTGATCTCGTCATGCGCGAAGATCACCGCGCCCAGCATGATCTCTTCCGAAAGCTCCTTGGCTTCGGATTCGACCATCATCACCGCGTTGCCGGTGGCGGCGACGATTAGGTCGAGCGCGCCCGCAGCGGCGGTTTCCTGCTTGGGGTTGAGGGTATATTCGCCTTCCTCGTAACCGACGCGTGCGGCGCCGATCGGGCCCATGAAGGGCAGGCCCGAGATGGTCAGCGCAGCCGATGCGGCGATCAGCGCGACGATATCGGGCTCGGTCTCACCATCATAGGAAAGAACCTGCGCGATAACATTGATCTCGTTGTAGAAACCTTCGGGGAACAGCGGGCGGACCGGACGGTCGATCAGGCGGCTGGTCAGCGTTTCCTTTTCGGTCGCGCCGCGCTCACGCTTGAAGAAGCCGCCCGGGATGCGCCCGGCGGCGGAGAACTTTTCCTGGTAATGGACGGTGAGGGGGAAGAAATCCTGGCCCTCTTTCACGCCCTTGGCGGCAGTAACCGCGCACAGGACGACGGTTTCGCCATAAGTGGCGAGGACTGCGCCGTTGGCCTGACGGGCGATGCGCCCGGTTTCCAGAGTAAGCGTCTTGCCGCCCCACTCCATGGATACGGTTTTGGTGTCGAACATTTGGGGTTTTCCTTATCGAACCCGCGCCGCCCTATGCGGGCGCGGGGCCTCATGCCGGGGTCTGTGCCGTCCCGGTCCGGTGCGGGGCGCTTGTGGCCCCAGTGGCGCGTCCCGCCGAATTGCGGGAGGCCCCGATATGACGAGCGGCCCAGCCAGAAACGAATTTGGCGCGGGGCTGCCCGGTCAATTGGCTTACTTGCGCAGGCCCAGCTTCGCGATCAGTCCGTTGTAGCGCGCGACATCCTTCTTCTTCAGGTAGTCGAGCAGCGAACGGCGCTTGTTGACCATCATCAGCAGGCCACGGCGCGAGTGATTGTCTTTCTTGTGCGTCGCGAAATGACCCTGGAGCGTGTTGATCCGCTCGGTCAGGATCGCGACCTGGACCTCGGGGGAACCGGTGTCGCCCTTGTCGCGCGCGTTATCGAGGATGATGCTGGTTTTCTTTTCGGCACTTACCGACATGTGTTTCACTCCGCGACATCGGGAAGGTTGAAGCCCCGCAGCACGGTGGCGTTGCCGCCATCGACCTGCATCAGCGCGACGGGAATGGTCCCGTATCGCGCCCAGCAGACCCCGTCCTGAAAGGCCAGCCCGGTCAGAACCCGGCCCTCGCGGACCGCCCTTGCCTGTTCCGGGCCGAGGGTCAGAGCCGGGATGTCGTCCAGCCCTGCCTCCAGCGGCAAGATTACGTTCTCAAGCGCGGCCCCTTGGCCGATGGCGTTGAGATTGTCCAGCGAAATGGCCCGTTGGAGCGCGAACGGCCCGGCGCGGGTCCGGCGCAGCATGGTGACATGGCCGACCGTCCCAAGCGCGCGCGCGATGTCGCGGGCGAGGGCGCGGATATAGGTGCCCTTGGAGACGTGGGTGGTGAGCGAAATTTCTGAAAGTTGGGTTCCTCCCCCACTAGGAAGGAGTGCGAGCGAAAAGATTTCGACCGCCCGCAACGGCATCGCCACATCCTCGCCGGCCCGCGCCCGGTCATAGGCGCGCACCCCGTCGATCATCAGCGCCGAATAGGCTGGTGGCACCTGTTCGATCGGGCCAGTGAAGCGCCGCAGCACCGCCTCGACGTCCGCCAACGCCGGGCGGTGGTCGCTTTGCGCGATCACCTTTCCCTCCAGATCGAGCGTATCGGTTTCGGCTCCGAACGCGAGGGTAAATTCATAGACCTTGCTCGCATCGAGCATCCGCCCGGCCAGCTTGGTCGCCTCGCCCAGCGCGATCGGCAGCACGCCGGTCGCCAACGGATCGAGCGTGCCGCCGTGGCCGACCTTGACCTTGCCATAGCCGGCCTGGCGCAGATTGCGCTTGACCGCCGCGACCGCCTGGGTCGAGCCGAGCCCCAGCGGCTTGTCGAGAATGATCCAGCCCGAAACCCCAGGGTTTGCCATCGTTCAGCGCCCCGCGACCGCCTCGGCCAGCCCATAGAACTGCGCGCCGGCCCACTGCACCGGCGGCAGGACCAGCCGCTCGACTATGCCGGCCTGCGGGAACAGCCAGGGGATCACCAGCAGCAGGATCAGCAGCAGCGGAAACCCCAGCGGGCGCAACCGCTCGAACACGGCAGCGGCACGGCGCGGCAGCAACCCCTCGACGATGTGCGAACCGTCGAACGGCGGGACGGGCAGCAAGTTGAAGATGCCGAGAAAAATGTTGATCATGATAAAGTTGTTGAGGTTTGCCACGGCAAACAGCGCAACGGGGCTGAGTGCTTCCCTACCGTCGAAGCTGCGCACCAGCAGCCCCAGCGAGACTGCGGCCAGTGCCGCCAGCACGAAATTGGTCCCCGGCCCGGCGGCCGCCACCGCCATCATCCCGAAGCGCGGATTGCGGAGCCGTTCCTTGGCGACCGGCACCGGCTTGGCCCAGCCGAACACCGGCGCGCCGATCAGCTTGAGCATGCCAGGCAGAACGATCGTGCCGATCGGATCGACATGGCGGATCGGGTTGAGGCTGAGCCGCCGTTGTTCCTTCGCGGTCGGATCGCCCAGCGCAAGAGCCGCCCAGCCGTGCGCCACTTCATGGAACACGATGGCCAGGATCAGCGGAATTATGAGGGTGGCTGCCTCATACAGCGTTTCGGTCAAGCAGCGGTCCTCAGGTCGCCGGAAGCGGCGGCCTGCGGTAGCGCGGGGGCGAGCGGATAGCCAAGCTCTTCAAGTGGCAAATCGCGCAGGCCCAGCAGGCGACCATTGGATAGGGCATAGTGCGTGTCGATCCGCTGCAGCGTCGCTTGCGGCAATGCGAACCGTCCGGCAGGCAGCAGCCCGAGCAAGCGCTTGACGGCGTGGCGCAGCACCTGCCCACCGGGCAGGTCGATCAGCCACGACTTGTTGACCACCGACTGGCGCGTGAAAAGGTTGGCACAGCGCAGCGCGAGCAGCGCGCCCGCACCCAGCGAGCGGTTGGCCGCGCCGCCGCTTTGCGCCGGGCCGAGCGGCAGCGCGATACCCAGATCGCGCCGCATCAGGCGCAGCAAGGCGGCCCGATCACGCAGGGCTTCGTAGGGATAGACATGGACGTTTTCGCGTCCGAACAGCGCGTCGTAATGCGCGATCAGGCGGTCGAATTCGAAGTGTTCCCACTCGAACGCCGGGGCCTTGTACGGACGGGTCAGCGCGCCGCGCAGATACTTGTGACTGTCGAGATAGCGGGCCAGCCCGAAAGTGCCGCCGCCCGACACATACTGGGCATAGGCGGCGCGGACGATCTCGCGCTGGTTCCGCACGAACACCACGATCCGGGCGTCGGGCAAAACCGCCTTGATCCGCCGCGCCATTTCGGGGCCGATCAGCCCGTGAAGCCCGCCGTTGTGGATATAGCCTGAAAGGTTCTCTTCGCTGAGCACCACCGGGCGGGTGCGGCGGCCGAGTTCGAGGATTTCGGCGCTGGCATCGGGGTCGAAATGCAGCCCCGGTGGCGCGAGGAAAGCCGCCTGCACCGTAGCACGCGCAACCCAGTCATGGCTTGTCGCAGTCGGCCAGACGTGTTGCTGAAACCACGTCGTCGCGGTCTTGTGATAGCCCACATGGACAATCGGCCGGGCCGGGAGTGTCAGATAGGTCATCAGGGCCAGAATTGCGCCGGCTCACTTTCGGTTCCCTGACGGCCGTGTAAAAAATTGTCGCAGTTCGCGGCATTCAGCGCGGCGATCAGCCGGGTTGGCCGGTACCCAGCTCCTGGGTGAAGTGTTTTCGGCACATCGCGACGTAGCGATCGTTGCCGCCGATTTCGGTCTGGGCCCCGTCGCGCACCGCATTGCCGGCCGTATCGACCCGCAGGTTCATAGTCGCCTTGCGCCCGCAGTGGCACACCGCCTTCAGCTCCACCAACGCGTCGGCGATCCCCAGCAAGGTTGCGGATCCGGGAAACAGCGCGCCCTGGAAATCGGTCCGCAGCCCATAGCACAGCACCGGAATGCCGCTTTCGTCGGCCACCCGGGCAAGCTGCCAGACCTGTTCCTGGCTGAGGAACTGTGCCTCGTCGACCAAGATGCAGGCCAGCGGTGTGGCAAAGTGAGCGGCGCCGATCGCCGCGAATATATCGGTTTCAGGAGTAAACCGGTGCGCCTGGGCTCCCAGCCCGATGCGACTCTCGATCGCCCGGTCTATTCCATCTGGCCCGGTGCGGTCGTCGAGCGCGGCGGTCCACAGCATCGTGGCCATCCCGCGTTCGCGATAATTGAAATCGGCCTGCAACAGCGTGGTCGATTTGCCCGCATTCATGCTGGCGTAGTAAAAATAGAGTTTGGCCATGGAGCCGCTCGATAGCGGCTTGAGCCGCGCGTTGACAGGGTGCGACAAGCGGGGAAGGGTGTTGCGATGGATTTGTGCCGATCGTTGATCGCCGCCGCCTCGCTCGCGCTGCTGGCCGCAGCGCCAGCCTCTGCCCCGCGTCACTATTTGATCGACCCGGCGGCAAGCGAGGTTGCGGCAAAGGTCGCGTTCTTTGGCCTGTCGAGCAAAACGGCCCGGTTCCCCAGGCTGAGCGGCAGTCTCGCGTTCGATCCCGCCGAGCGCGAGGCGATTAATCTTGATGTCGAGATAGATGCCCGGACATTGACCGCGCCCGACCCGGTGACGCTCGGGCGATTGAAGAGCGCCAGGTTCTTCTGGGTCGAGCGCTATCCTACCGTGCGGTTTGCCGGGCGGCGGATGGTGCTGACCAGCGCCACCCAGGGGACCGTGGCGGGCCATCTGACCGCGCGCGGCGTGACCCGACCGGCAACCTTGGCGGTCCGCTTCGCCGAGCCGCCGCTCGGCACCGGCAGCCATCCGATCGAGCTGATCGGCACCACCACGATCGATCGCAGGGCGTTCGGCATGACCGCCTATCCGCTGGTGGTGGGGCGCAGGGTGGGCATCACGATCCGGGCGCGACTGGTGCCCTACGGGACCGGGAATCCCGAAGTTTAGTCCACCGACAAATCTCGAGCCACCTTGGGATCACGCAGCAGCGCTTCGATCTTCGCAGCCTCATCGAAGCTGTCATCGGCGATGAAGCGGATTTTGGCGGCAAATTTGGAGTTCACCCGCCGCGCGACCTCACGCTGGAAGAACGCGGTATTGGTCCGCAGCGCCTTCAGGACGTCGTCCTCGTTTGTGCCCAGCAACGGCTTCACGAATGCGGTGGCGTGGCGCAGGTCGGGCGACATGCGGACCTGTGTGATCGAGATCGTGTGCAGCGCCAGCACGTCGTCATGCACCTCCTGGCGGGTCAACAGTTCGGACAGGACATGACGCACCTGTTCGCCCACCTTGAGCAGGCGGACCGAGCGGGCTTCGGGGGTGGCAGCAGCAGGCATCAGGTTCGGTCCATCCCCGTCTCGTCCATTTTCGCCACGATTCGCGCCAGCGAGCGCATGTTGCGCGCCGTGCCGCGGCAGCCCAGCCGGCGTTCAAGGAATTTGCCGGTCAAGCGGCTGTCGCCCACGCTTTCGATGAAATCGATATAGAGCGCCCGCTCGCCCAGCGCCAGTTTCTCCGGTCCGCGCTCCGCGTGATCGGCCACGAGCACTGCGAACTGGTCGGGGTCGGCGGGGCGCTCGAGGAAATGGGTGTGGACCAGTCCGGCCTCGCCGCTTGCAGCAAACGGGTTGTCGGCGATGGCGGCGGCGACCTCGTCGCGGGATCGCACGCAGACCGCGCTGTCCATCGCGAACCGTTCGCGCATCATCAGGCCCAGCTTTTCTTCCAGCCCCGGCGAGGGGCGTTCGGGAAAGTCGAACAGCACGTTGCCGCTGGCGACCACGGTTTCGAGATTCTCGAACCCCTCGGCCTCGAACGCCTTGCGCAATTCCGCCATCGTCAGGCGGTTGCCGCCAACGTTGATGCTGCCGAGGAAGGCGACGTAGCGGGGCATGTGGCAACTCCCCCCTCCCGCATGCGGGAGGGGAAAAGGTTACAGCACCCGTTCGCGCATCTCGACCTCGAAGGTCTCGAGCACGTCGCCCGGCTTGATGTCGTTGGTGCCTTCCAGCACCACACCGCATTCAAGGCCCGCGCGCACTTCCGCCACATCGTCCTTGAACCGGCGCAGCGATTGCACGGTGGTCTTGGTGATGATGACGTCGTCGCGGGTGATGCGGGCGTAGATGCCCTTCTTGATGGAGCCGTCGGTGACCAGCAGGCCCGCCGCCTTGTCCTTCTTGCCGGCGGGAAAGACCTCCTTGAGCTCGGCGCGGCCGACCACGGTCTCGATCCGCTCGGGCCCCCACTGGCCGGCCATTTCGAGCCGGACGTCGTCGGTGAGCTGATAGATCACGTCGAAGTATTTCATCCGCACCTTGTGGCGCTCGATCATCTCGCGTGCCTTGGCATTGGGGCGGACGTTGAAGCCGATGATCGGCGCGCCCGACGAATGGGCCAGCGTCACGTCGCTTTCGGTGATCGCACCGACGCCCGAATTGAGCACCCGGACCTTGATCTCGTCGTTCGAGATCTTGTGCAGCGCGTTGACGATCGCCTCGGCCGAGCCCTGGACATCAGCCTTGACCACCACCGGATACTCGATGACGTTGGCCTTGTCGGCCAATGCCGAGAACATCGTGTCGAGGCTGGCGGGCGCGATGGTGGTGCGCAGGTCGGTGGCCTTTTCCTGGCGATAGGCCGCGACTTCGCGTGCGCGCTGTTCGTTCTCGACCACGGTCAGGGTGTCGCCCGCAAGGGGAACCCCGCCGATGCCCAGAACTTCGACCGGCTGCGAGGGACCGGCTTCCTTGATCGCGCGGCCCTTGTCGTCGAGCATCGCGCGGACGCGGCCGGACTGGGTGCCGACCACCAGCACGTCGCCGGTGCGCAGCGTGCCGCGGTTGATCAGCACGGTGGCCAGCGGACCCTTGCCCTTGTCGAGCCGGGCCTCGATCACGGTCCCCTCGGCCGAACGATCGGGATTGGCGCCCAGTTCGAGCAATTCGGCCTGGATCATGATCTTTTCGATCAGTTCGTCGAGCCCGGCGCCGGTCTTGGCCGAAACCTCGACATCCTGGACGTCGCCGGACATGGCCTCGACCACGACCTCATGCTCGAGCAGGCGTTCGCGGATCTTCTGGGCATTGGCCTCGGGCTTGTCGATCTTGTTGATCGCCACGATCAGCGGCACGCCGGCCGCGTGGGTGTGTTTGATCGCCTCGATCGTCTGCGGCATCAGCCCGTCGTCTGCGGCCACCACCAGGATGACGATGTCGGTCACATTCGCGCCGCGCATCCGCATCTCGGTAAAGGCCTCGTGGCCCGGGGTATCGAGGAAGGTGATGAGGTCGCCGCCCTTGGTCTTGATCTGGTAAGCGCCGATGTGCTGGGTGATCCCGCCGGCCTCGCCGCGCACCACGTCGGTGCCGCGCAACGCGTCGAGCAGGCTGGTCTTGCCGTGATCGACATGGCCCATGATCGTGACGACCGGCGGGCGCGTCTGCAGCGTCCCGGCCTCGTCGATATCGTCCGAGGTATCGATGTCGACATCGCTGTCGCTGACCCGCTGGATGTTGTGGCCGAATTCGGTGACCAGCAGTTCGGCGGTATCCTGATCGATGGTCTGGTTGACCGTGACCATCATGCCCATCTTGAAGAGCGCCTTGACGAGGTCAGCACCCTTTTCGGCCATGCGGTTGGCGAGTTCCTGAACGGTGATGCCTTCGGGCACCACGACATCGCGGACCTGCTTGTCGCGGGCCTGTGCGGTGCCGCCGAAGTGCGCGCGCTTTTCCTTCTCGCGCGCCCGCTTGAGCGCGGCGAGGCTGCGCGCACGCGCGCCTTCGTCTTCGTTGAGCGCGCGGCTGACGGTGAGCTTGCCCGATTGGCGGCGGATGTCCGCGCCGGTCTTGTCGCGCGGGTGCGCAACCTTCTTGGGCGGTTCGGGGCGCTTGGGCGAAGCAACCGGGGTAAAGCGGCGCG
>JBBSKI010000059.1:0-14907 GCA_038256425.1 Sphingomonadales bacterium
GCATGGGCGTTGGTCTCCTCGACGAGCCTGGCGAGGGGGGCGAGAAACCACGGATCGCCGAAATCATCGAGCCCGGTTTCCGAACGGGCCTCGTCGAGCAGTCGCTCGACCGAAAGGGCACTCATTTCAGCCTCGCAAGAAGGGGCAGTGCCCACGACGGGTCGCTGCGGTCGCAGGTGCCGCTGGGTGCCTGGCCCGACAATTCGGCCCACGCCGCCTCGTCGAACGCGCGCGCCTCGCCGTGATCGAACGCGAGGTGGCGTTCGGCAAATTTCCATACGCCGCCGCGCCGTTCGTAGCGGTCGAGATAGCGCCCCGCGATCAGGATCTCGCGCCGCCCGGGCGGATGGGTGCGGTGATAGGCGGTGGCATAGTGCTCGCCCTCGGCAACATCGTCTGCCAGCGCGAACAGGCTGTTGGTCACACGGTGCACGGTCAATTCGAACCCGGCCATGATGGTCGGCAGCCATTCCACCAGCGCGTCGGGACCGCCATCGAACATCGCACCGTGATGATCGATCGCGTCGTCCCAGTAGAGCGAGCGGATCAGTCCCCAGTCGCGCCGGTCGATCCCGCGGCAAAAGCGCACGACCAGATCGGTCAGTTCCGCCCGGTCGATCGCTTCCTCGGCGGTCACCCCGCCGCCCTCATTCCGGCCCGGCGACCGAAGAAGGTACAGTCGGCCAGGCTCATCCCCGAAGAATAGCCGTGGCCCCACGCCGGCAACCCCGACGTGCAGCGACCTGCCGCATAAAGCCCGGCGATCGGCGCGCCGCCGCGATCGAGCACTTCGCCATCGACCGAGGTTTTGAGGCCACCGAGCGTGAAAAAGCTGAAATAACTCGCCTGGAAGTCGAGTTCGAGCGCCACGAAAGGAGCGTGGTCGAGCGGGGTGAGGATCGGCTCGCGCTTGCCGAACAGCGGATCGCGGCCATCGAGCGCGTGGGCGTTATAGACCGCCATCGTCGCTGCGAGGGTGCCCGCGGGCATTTCCAGTTCGGCCTCGACCTCGTCCCAGGTATCGCCGGTACCGGCGATAGAAATGCGTGCAAATTCCGGTGGTTGCTCGAAATGCTTGCTATCGAGCAGGAGATAGACCTTGCCCCCCGGCTGATCGACCGCACAGCGGCTGACCCGGCCGTGATAGCAGTCCTCGTTAATGAAGCGCTGCCCGGCGGCGTTGACGAACACCCCCTTCGCGTGGGGCTCGGGGATGGTCCACGGGCAGGTGGTGAAGAATTGCTCCATGTGGATCGCGTCGCCGCCCGCGCCGACGCCCAGTTCGATCCCCGAACCGTCGTCCTTGTCGCCGATCGGATCGTTGATCCGGAAGGTATCCGGGCAATATTTGCGCCGCATCGCCTCGTTCATCACGAACCCGCCAGTCGCCAGAACCACGCCCTTGCGCGCCCGGACGAAGCGGTTGGCGTTGTCGATCCGCATGACCGCGCCGACGATTGCCGCGCCGTCCGCGATCAGTGCGACACAGCGCGCATCGACCACGACCTCGACCCCGAGCGCGCGTGCTTGTGCCTCGAGAATATCGACCAGCGGACGCCCGCCGCCCCAGCCGATGTGCTGGATGACGTGGCCGCGCGGGGCGGGCTTCGCCAGATCGCAGAACGGCTCGGCAGCTTCGCTGCCCGACCAGATCAGCGTCGAATCGTCGGTCGGCTCGATGATCTTGCCGGGCAGGTAATTGCCGCGATAGGGCACGCCCTGCGCCTTGAGCCAGGCGTAATGGTCGAGCGCCCCGGCGGCATAGGCGTCGCACTTGGCCTCGTCCGCGCACGGACCTCCGGCCAGCTTGAGATAGGCCGCCAGTGCTTCGGGGGTATCCTCGAATCCGGCGGCTTTCTGCGCATCGGTGCCGCCGCCGATATAGACCTCGCCGCCCGAGAGCGCGCTTGCTCCGCCGCTGCCCGAATTGCGCTCGAACAGCGTCACTTGCGCACCTGCGGTCGCCGCCTCGATCGCCGCGCAGGCTCCCGCCGCGCCAAAGCCGATGATCGCGACGTCGGTCGTGAAGTCCCAGGCGGGGACCTTGTTGGCAGGGTAGGGGCGGTGAAGCGACGGTTCGGTCATGGGGAGCCGATCATACAAATCGTGCGACGCAACCGCCGACGCCCTCCAGCTCCATCTCGAATACATCGCCGCACCGGGCGTCTTCGAGCGGAACAAGGCTGCCCGAGAGGATCACGTCCCCGGCCTCGAGCGTCACGCCATAGGCGCCCAGCGTATTCGCCAGCCACGCGACCGCCTGCGCGGGGTTGCCCTGGACTGCCGCGCCATAGCCTTCGGACAAGGGTGCGCCGTTCTTGGTGACCGTGACCTTGAGCGCCGGCAGGTCGAAATCGCGCGGATCGGCGCGGGCCTCGCCCAGTACGAACACCCCGCAACTGGCATTGTCGGCGATCGTGTCGACGATCCCGATCTTCCAGTTCGCGATCCGGCTGTCGACGATTTCGAAGCACGGGGCGATCGCTTCGGTGGCGGCGATCACTTGTTCAGAGGTTACCTCAGGACCATTCAGTGAATCCCTGAGAATAAATGCGATTTCCGCTTCGGCGCGTGGCTGGATCAGGCGATGTGCGGCGATGTCGATATCACCGTTGACGAGCATCCGGTCAGTGAGAAAGCCGAAGTCGGGCTGATGCACGCCGAGCATGTCCTGCACGGCCTTGCTGGTCACGCCGATTTTCTTGCCGATCACCCTTTCCCCGTCGCGGCGGCGGCGGGCCAGGACGTTCAGGCTGATCGCGTAGCCGTCGTCGATCGTCAGCGCCGGTTCGCGGGCGATCAGCGGCGCAACCGTACGGCGCTCGCGCAGCGCCGCGTACAGCTCGGCGCCATAGCGTTCAGCGATGGTCATCAAGGAACGCGAGGGTGTAGCGGTTGAATTCTTCGGCACGCTCGACCTGGACCCAGTGGCCGGTGCGCCCGAACGTGATCGCGCGGACATCGCGGCACTGGTCCAGAAATAGCCGCGCATGGCTCTCGGGACAGAATTCGTCGTTGAGACCCCACAGGACGAAGATCGGCTGGGTCAGTTCGGCGAGCCGCAGCCCGAGGTTGGGAGTCTTCATCCGCGCCAGCACATCCTTGGGCTGGGTGCGCGCGACGGCGTAGCGCTCGGCGATGAGCGTATCGGGAATTTTCGGCGCGAAGTCCGGGTGGACGAGGTTGCTCACCAGGCGCTTCTGCTCGGCAAGGTTGAAATCCGGGCCGCCGAAGTTGGAAACCATCCTGGCGATCCCCGGCATGGTGAAATAGCTCGCCTGCTCGGCCACCGCGCCCGGCGCCATCAGCACCAGCGAACGGACGAATTCGGGATGGCCCAGCGCGATCTGGATCGCCACGCCCCCGCCCAGCGAATTGCCGACCAGATGCGCCCGCTCGACCCCGTGGGCGCGAAGCGCCTCGAGCAGGGTGTCGGTGAACAGTTCGAGCGGGTAATCCACCCCCGCCGGTTTGGACGATGCGCCATAGCCGATCATGTCGGGCAGGATCACGCGATAGCCCGCATCGACGAACGCGGCGATATTCTGGCGGAAGTTGGAGGCACCCGAGGCGCCGGGCCCGCTGCCGTGGATAAACACGACCGCGTCTGCGCCGGCCTCGCCCGTTTCCGCAATGTGGATCTCGTGCCCGCCGGCGACCGTGTATCGGCCCTCGCGAAACCCGGTCATTTTCGCTCTTCGATCACAGGCCCGCTCCTCGATTACAGGAAGGTAAAGGCGGGCGGCTCGCCGCTCAGGCTGCCGACGAGATCGCTGGTGCGGTTGCCCGGATCGTTGGCGACGTGGGCGCGCGCCGCGCACAAATCGAGCCATGGCTGGATGATCGGGCTGGAGAGATAGATTGCTCGCCCGCCGAGCAACTGGACGATTTCGCCCACGAGGTCGGCCAGGCGGCGAACCACGGTCGACGAATTATAGGCGTAGAGCACGCGCCGTTCCATCGGGATCGGCTCGCCGCGCCCGGCGATTTCCATCAGGTCGTCGAAGGTGATTTCGAGGGTGAGTTCCATCTCGAGGATCTGGCCGTGCGCCCGCGCGATCGCCGCGTGAAGCAGGGGGTCGGCCTTGGAGGCCTTGCCGGTGTTGGTCGAGACCCGATCCTGCATGATCGCCACCGCCGCGTTGACCGCAGCGCGCGCGCCGCCGAACGCTGCGGTCGAGACCGAACGGATGAACACCTGCGCCCATGGCAGCGAATACAGCGGCCCGTCGTTGGCGGCCTGGCCCGGGTTGGTACAGGCAAAGCCGTCGCTCGCCTTGTGGGTGCGGTAAGCCGGGACAAAGGCGTTTTCGACGACGATGTCGAAGCTGCCGGTGCCCTGCAGGCCGAACACGTCCCAGGTGCCGTCGATGATCTGATAGTCGCTGCGCGGCAGCAGGAAGGTCCGCATCTCGGGCGGCTGGCCTTCGCTGTGAATCAGCGCGCCGAGCAGCACCCAGCCGCTGTGCTTCGAGCCTGAGGAGAAGCCCCAGTGGCCCGAGAGGCGGAAGCCGCCCTCGACCACCTCGACCTTGCCGACCGGCTGATAGGTCGAGGATACCAGCATCGAGGGATCCTCGCCCCACACCTCCTGCTGGGCCTGGTCGGCAAACAGCGCCAGTTCGAACGGGTGGCAGCCGAGCACGCCGTAGATCCATCCGGTCGACATGCAGCCCTCGGCCAGCGCCTTCTGGACTTCGAAGAAGACGTTGGGAGACATTTCGTAGCCGCCCCAGCGCCTGGGCTGGAGGACACGGAAGAAACCCGCATCCTGCATCTCGGCGATGGTCTCGGCCGGCACATTGCCTTCGCGCGTGCAGCGCCGCGCCCGGGCCTTGAGCACCGGGATCATTGCGCGGGCACGCTCGATCAGAATTGCGGGCGAGGGCACAATTGCCGCCTGCTGAAGCTCAACCACCACCGCCATCACAGCCTCCGTAACGCGCCGACTCGCGTGAGCCGACAAACTCGTAGAAAAAATTGCCATGAGATACGCAAATCGTCAATTGAAAAGCGGTTTGGCTTCCGATAATGCAGAAGTCGGTCGCCAAACAGTGGCGATTCAGAATTTGGGGAGGCTCTTTCGCAATGTCCAGCGCAGCGTCGTCCCTCGGCCTGTCGGGCAAGGTCGCGATCGTGACCGGCGGAACCCGCGGGATCGGACGCGCCATCGCCGCCGCGCTGGCCGATGCGGGTTGTGCGGTGACGGTTTGCGGGCGCAACGAGCCGGGCGAACTGCCGCCGGGGGTGGCATTCGTTGCCGCCGACGTGCGCGATCCAGCACAGGCCAGCGGTCTGGCCGACAGCGTCGCGGCAACCCATGGGCGGATCGACATTCTGGTCAACAACGCTGGCGGATCGCCGGGCAGCGATGCGGCCAGCGCCTCGCCCCGCTTTGCCGAGGCGATCGTGCGGCTCAACCTGCTGGGGCCGCTGTACATGGCCCAAGCGGTGCATCCGCACATGGCGGCGCAGGGCGCGGGCAGCATCGTCAACATCGCCAGCGTGGCCGGGGCGCGGCCCGCGCCGGGCACCGCAGTCTATGGCGCGGCCAAGGCCGGGCTGCTCAGCCTGACCCAGAGCCTGGCGCAGGAATGGGGCAACGCGGGTATTCGGGTCAACGCGATCGTGGTCGGGCTGATGCAAACCGAAGACGCGGCCGCGACATATGGTTCGGAGCAGTCGCAAGCGGCGATCGCCCGGTCGCTCCCGCTGGGGCGGATGGGGCGCGGCGAGGATGTGGCCGATGCGGTGCTCTACCTCTGCTCGCCGCTCGCCGCTTACGTCAGCGGGGCACGGTTGCAGGTCGATGGCGGGGGCGAACGCCCTTATTTCCTGGCGCTGGTTGAAGGGGGGAGCACGGCCTGATGGGTGTGAAGTCGCTTGGCTATGTGGTGGTCGCCACGGCGCAGCCGGACCGGTGGGACCATTTCCTCACCCAGGTCGCTGGTGTGATGCGCGCCGCCGACGCCGCCGACGGCGCGGCGCAATATCGGATCGACGATCGACCGTTTCGTCTGCGGATCGAGCCTGGCGCAGATGAGCGCCTCATGGCTGCGGGCTACGAAGTCAGCGAGGCCGAGTTCGAACGGTTGCTGAGCGCGCTGCCCGCCGCGGGTCGACCGGTTGAGCCGGGCACGCCCGATCAGGCGGCGCTGCGCGGCGTGGCCCGCCTGTTACGGACCAGCGATCCGGCTGGCGTGAGCCTGGAGTTTTTCTGCGGCGACACCCGTGACGAGGTGGCGTTTGTTTCCCCGGTCGGCGTGGCGGGGTTCGTCACGGGCCCGATGGGGATGGGCCACGCGGTGTTTTCCGCGCCCAATTTCGCCGAGGTCCACGACTTTTACCGCGACGTTATCGGGTTCCATGACACCGATCTGCCCGAATTTCACCTGATGGGCCCGGATGCGCCGCCGATGCGCTTTGCGTTCATGCACGCGGACAACGGGCGTCATCACAGCATTGCGCTGGGTGAAGGGCCGCTGCCGCCCTCGGGCTGCGTCCATCTGATGCTCGAGTACCCGAACCTGCTCGAAGTGGGGAAGGCACATGACCGGATGAAGGCCCACGGCTATCCCGAGAGTGCGACGCTGGGCAAGCACATGAACGACGAAACCGTCGGCTTCTACGTCCAGACCCCGGGCGGGTTCGATCTCGAAATCGGCTGCGACAGCCTTGTGATCGACCCGGCCTCGTGGGAGGTGACCAGGCACAAGGGGATCAGCATGTGGGGTCACGAATGGGCCTGGCAGAAGGCGATGAAGCCGACCGAGGCAGCCGAATGAGCGGTCTCGACAAACGAATGAGCCCGCGCGAGATCGTCGCGCAACTCAGCGACGGGATGACGCTGGGGATCGGCGGCTGGGGTCCGCGGCGCAAGCCGATGGCGCTGGTCCGCGAAATTCTCCGCTCGGACCTGAAGGACCTTACCGTGGTTGCCTATGGCGGGGCCGATGTCGGGATGCTGTGCGCCGCGGGCAAGGTGCGCAAGCTGGTCTTCGCCTTCGTCTCGCTCGACGCGATCCCGCTTGAGCCGTGGTTCCGCAAAAGCCGCGAGGCGGGCGCGATCGAGGTGCTCGAACTCGACGAGGGGATGTTCCAGTGGGGGCTCAAGGCCGCCGCGTTCGGACTGCCGTTCCTGCCGACGCGGGTCGGGTTGGGCACCGATCTCGCCGAACTGGGCGGTTTGAAGTACGTGACTTCGCCCTATGACGATGGCGAAGTTTTGATCGCCATGCCCGCGCTCAAGCTCGACGCCGCATTGCTCCACGTCAACCGTTGCGACCGGCGCGGCAACGTCCAGTTGTTCGGTGCGGATACCTATTACGACGAGTGGTTCGCCAAGGCGGCGACGAAGACTTACGTCAGCTGCGAGGAACTGGTCGAGGCGATGGAAGACGCCCATCCCGAAAGCGCGCAGGCCAACACGTTCGAGCGCTGCTTCGTTACCGGAGTGACCGAAATTCCGTGCGGCGCGCATCCCAGCTCGATGCCGCCGGCCTATGGCTGGGACATGAAGGCGCTCAAGGCTTACGCCGATGCGGCGAAGGACCCGGGCGACTGGCACGCGGTCAGAGACCGCTTCGTCGGTGCGAGCGAGGCCGATTACCTGGCCGGGTTTGGCGGAAAGGAGGCGGTAGCGGCTCTCCCGCTGCCGATTTTCTGATGAGCAACGCTACTCTCGCAGACCTGTGCGTCGTTGCCTGCTCCGAGGCGTTCCGCGGCAACGGCGAAGTCATCGCCACCGGGGTCGGCCCGGTGCCGCGGCTCGCGGCGGGGCTGGCCAAGCTGACCCACACCCCCGAACTGATGATGACCGATGGCGAGGCCTATCTGGTCGAGCAGCCGGTGCCGCTCGGGCCGCGCCGGTATGAGGACCGCAAGCCTGCCGGCTGGCTGCCGTTCTCGCGGTTCTTCGACAGCGCGGTGTGGACCGGGCGGCGTCACGCGATGGTCACCCCGACCCAGATCGACCGCTTCGGCCAGATTAACCTGTCGCAACTCGGCGGCACGCACCGCCAGCCCAAGACGCAGATGTTGGGGGTGCGCGGGTTTCCGGGCAACACGATCTACCACCCCAATTCGTTCTTCTTTCCCGCGCACACGCCGCGGGTGTTCGTGCCGGGCGAGGTCGATATGGTCTCAGGCGTCGGCTACAATCCGGCGCGGCGCGTGCCCGGCGGAAACTACACGGGCGTCGATCTGCGGCGGATCGTGACGAACCTGTGCGTCATGGATTTTGGCGCGCCCGGCGCCGACGGACTTCGGCCGATCCGCGTGGTCACGCTCCATCCCGGCGTCACTTTTGCGCAAGTGCAGGAAGCGACCGGCTTTGCGCTGATCGACGCGGTGGAGGGCGAGACCAGCGATCCGACCGCAGAGCAACTTGCCGTCATCGCAAGCCTCGACCCGCACAACTTCCGCGCCGGTGTCATCAAGGACAACCCGCCTGTCAGGAGCGCCGCTGCATGAACATGGACAACGATCTGGTCGAACCCAAGGCGGTCGACGTCGTCTACGAGACCGACGAACCGGTTCGCTACGAAGTCGCCGAGGGCGTCGCGTGGATCACCATGAACCGCCCGCAGTTCAACAATTCGCAGAACGGGCAGATGACCTACGCGCTCGACGATGCGTTCCAGCGCGCGGTTTCGGACGATGCGGTGCAGTGCATCGTGCTGGCGGGAGAGGGCAAGCACTTCTCGGCCGGGCACGACATCGGCACCCCGGGGCGCGATCTCCACCACGAATTCGACAAGCGCCTGATGTTCGCGCCGCACACCAACAAGCCCGCGGCCGAATTGCTCTATACCCGCGAGCAGGAGCAATACCTGGGCATGTGCCGCCGCTGGCGCGAGGTGCCCAAGCCGACCATCGCGATGGTCCAGGGCGCGTGCATCGCCGGCGGGCTGATGCTGGCGTGGGTCTGCGATCTGATCGTGGCGAGCGAGGACGCGTTCTTCCAGGACCCGGTCAACCCGCTGATGGGGATTCCCGGGGTCGAATACTTCGCCCATGCCTATGAGCTGCCGCCGCGCGTCGCCAAGGAGTTCCTGCTGCTGGGCGAACGGATGCCGGCGCGGCGGGCCGAGCAGTTCGGCATGGTCAACAAGGTCGTCCCCCGGGCGGAACTGCGCGAGGCGACCGCGGCCTGGGCGGCCAAGCTCGCCGGACAGGGCCGCCTTGGCAACTGGCTCACCAAGCAGGCGGTCAACCACGTGGAGGAATTGCGCGGCAAGCGCGCGGCGATGGACGCGGTGTTCCACATGCACCACTTCGCCCACGCCCAGAACGACATCGTCAAGGGCGATTCGATCGCCGGGGTCAGCGGCAAATCGGCTTCTGCCGCCAACAAGCGCGAGGCCGGCCGCGCCTGATGCCCGGCGCGCTCGCCACCCCTCTGACCGAGCGTCTCGGCTGCCGCCTGCCGGTGATCCAGACCGCGATGGGCTGGATCGCGACGCCGCCGCTGGTTGCGGCGTCGAGCAACGCGGGCGCGTTCGGGTTCCTGGCCGGGGCGGTAATGAAGCCCGACGAACTGGCCGAAGCGATTTCCCGGCTGAGGGACATGACCCCACACGGCTTCGGGGTGAATTTCCATAGCTTCCAGCCGGGCGCGGCCCAGATCGTTCAGGTGATCCTGGGCAATGCCGACCGGATCAAGGCGGTGAGCTTCGGACGCGGACCCGATGCGAAGATGATCGGCGCGTTCCGCGATGCCGGGATCCTGTGCATTCCGACCGTCGGCGCGGTCAAGCACGCGGAAAAGATGGTCGCGCTGGGCTGCGAGATGATCACCGTCCAGGGCGGCGAAGGCGGCGGGCACACCGGCGCGGTGCCGACGACGGTGCTGCTCCCGCAAGTGCTCGACGCGGTCGGCGTGCCGGTGGTTGCCGCGGGCGGCTTTGGCGACGGGCGCGGGCTGGCCGCGGCGCTGGCTTATGGCGCTTGCGGGATCGCGATGGGCACCCGCTTTTTAATGACGGCCGAGAGCCCGGTCCCAACTTCGCCCAAGGCGGCTTACGTCAAGGCGGGAACCGGCGACATCGCGGTATCGACCAGGGTCGATGGCATCCCCCAGCGAATGATCGTGAACAAAATGCTGAAGCAGATAGAGCGTTCGGGGGATACTGCCCGGTGGGTCAGGGCGCTTTATGCTGCAACTGTCCTGAAGAAACTGACCGGCGCGAGCTGGTTTGAAATAATGAAATCAGCACGCAGCATGACGTCCCATGGCGAGATGGCATGGTCCCAAGCGATGATGGCCGCTGCCGCGCCAGCGTTGATCCAGAAGGCTGTCGTCGAGGGCGATGCCGAGAACGGTCTGATGGCGACCGGCGTGGTCGCAGGCAGGCTTGGCGACTTGCCGACCTGTGCCGCATTGCTCGCGGGGGTCGAGGCCGAGGCGCTGGGCCGGATCGCCGCACTGACCCAACGGGAGCCGGTTCATGCCGATTGAATGCACTATCGCGGATCGCATCGCCGAAATCGTCTTCGACGTGCCGCCGGTCAACGCGTTCGACAGCGCGACCTGGCTGTCGCTGCCCGGGATCGTCTCCGCCGCGGCAAGCAATCCGGAGGTCAACTGCGTGCTGATCCGGGCGGCCGAGACCGCGCGGGGATTTTGCGGCGGGGTCGATATCAAGGAAATGCAGGCGCATCCCGAACGGATCACCCTGCTCAACCGCGGCAACTTTCTGACCTTCCGGGCGATCCGCGAGGCGGAGGTGCCGGTGGTGGTCGCGGTCCACAAGTTCGTGATCGGCGGCGGGATCGGCATTTGCGGCGCGAGCGACACGATCATCGCCGCCGAGGACGCATTCTTCTCGCTGCCCGAGGTCGATCGCGGGGCGATGGGCGGGGCAAGCCATCTCTCGCGGATGCTGCCGCTGCACAAGGTCCGCGCCGCGTTCTTCACCGGCGGCACGATCCCGGCCGAGGAAGCCTACCGGCTCGGCGCGGTCGAGAAGGTCGTCGCGCGCGATCGGCTGGTCGCCGAAGCGCGGGCGTTCTGCGGCGTCATCGCCTCGAAAAGCCGCAAGGCGCTGGTCCTCGCCAAGGAAGCGCTCAACGGGCTTGAGCCGCGCGACGTCGATCGCGGCTATCGCTGGGAGCAGGGCTTCACGCTCGAGATGTACATGCACGAGGACAGCCAGAAGAGCCGCGACGCGTTCGTCGAGACGGGCAAGGCCGCCAGCTTCTGATGGACCTTGCCTACACTCCCAAACAGCAGGCCTTCCGCGCCGAAGTCCGCGCGTGGATGGACACGCACGTGCCGCGCGAGCCGTTGGTCACGCTCGAGTGCCGCGAGGGTTTCGACCAGCACGTCGTGTGGGAGCGCACGCTGGCGAGCGGCAACTGGGGCATGGTCACCTGGCCCGAGCAATTCGGCGGGCGCGGGCTCGACCTGATCGAGTGGCTGATCTTCGAGGAAGAATATTTCCGCGCCGGCGGCCCCAACCGCGCCAACCAGAACGGCATCTTCCTGCTCGGCCCGACGATCATGGAGTTCGGCACGCCTGAGCAGAAGGCCCGTTTCCTGCCGCCGATGGCGCGCGGCGAGGTCATCTGGGCGCAGGCCTGGTCCGAGCCCGGCGCGGGCAGCGACATGGCGGCGATATCCTCAAAAGCCGTGAGGGACGGCGACCATTACGTCATCACCGGGCAGAAGACCTGGAGCAGCCGCGCGGCCTTTGCCGACTGGGGCTTCGGCATCTTCCGCACCGATCCGCAAGCCAAGCGCCACAAGGGGCTGACCTTCATCCTGTTCGACCTGAACAGCCCCGGCATCACCCGCCGTCCGATCCGTCAGCTCCACGGCGAGACCGGTTTTGCCGAACTGTTCTTCGACGAGGTCCGCGTGCCCGTGGAAAACCGGCTGGCGGGCGAGGGCGAGGGCTGGAACGTGGCGATGGCCACGGCGGGGTTCGAGCGCGGGCTGATGCTGCGCTCGCCCGGACGGTTTCAGGCGACGGCGAAGCGCCTGGTCGAGCTGTGGCGCGCGCACGAGGCCGAGGCTTCGCCCGGCGCGCGCGAGGCGGTGGTCCAGGCATGGGGCGCGGCGCAGGCCTATGCCTATAACACCTATGCGGTCGCCTCGAGGATCATGGCGGGCGGCAGGATCGGCGCCGAGGCAAGCCTCAACAAGATCTTCTGGTCCGAACTCGACCGCGCGATGCACCGCACCGCGATGCAGCTTCTGGGCGCGCACGCGGAGCTCAAGCGCTTCGCCAATGGCGCAATCAACCCGTGGCTCGAGGGTTATATCTTCTCGCTGTCGGGGCCGATCTACGCCGGATCGAACGAGGTCCAGCGCAACATCGTCGCCGAGCGCCTGCTCGGGCTTCCCCGGGCGGGAGCGGGCTGATGGATTTCCGCTTCTCCGACGACCAGGCGACGCTAACCGATAGCGTGCGCGACTTTCTGGCCGGCACCCACGGCCCAGAGGTGCTGCGCCGGCTCGATGCCGGGCCCAACCGCGATCCAGCGATCTGGCAGGGGCTGGTCGAGATGGGCCTGACCGCGCTGCTGGTGCCCGAGGAGCATGGCGGGCTGGGCCTTGGCCTTGTCGAAGCCGCGCTGATCGCCGCCGAATGCGGCCGCGCCTGTCTGGCCGAACCGCTGGTCGATAGCGCCTTCGTGGCGGTGCCGTGGTTGGTGGCGCGGGGCGAGACCGGCGATCTTGCCGCCATCGCGATGGGCGAAAAAACCGTCGCGCTCGATCACGTCATCAACCCGTGGGTCGCCGATGGCGAAAGGAAGCCGTTGGCCAGCGTCGATCCGCTGCGCAACCTCGCCGCGCCGCCCGCCCGGTGCAGCGCCGACCCCTATCTGCTCGATCTCGGCGCGTTGATGAGCGCGGCGCAGCTGGTCGGGCTGGCCGATGCGATGCTTGCGCAGGCGACCGACTATGCCAAGCTCCGCCAGCAGTTCGGCCAGCCGATCGGCGCGTTCCAGGCGGTCAAGCACCAGCTTGCAAACTGCGCGGTGGCGATCGAGTTTGCCAAGCCGGTGGTCTGGCGCGCGGCGCAGGCGCTCGAGGACGATCTTGCCAGCGCGCCGGTCCACGTCAGCCACGCCAAGCTGGCCGCGACCGATGCCGCGATCCTGACTGCCGAAACCGCGATCCAGGTCCATGGCGCGATGGGCTATACCTACGAGGTCGATCTTCACTTCTGGATGAAGCGCGCCTGGGCGCTCGCCGGTGCGTGGGGCGACCGCAGCTTTCATTTACGCCGGATCGATGAAGCCGTGCTGGGCGGAACCTTGCCGATCGGTCCCGAACACACTTTTGCCTGAGAGACCAGATGCCTGAAGCCTATATCATCGACGCGGTGCGAACCCCCATCGGGCGCAAGAAGGGCAGTCTCGCGGGGCTCCACCCGGCCGATCTCGGTGCGCACCCGATCAAGGCGCTGATGGCGCGCACGGGGATCGATCCGGGCGCGGTCGACGACGTGGTGTGGGGTTGCTGCGACACAATCGGCCCGCAGGCGGGCGACATCGGCCGGACGGTCTGGCTGGTAGCAGGGCTGCCGCAGCACGTGCCCGGCACCACCATCGATCGCCAGTGCGGCTCCAGCCAGCAGGCGCTCCACTTCGCCGCGCAGGGCGTGATGAGCGGGACACAGGACCTGGTGGTCGCGGGCGGATCGCAGGCGATGAACGCGATTCCGATCTCTGCGGCGATGGTCGCGGGACAGCCCTATGGGTTCGACAACCCGTTCAACGGCTCGACCGGGTGGGTCGCGCGTTACGGCGACGGCATCCTCAACCAGATAAACTCGGCGCAGATGATCGCCGACAAGTGGGGCCTGTCGCGTGAGGCGATGGAGGCGTTCGCACTCGCTTCGCACCAGCGCGCCCAGGCCGCGACCGATGCAGGCTGGTTCGCGAACGAGATCGCGCCGCTCGAAGGGATCGACCGCGACGAGACGATCCGCCCCGGAACCACGCTCGAGGGCCTCGCCGGCCTTCGACCGGTGGAGCAAGGCGGGACGATCACCGCAGGGGTCGCCAGCCAGAACTGCGATGGCGCCGCGGCGCTGCTGGTGGCGAGCGAACGCGCAGTTCGAGAGCACAACCTCAAGCCGCGCGCCCGCATCCACCACATCTCGGTTCGCGCCGACGATCCGGTGTGGATGCTCACCGCGCCGATCCCGGCGACCCAGCACGCGCTGAAGAAGGCGGGGATGACCGTCGCCGATATCGACCTGTTCGAATGCAACGAGGCCTTTGCCAGTGTGCCGATGGCGTGGATGCAGGAACTGGGCATCCCGCACGACCGGGTCAACGTCCACGGCGGGGCGATCGCGCTCGGCCACCCGCTCGGCGCCAGCGGGGCGCGACTGATGACGACCCTGCTGGGCGCGCTCGAGCGCACCGGCGGTCGCTATGGCCTGCAGACGATGTGCGAGGGGGGCGGCCAGGCCAACGTGACGATCGTCGAGCGGTTGTGATGAACGACCACCCGGCCATCGCCATTCCCAACTTGCTCTACACTTACGCGATGCGCTTCGACGACGGCGATTTCGCGGGCGCTGCGGCGTTGTTCGACCAAGGCGCGCTGATCGCCCAGGGGCACCGGATCGAGGGCCGCGAGGCGATCCTGGCGATGTGGTCGATGTGGGTGAAGACCTATGAGAGCAAGCCGCTGACCCGCCATATCACCACCAACCGATCATCGCCGTGGCCGAGGACGGGGCAAGCGCCACCTGCCAATCGCAATGGACCGTGATCCAGGCCGCGCCGGGCTTCCCGCTCCAGATCGTCGCATCGGGCCGCTATCGCGATGCTTTCGCTCGCGATGGTGAGAGTTGGCACTTTACCGAGCGCGAGTATCTCCAGACCGATCTGGTCGGCGACAGTTCCGCCCACACCTTGCAACCGCTGGGATAGACCGCACGC
>JBBSKI010000060.1:0-14221 GCA_038256425.1 Sphingomonadales bacterium
GCGCTATTGGGCGCGGCTCGCCAATGCCAAGCCGGAGCTTGCCTCCGCTTATCGCACCGCGCTCCAGCCGTTGTTGAAAATTTCCGGATCGAAAAACTGAAGAACTAGTGCCTGCACCACGTCGATCCAATAACTGGGGTTTCCCGCGTTGGGGCGGCTATGATGTGGTTCGGTCCGAAGCAAACCGAGGACAGTGCGGGCAGGAGCTCGCAGCCATAAGTAGAGTAAGGGCACTCGCAGAGGCACTTCACGGCGGTGATCCTCGTCCGACGCGAGCCGCTGTCTTTCACTTGACCGAGGGGGAGCGGGGTAAGCTGGAGGACGCTCTGCTCGCATTCGGTGCGAAACACGGGCGAACTGGGCTGATCGGCAAGGAAACGGCTATCATGGAGCTGGTCAAGACAGCCATGGCGGATCGAGCACGCCCGCAAGAATAGTCGACCGTGCCCGCCTTGTCTGATGTTGGCCTAGGTCGACCGTGGGATTTGACATGCGTCGCGACCGTGATAGAACCCACGCTTATGGCTCCTGCACCTTTTCAGTTTTTCAATCACGAGTCGTGGGCACCCGCGGAACTTGAGCAATTGGCAAGTTTAAGTCCGGTTAACTTGCGCGACCTGCGAAGGCGCAAGCTGGCTCCCGCGGGTGAAGGTCGAAGGCTTCGCCTTGAGCACGTTGCTCAATTGTATTTACAAAGTGAACTAGTTGCTCATGGATTTGGGCCGAAGCGTATCATGAGCATCGCTGAAGAGTATGCCCGCGCCGTCAAGACGTTCGCGCTGATGGAACCGAGTTCATGGGTCGATGATGCCTCTTACAAAGCATGGGTGAAGTCACCATCGAGCAAGTGTGGCCCACGATACGTCTTGCTCACGGGTCAGGCCTCCGAACCGCAACCCGAGGAAACATTGTCTGAGCGGCTATCGAGCTTCGGCTCGGTCGTGACCGTTATAGACCTGAAGGTGCTCGGACTTAAACTCAGCAGTCACCTGGCCAAGCGCCCTAGCTTCGCCTCCCACAAGAGCGATGGAGGGACCAAATGACCTCTGCAAACATCATCACCGCGCAACGCCTCGACTAATGGCTGCACGCGCCGCCTCGCTGGTTCAAGCCGATTTTGATCGGGCGGTCGCTGCGCTCTGCAAGCATGGCATCAAGCCAGTAATCGAGTTCGACCTGGGGCGCGCTGTGGTGACCGTCCGAGGGGCCGACAACGATAAAAGCACGAGCGCCGACTGGAAGGCCGGGGCGGTCGACCATGTCTAAGGTCAAGTGGCCTGGCGTCCGGCGGAAGATGGCCAAGGGCCGGTTCTACTACTACTGGACGAAGGCGACTCCTTGGACCCGGTTGCCTGATCCAATCGGCGCTCCCGACGAGTTCGTTCGCAAAATCGCCCACCTGGAAAGGGTCGGGGCGGCAACGGAAATGCGCCATCGCGAAGGCACCTTCGGCGGCCTTGTTGCGTCGTACCGCAAGAGCAAAAAATTCCTCGATAGGGCGGCCAACACTCGGGAAACGTACGAGCGTTACCTGAACCGTCTGCTGGCCCGATACCACGCGGCTCCGCTCATCGAAATTACTCCGGAAGACATCCAGGTTCACGTCTTGGACCCCAACGAAGCCACGCCGGGCGCGGCGAACGCGATGCTCACCATGCTTCGCGTTCTCTACACATACGCCCGCAAGCGCCACGCCCACCTGACCGACTGGACGACGGGCTTGGAACCCTTCGAGCGTGATGAGGATAAGGAGCGGCAGCCTTGGCCCGATCACGTGTTGACAGCCGCTCTGGGCGCGGAGGACGTCTTGCTGCGGCGCGCGGTCACTCTTGCGCTCTACACTGGCCAGCGGCCCGGAGACGTTTGCGCCATGACTTGGGGCGCTTTAGACGGTGACCTAATCGCGGTTCGCCAACAAAAAACAGGCGAGCGCCTGAAAATCCCGATGCACCCGGACCTGCGGCGAATGTTGGATGAAGCTCCGCGATCCGACTCTCACCTGTTCATCCTGAGCAATCGCCGCGGCGACCGGCTACAAGACGGAACCATGCTCAAGTGGTGTCAGGCATTCACAAGGGAACGCGGGTTTTCGGGTACCGTACACGGCCTGCGCAAGAACGCGACAAACGCCTTGTTCGAAGCTGGCTGTGAGACAGCCCAGGTCGCTGCCATCACTGGACACCGCTCGCTGCGGATGCTCGAACACTATGCGAAGGGCCGCAACCAGCCTCTCTTAGCGCGAGCCGCAATCGAGCGGTGGGGAACGAAGACGAAACGAGAACGGGAAAACTAATCCGTGTCGGGAAAACTTTTGTCGCAAGTATCTCAAATCCCTAACGAATTTTCATCGCTGCATAACAGGGCATTATGGCGACGAATTTGCCGAGGCGCATGGCAAGACGATGGTGGTGCGCGATTGGCTGGGGGTTGGTATTCCCGCTGCCGGGGTCGGTTGCGGCTTTTCCCGCGAGGCGCTCGCGCGGATCGCGGCGACGCGCGGACGCGGGGCGGGCCCGGCCCCGCTCGACGCCGCTCCGTTCGAGGCAGAATGCCTGACCGAGGATTACGAACTGGGCCTGCTGATCGCGGCCAATGGCGGAACCAGCCGGTTCCTGCGTCTGCTGCTGTGGCTCAATCTTTTCAGTTTCGTGTGGCGCGCCGGGGTGCGCTTCGGCTTTACCGCCCATACCTATGGCTGGGTCGAAGGGCTGCGCGCACTGCCGCGGATCCCTTTTGCCAACGTCATTGCGATCATGGCCGGGCGGCGCGCGCTCACTGCTTACCTGCGCAGCCTGTCCGGGGGGCGGGTCCGGTGGGAAAAGACCCCGCACTCGCTCCACGCGAGCGAACTGGCGATGCCGCTGCGGGCCGTCGAGGTGGCGCAATGAGCAGCGCGGTTCGGCAGCCACGGGGTCGACGGCGGGGCCAGCCGTTGGCAGTGCTGGGCGGAGTGCTGGCCGGCTGGGTCGCGCTGCGGATCGTGCTGTGGGAGCCGACGCTGGCGGTCGAGATAAAGCTGGCGGCGGCACCCTATCGAGAGCCAGCAAGCGCATTTGCCCCGGTGCGGTCAGCCGCTTTGGAAACTGGCAATAACAGACCTGTGGGTTTGGCACCGCTCGGGCCGAGCAAGTCACAGCGCCGCTCCTTGATCCTGGACCAGGTGCCCCGGATCGATGAGCAAAGCGGTCCTTCGAAAGGCTCGGGACGAGCGGTTGCAGGCGATGATGTCGGCGCTGTTTTTTCACCCTCCCAACCCCGCGAACCGATGATTCAGCCCCGTATAGCGGCGGGGCACCAGTTGATGATGATGGCGGCGCTCGGCCAGTTGCCGCTGCCTCCGCTGCTGGCGGCGGCACGCGGCTGGCCCGATGCCCTGCCCGCGCCGCGCCCCGACCCGGCTGCGCCGTCGCGCTGGTCGGGCGATGGCTGGGTGCTGCTGCGAAGGGGGTCGGATGGGCTGACCACCGCACCGTCCTTCGCGCGCTATGGCGCAAGCCAGGCGGGCGCGGTGCTGCGCTATAGGCTGGTTCCAGCCAGCCCGCTGCGTCCGCAAGCGAATCTGCGCCTGACCCGCGCGCTGGTCGGGAGCAGGGAGAGCGAGGCGGCGGCGGGGCTGTCGCTGCGCCCGCTGGGAGGTGTCCCGCTGCGGCTTTATGGCGAGGGCCGGGTCCAGCGCGTAGCGGGCGATACCCGGCTGCGGCCCGCCGCATCGCTGGTCACCGAACTGCCCCTGCTGGCGCTGCCGCTGGGGGCGGAGGCGGAGGTCTATGCCCAGGGCGGCTATGTCGGCGGCACGGACGCAACACCGTTTTTCGACGCACAGCTTACCGCCGACCGCAAACTGGCCGCGCGCGGACCTGCGGAATTGCGGCTTGGGGCGGGCGTCTGGGCGGGCGGTCAGGAGGGTGCCAGCCGCATCGACCTCGGCCCGCGCGCCACCCTGCGGCTGCGGATCGGCGAAGCCCCGTCGCGGCTCGCGCTCGATTGGCGGTTCCGGGTGGCGGGAAATGCCGCTCCCGCATCGGGCCCTGCCCTGACGCTATCGGCGGGGTTCTAGCTTACCCCGGCTGGGGAATGTCGTCGCGTCCGCAATAGTCGCGGAAATGTGCGTTTGTGCCTGCCGTGCGGCGTCGAGGCTTATGCAGCTTGTCCTTCCGCACTTAACCCACGCACCAGCCCAAGCACCCGCTCGGCCCATTCGGGGCGGCAGATCAGCAGGTCGGGCAGATAGGTGTCGGGCTGATTGTAAAGCAGCGGGCTGCCATCGGCGCGGCTGACGTGGAGCCCGGCAGCTTCGGCCACCGCGGCGGGCGCGCAATTGTCCCATTCGTACTGGCCGCCGGTGTGAAGGTAGATTTCCGCTTCGCCGCGCACCACCGCCATGGCCTTGGCCCCGGCGCTGCCCATCGGGAGCAGTTCGGCCCCGATTGCCTGGGCCACTGCCAGTGCTTCGCTGGCGGGGCGAGTGCGGCTGACCACCATGCGCGGGATCGCGGCTGCGGCGGGCAGGGCAAGCGGCCGATCGCTCCGCAGCACCACGCCGAGCCCCGGCAACGCAACCGCGCCGACCGCCGCCTTGCCGTCGATCGCCAGCGCAACATGGACCGCCCAGTCCATGCGGCCCTCGCCGTATTCGCGCGTCCCGTCCACGGGATCGACGATCCACACCCGCGACTGGGCCAGCCGGTCGAAGTTGTCCTTCTCCTCCTCGGAAAGCAGCCCGTCGTCGGGCCGCTGATCGCGGATCGCGTGGATCAGGAACTGGTTGGCGGTCTGGTCTCCCGCCTTGCCCAGCGCCTTGCCCGCGATCAGCCCGCAGTTGCGCACTTCGAGCAGGAGCCGTCCGGCGATTTCGGCAAGTTGGGCGGCGAGCTCGGCGTCGTTCATGCTCATTTGAGCGGCATGATCGCGCGGACGATATGCTCGGCGGCTTCGGCGGGGCTCATCTCGACCGTGTTGACGCGGATTTCCGGATTGTGAGGGGCCTCGTAGGGGCTGTCGATCCCGGTGAAGTTCTTGAGCTGTCCGGCCCGCGCCTTTTTGTAGAGGCCCTTCACATCGCGGGCTTCGGCGACTTCCAGCGGGGTATCGACGAAAATCTCGATGAACTCGCCCTCCCGCCCATCGGCTTGCAACATGCTACGGACCATGTCGCGCTCGGCGCGGAACGGGCTGATAAACGCGGTCAGCACGATCAGGCCGGCATCGGTCATCAGCTTGGCGACCTCGCCGACCCGGCGGATATTCTCGATCCGGTCGGCCTCGGTGAACCCCAGATCCTTGTTGAGCCCGTGGCGGACATTGTCGCCATCGAGGAGGAAGGTGTGGCGGTTCATCAGGTTCAGCGCTTTTTCGACCTCGTTGGCAATCGTCGACTTGCCGGAGCCGGACAGCCCGGTGAACCACAGCACGCGCGGCGTCTGGTTCTTGAGCGCGGCGTGCTGCGCGCGGCCGATGTCGGTGGCCTGCCAGTGGACGTTCTGGGCGCGGCGCAGGCTGAAGTGCAGCATTCCCGCCGCAACCGTCGCATTGGTGAGCTTGTCGACCAGGATGAACCCGCCCAGGGTGCGGTTGTCGGCATAGGCCTCGAACACGATCGGTTTGTCGGTCGCCAGTTCGGCCACGCCAATGGCGTTAAGTTCGAGCGTCTTGGCCGCCAGATGCTCCATCGTGTTCACATTCACGACGTATTTGGGCGCCTGGATCGTCGCCGAGACGGTCTGGGTCGCCAGCTTGAGCCAATAGGCGCGGCCCGCGACCAGTGCGTCGTCGGCCAGCCAGACCACGGTGGCCTCGAACTGGTCGGCGGCCTCGGGTGGGGTATCGGCCGCCGCGATCACGTCGCCGCGCGAGCAATCGATCTCGTCGGCAAAGCACACCGTCACCGATTGCCCGGCGGCGGCACTCTCAAGATCGCCGTCGAGCGTGACGACCCGCGAAATGGTGCTGGTCTTGCCCGAGGGCAGCACCCGGATCGCATCGCCCGGCTTGACGCTGCCGCTCGCAATCAGCCCGGAAAAGCCCCGGAAGTCGAGGTTGGGGCGGTTGACCCATTGCACCGGCATCCGGAACGGCCGCTGCGCATCGGCCGCCGAATTGACCTCTACGCTCTCGAGATGCGCGACCAGGTCCGGCCCGGTGTACCACGGGGTGTTGGCGCTGGCCTGTGTGATGTTGTCGCCCTTAAAACCCGAAATCGGCATCGCGGTGAAGCTCTCGATCCCGATGCTTTTGGCGAACTCGGTATAGTCGGCGACGATCGCGTCATAGCGCGCCTGATCGTAGCCGATCAGGTCCATCTTGTTGACCGCCAGCACCAGGTTGCGGATGCCCAGCAGGTGGCACAGGTAGCTGTGCCGCCGGGTCTGGACCAGCACGCCCTTGCGCGCGTCGATCAGGATCACCGCAAGGTCGGCGGTGCTCGCGCCGGTCACCATGTTGCGGGTGTATTGTTCGTGGCCGGGGCAGTCGGCGACGATGAACTTCCTCTTGTCGGTGTTGAAGAAGCGATAGGCGACATCGATGGTGATGCCCTGCTCGCGCTCGGCGGCGAGGCCGTCGACCAGCAGCGCGAAGTCAATCTCCTGCCCCTGCGTGCCGACGCGTCTGCTGTCGGTCTCCAGCGCGGCGAGCTGATCCTCGAAGATCATCTTGCTGTCGTAAAGCAGCCGCCCGATCAGGGTGGACTTGCCATCATCGACCGAACCGCAGGTGATGAACCGCAGCATGGTCTTGTGCTGGTGGGTTTTGAGATAGGTGTCGATATCCTCGGCGATGAGGGTGTCGGTGACGTATATGGCGTCCTGGCCCTCGGTCATCAGAAGTACCCTTCCTGCTTCTTCTTCTCCATGCCGGCGCCGCCCGCATCCTTGTCGATCACCCTCCCTTGTCGCTCGCTGGTCGTGGTGAGCAGGGTCTCCTGGATCACTTCGGTCAAGTTCGATGCGGTGCTCTCCACTGCGCCAGTCAGCGGGAAACATCCCAACGTGCGGAAGCGGATGGAGCGCTCCACGATTTCCGGACGATAGCCCAGCACGCGCTCCAGCCGCGGAATGTCATCGGCCATGAACAGCCCGCCTTCCCACTCGTACGTTGGGCGCATCGCCGAAAAATACAGGGGAACGATCGGCACGTCGTTGAGATGGATGTATTGCCACACGTCCAGCTCGGTCCAGTTCGAGATCGGGAACACCCGGATGCTCTCGCCCCTGTTTTTGCGGGCGTTGTAGAGGTTCCACAGCTCAGGGCGCTGGTTTTTGGGGTCCCAGCCGTGGCTGGCGGTGCGGAAGCTGAAGATCCGTTCCTTGGCGCGGCTCTTCTCCTCGTCGCGTCGCGCGCCGCCGAACGCTGCGTCGAAGCCGAACTTGTTGAGCGCCTGCTTGAGCCCCTCGGTCTTCCACATGTCGGTGTGCAGCGGGCCGTGATCGAACGGGTTGATCCCGCGCTCGGCCGCTTCGGGGTTCTGGTAAACCAGCAGTTCCATCCCGGCGTCGCTCGCCGCCTTTTCGCGCAGCTTGTACATCTCGCGAAACTTCCAGGTGGTGTCGACGTGAAGCAGCGGGAACGGCGGGGGCGAGGGGTAGAAAGCCTTCTTCGCCAGATGCAGCATGACCGCACTGTCCTTGCCGACCGAATACATCATTACCGGCTTGTCCGCCTCGGCCACCACCTCGCGCATGATGTGGATCGCCTCGGCTTCCAGCCGTTGCAGGTGAGTGAGGGTGGTCATGCCACGGAAAGTCCTTCTGCTTCCATTGCCGGGTAGAACGCGGCCAGTGCCGATTACCGCCACGTGGTTTCGCCTAGGTTGCTGCCGCCGCTTGCGACGAGCAAGAGATATAGGGCAACACGATTTATCTTTAGCCTGGTCAAGTGGAGGGCTCCGTCCCGGTGAGCGGTCTGTCAGGCCCAGAGCCGCGAACGGCGGGAGAGCCCGAGCATTGCGTCGATGTCCGCGCGTCCTGTGGTCATGCCGACACACCTCCAAAGTCATCCAGCTATCGTGCGGCCGGCCCCCGATACGACGCCCCCCGTGGCCGTCGACATCGATGGGCTTTCCTTAGGGATATTGTCGAACGGATGAAATTCGGCAAATACCCTGGCTGCGACAATCTGTTCGTGGATAAGCCCCGGTCCAAGGAAACCCAATGTTCAACGCACTCCTGATCGACATGACCGAAGCGGGCCAGACCGCAACGCAGAGCCAGCTCGACGAAGGCCAGTTGCCCGAAGGCGACGTGACGATCGACGTCGCCTACTCGACGCTCAACTACAAGGATGGGCTGGCGATCACCGGGCGTGCGCCGGTGATCCGCAAGTTCCCGATGGTGCCGGGAATCGACTTGTCCGGCACGGTACGCGAATCCAGCCATGCCGACTGGAAAGCGGGCGACAAGGTGGTGCTCAACGGCTGGGGGGTCGGCGAAACGCATTGGGGCGGACTGGCGCAGGTCGCGCGCCTCAAGGGCGACTGGCTGGTCCCGCTGCCCGCCGCGTTTACGCCGCGCCAGGCGATGGCAATCGGCACGGCCGGCTACACCGCCGCGCTGTGTGTCGAGGCGCTGGTCAAGGCCGGCGTGACGCCCGACCAAGGCGAAGTGCTGGTCACCGGCGCCACTGGCGGCGTCGGCTCGGTTTCCGTCGCCTTGCTCAAGGCACTGGGCTTCACCGTCGCAGGATCGACCGGCAAGGCCGACGAGGCCGACTACCTGACGCAGCTTGGCGCGGACACGATCATCGACCGGGCCGAACTATCCGCGCCGGGCCGCGCGATGGGCACGGAGCGCTGGGCCGGGGTGGTCGATTCGGTCGGCAGCCACACCCTCGCCAACGCTTGTGCAACCACCCGCTATGGCGGCGCGGTGGCAGCTTGCGGGCTGGCGCAGGGACTGGATTTTCCCGCGACCGTGATGCCGTTCATCCTGCGCGGGGTGCGGCTGTTCGGGGTGGACAGCGTTATGGCGCCCAAGGTGGCCCGGCTCGCGGCGTGGGAGCGGCTGGCGCGCGATCTCGATCCGGCCAAGCTTGAGACGATCGCGCGCGAGATTGCGCTGGGCGAGGCGGTGGCGGTCGCCGCCGACCTGCTCGACGGCAAGGTGCGCGGGCGCGTCGTGGTCGACGTGAACCGCTGACCCGCCAAAGGATGCTCGACCAACCATGATGGATCCCCTGTTCGATTTCACCGACAAAGTGGTGCTGGTGACCGGCGGCAGCCGCGGGCTGGGCTACGAGATGGTCAAGGCCTTTGCGGCGCGTGGCGCGGACGTGGTGATCGCCAGCCGCAAGCTGGAGGCTTGCGAGGCGGTCGCCGACGAAGTCCGGGCGCTCGGCCGCCGTGCGCTGGCGGTGGCGATGCACGCCGGGCGCTGGGCCGAATGCGACCGATTGATCGACGAGGCTTATGCGGCGTTTGGGCGCATCGATGTGCTGATCAACAACGCCGGGATGGGTCCGCGGATGCCCAGCCACGAGGTGAACGAGGCGCTGTTCGATTCGGTGGTCAATCTCAACTTCAAGGGCCCATTCCGCCTTGCCAGCCAGATCGCGCACCGGATGGCTCAGGGCGAGGGTGGCTCGATCATCAACGTATCGTCCAGCGGCGCGCTTCGGCCGCTCCCCCAGGTGGTGCCTTATGGTTCGTCGAAAGCGGCTCTCAACGCGATGTCGCGCAGCCTGGCTCACGAATACGGACCATCGGTGCGGGTCAACACGATTTCGCCCGGCCCGTTCCGTACCGACATCGCCAAGGCCTGGCCGGATGAGGGACGCGGGCCGTGGGATCTGCCGCGCGGCCACGCCGGCGATCCGCACGACATCGTAACCACCGCATTGTTCCTCGCCAGCCCCGCCTCGGTCAATGTTACCGGCGCGCTGGTGCGGTGCGACGGGGGGCAACACTGAATCGCTCCCCCGTGCAGTTGCTAGAGTCAGTTACCCCTGAGAAAATCCAGCACGAGCAGGTTGAAGGTGCCGGGGTCGGTCACGTTGCAGGCGTGGCCGCCCCAGCCCATCCACGCGAGCGCCGCGCCGGGGACCGCCTCGAACGCTTCGGATGCGGTGTGGGGGACCAGCATGTCGTCCTTCGCAGCGAGCGCCAGCAGACCCGGTGGCAGGTCGCGCAGCCAGTTCGAAATATCGAATGCGGCAAGTGCGGCAATGCGTTTTTCCATCGTCTCGCGTCCTGGAAAGGCGGCGAGCTGGTGCGGCAATTCTGCTTCCAGCGCCGCATGATGCTCGCTGATCCAGCTGGCGGGATAAAGGAAGATCGGCTGGGCGCGCAGATAGGCTTCGGGGCCACTGTCGCTCAGCAGGGCGAGACGCGTTGCGAAGCAGCGCAGGAAATGCGGATCGGGCTTGGTCCAGCCGTTCACCACCACCAGCTTGGCCAGCCGCTGCGGCGCGGTGAGCGCGAGCGAGAGCCCTGCCACTCCTCCGGCAGCATGGCCGACGATATGCGCCTTGGGCAGGTCCAGCGCGTCCATCAACGCGACGATGTCGGCGGCGAGATGCGCGACGGTCAGCCCATCGGGCAGCGCCCGGTCGCTGCGCCCGGTGCCGCGATGATCGTAGACGATCGTGCGGAAATGCGCGGCAAAGGCGCGCAGGTTGGGCTGCCAGTAATCCGCCGATCCGCCCAGGCCGGAGGACAGGATCAGCGGCGGTGCGTCGGCTGGCCCGTGAACCTCGTAGTAGAGCCCCGCCGCTTCACGCCCCCTCGCGGGCAGCGACGTCATACGTGTGCGACCGAGGCGATCTCGACCAGGCAATCGGGCTTCACCAGATCGCACCTGATGCAATAGCGCGCCGGCTTGGCGCCGGGAAAGTACTCGGCATAGACCGCGTTGAAAGCGGCGTAATCGGCCAGGTCCTTCAGGAAGATGTGGTTCATCGCCACGTCGGCCATGGTTGCACCCGCTGCCTCCAGTGTGATCCTGATGACGTCGAGCACATGCCGGGTCTGCGCCGCCGCATCGCCGACATGGAGCACCGCGCCGCCCTCGCCCAGCGCCAGCACGCCCGAAACGTAAACCGTGTTGCCTGCCGCCGTGCTCACTTTGGCTCCCGCCGAATAGGGCGCGATCGGGGTGGGGAATTGCGGCGGGTTGATCGGTTCGAACGGCATCAGGCGTCTCCTTGCGGCATCTGTCCGACTGCGGTGCAGAATTCGGCGACGGTGCTGACCCAGCCGAAGAATTTCTCGACGTTGTAGATGGTCGCCTCGCGCACGAAATCGGGGCCGAGGTGATGCGTCGCGTCTTCCAGCATGATTCCAAAGTATTCGAGGTGGAAGCCGTCGCGCAGCGTCGATTCGACGCAGACATTGCTGGCGATCCCGACGAACACCAGCGTGCGGATGCCCCGCGCGCGCAGCACGCTGTCGAGCTGCGAATTGAAGAACGCCGAATAGCGCGTCTTGTGCAGGCGAATGTCGCCGGGCTGGGGGGCGAGGGCCTCGACCAGTTCGTAATCCCACCCGCCCCGCGCGAGCAACTGCCCGGCCAGTTCCGGCTTGGCGCGCATGGTCCGCAGCGCATTCGATTTGTGCCAGTTGGGCGAGGCGGGGGTGCCAGCCTCGACATAGTCGGCGTCCCAGCCGTTCTGGAGATAGATCACCGGAAGTCCCGCACCCCGCGCGGTTTCCAACACGCGGGCGATCTGTCCGATACAGGCCGCCGCCGGGGCGACGTCGAACCCGGCGCGATCGACATAGCCGCCGGGCGAAGCATAGGCATTCTGCATGTCGATCACGATCACCGCAGTGTCGCCGCGGCCCAGCCGGATCGGCTCGGGCCGCGCGGGCAGCACCGCCGAGGCGGGATCGGTGGCGGGCGAGGACTCTACGATCGGTGCGGTCACCGCGCCACTATCAGGCCGCGCAACCTATTGATCAATCCTCGAAGATCGCCACCGCGCGGGTCCACCCCGCCGAGCCGCCTTTCACCTTGTGCGGAAAGCAGCTCACGGTGAAGCCGTTGGGGGGCAGGACCTCGAGGTTGTGCAACTTTTCGAGGTGGCAGTAACCAATGTCGCGTCCGGCCTTGTGGCCTTCCCACACCAGCGAGGTATCGCCTGTTTCGGCAACCCGCCGCGCGGTGTGGACGAACGGCGCGTCCCAGCTCCAGGCGTCGGTTCCGGTCACGCGGATGCCGCGCGAGGTCAGGTACATCGTCGCCTCATACCCCATGCCGCAGCCGATATCGACGAAGTCGGGATTTCCCACGGCCTTGCCGGCGGCGGTGTTGACCAGCACGATGTCGAGCGGCTGGAGATCATGCCCGATCCGCGCCAGCTCGGCCTCGACCTCGGCCGCCGTGACCACGTGGCCATCGGGCAGCGCGGAGAAATCGAGTTTCACCCCGGGGCGGAAGCACCAGTCGAGCGGTACCTCGTCGATGGTCATCGCCGGTGCGCCTCCTGTCAGCCCATCCATCGTCTGGTCGAAATGCCACGGCGCATCCAGATGCGTGCCGTTGTGCGTGGAGAGGGTGACCAGCTCGGATGCCGCGAACCCCTCGCCGCCGGGGAACTGCTCGGCCGTGATGCCGGGAAAATAGTGCCCCGCCGCGCCGACCGTGTCGCGGTGCGACTGGTAGACGATCTTGGGCCGCATGAACGGCGGGTCGGTGATAACGTCGTTTTCAAGATAGATCGACAGATCGACGAAGCGGCGGGCCACGGGCACTCTCCCTGATTCCGCGACGTTCTAACCGATATCCGGGTTTTTGCGAACGGTGGCTCACCCGTCGGCGTTCACTCCCGGCACGGGCCCCGATGGGCGCAGGGCCTGGCGGATCGCGCTGAAATCGGCGCGCAGCGTGGCCAGCGCAACCGGATCGAACCGCACCACGCTGTCGAGCACCTCGCGCCGCGCCGCGCCGTACAGCAGGGTCAGCGCCGAGGAGAGCGGCACGCCGGGAACGACGCGTGAGCAGGCCCATGACCAGCAGCAGTTGGAGCGACAGCGACGGGCTGCCGCCTGCGCCGCCCCCGCCAACTTCCGAAAACGCCCGGTCGAGCGCACCCGGCACAGCTGCCGCATGCCCGCAACAAGCCGCTGAGATACCCCCGCGAGAAGACGCTGGCGGTCCGACCCCAGCGTCACACGCGCCGTGCCTTTGGCGCAGCGCGTGGCGGGATAGTGATATAGTCGGAGAAGGCTATTGCGCTGGCATCAATCGGTCAGCGAGGACCCTGGCCCTAGTAAGGCAAATAGGTCGTCTTCGTCTGCTCCAGCTCGAACGGCGGCAGAGGGACAAAGGGGATAACCATGGCGATTTCATAGCGCATTGAGATTCGGCCAAAACTTTGTCCGCCGGACGTGGTGCCTCGGTCAAACGTCAGTGCCCTGATGCCATCCCCATCAATTCCCAGCAGAGCTGCGCGAGCGTGTCCTTCAACTTGGGCATCGGTCGCATTTGGTTTGATTCTTGCGTATCGGATCCCCTCGCCGAGTGCATGCCGCATCCCCCCCGAAGCGTGCAGGGCCATACCCATCTGCAAGATCCCGACCATAACAATCGCAATGGTGGGCAGAGCGAACGCGAATTCGATCACTGCAGCGCCGCGGGTGTCTTTCAGGAGGCTCTGCGTGGTCATAGGTATCTCACAATACTATCGCCCGAAACCTGATTGAGGGCCGGGAAAATCCGCGAGCCGAAAATTGCCGAAAGGGTTCCCCAATCGAACACCGTTTGAACCTGGTTGATAATCACGATCCTGACATACCGCGCTTTTATCTGCGACGGGCAGATCGCGGTAAAGCTGGTCTGACGCACGCCATTGCACTCCAGAAACAGATCTACGGTCACGTTCTGCTCCGGCAGTCCCGAGGCGGCCATAGCTTCGCTGCGCAGGTTCGCCCCGTTCTGATCTACCGGCGGAACCGAAAGGGCGTAATCGGTGGTGCGTTGCGCCGCTTGTTCAAGATCGAGCCTTGCCGCAACTATCTGGGAATAATCGATGGTGCCCAGCATCATGAGCAGAAGCACCGGAAGGACGAGGGCAAGCTCGATAGTCGCGACACCCCGGCGATCCCGACCGAACCCTGCAAAACCGCGACGGATTTGGTTCAAAGCCGACATCGTTTTATTCCACGATCCTGACGCGGCGAACCTTTGGCTTCGAATCATCGTACCCTTGGGGGCAATTGTTGTTGAAGTTTGACGTTCCTGTCATTGTCACTCGGTTGGCAACGAGAAAAAGGCATTCGGTTTGCACACCC
>JBBSKI010000061.1:0-13849 GCA_038256425.1 Sphingomonadales bacterium
ACTCCCCGGTCACAGTTGCGGGGGCAGCGCGGGAATTTAACCCGCTTCCCTCTTAGGCCCGCGCAAACGGGCACCCATGACGTGAGCGGGCGCTTAGACCGGCCCGTCGCTCGCTGCAAGTGAGCCTTCTTTCCGCAAGCGGCCCTGCTTTGCGCGCGCAGCGGATCGTCCCTTAACCCTTTCACGCTAGGACGCCCGGCTGTGCCGCTTCGGCACGGGGACAAATGCGCGGATGCGCGCGCCAAAGCCAGGGAGCAGACGGCAGCAACGATGCCGCTGACAATCGCCTATCGTCCGGTCCCGTTGCCGGAGCTTGCCTTCGTGGCAGACCCGCGTGCGTCCGCAACGAACCCGTCAGCGCCGTTCCGAACCACACTGCCGCGCCGCGCACCGAGCCTGCGCGCCCGGCTGGCGCGGCCGCAGCGGCTCCGCGCGGCCGGCCTTGCAGCCGTCGTATTGGCCGCCGCCGGGTTCGGCCCGCTGGTTTGGGAGGGCGCGTTGATCGAACCCGCGAAGGCGCGGTCGCTTGGCACGACGCTTGAACCGTTCGAGACCCCCGGCGAGAATTTCCCCGGCTCGGCATTCTATTATCTCGCCCCCGATAGCGGGGTCGTGGATGCTGCCGCACCCACCCGGCCGGATCGCGTCGGGTCACCCGCCGCCCGCCCGCTCGACTGGGCACTGGGCGACGCGGTAGCGCGCCCGACCTACCTGGCGGGCACCGCACAGGATCGGCTACGCGCGCTCCAGTGCCTCACCACCGCAATCTATTACGAGGCCGCGACCGAGCCCGACGCCGGGCAGCGCGCGGTCGCCCAAGTGGTGCTCAACCGGGTTGCACACTCCTCGTGGCCCAACAGCGTCTGCGGCGTGGTCTATCAGGGCTCGGAGCGGCCCGGCTGTCAGTTCAGTTTCGCCTGCGACGGCTCGCTTGCGCGCAGTCCGGCGCGGATGTGGTGGGTGCGCGCCCGCGATGTGGCCGAGGCTGCGCTGGCAGGCCAGGTCTATGCGCCCGCGGGTCTGGCGACCCACTATCACACCAGCGCGGTGAACCCCGGCTGGGCCAGTCGCCTCGGCTTCATCGGTACGATCGGTGCGCATCGGTTCTACCGCAATCTGGGCGTCGGCGGCCTGGCGAGCGCCTTCAACGACCGGTACTTCGGCGGCGAGCCGGTCCCCGCGCCCCGCCCGCGGGCCTTGACCCCACTCACCCCCGCGAACGATCCGCTGGTGCTGGCTGAAGCTTATGCCAGCGCGCGCGCCGATGCGGTTCGGACGGCCGGACTTCCCGGTGGTTCCGCCGCCGCGCCGGTCCCGGTCATGGCCGCGCCGCCACCGACTGCCCGCGATACCCTTCCCGACGCCTCGGGAATTCGGCCCGAATACCGCAACAGCGGCCGCTGGATCGCCCAGCCGAAGGGCTAAGGGTCGATCTGGGTGTCGGTCCGTTCTGAAAGCGCGCTCAAGCGCTTGGTTAATCGAACAGAACCATGTCGTTCGACCGAATCTTAGGTTGCGGCTGTGCATGGCGGTTCGGTTCTTACCGGAGTGCGCCATGATCAAAATGTCACCCGCCGCCGCCAGCGCTCCCGGCCGCCGTGCCCTGGTTCGCCCCAGTGCGGTGCCGCGCCCTGTCCCGGTCGCCGCCAATGACGACTTCTCCGACGGCGAGGGCGAGGCGCTGTTGCGCGCCGCCTTGCGCCTGTTCGCCAGCCACGGCCTTGGCGCCGCCCGGCACGCGCAAGCCGCTGCCCAAACCGCGTTTTTCGTCGGAGACCGCGAACGGTATCGCTGGTGGTTGGCGGTAACCCGCACGCTGGACCGCAAACTGGCGATCGAACTGGCCAGTTTGATCGAGCAGCGTGGTGGCCCTGGCGCCGCATAAACGAAAATTTGCTTCGTGCCGACGCGATTGGTGGCCCCGCCTTAACCTGACGGTGACCATATCCGCCTAATGCTCGATCTTCGCAGCGCGCGGAGTGTGAGTACCATTAATCGTTTGCGTTCATTGCTGCAGGTGCTGTTCGGCACCAATGCGCTCAACGACCGGGTTCGGGAGACCCTGGTTGCATCGCTCTATACCCATCCCTCGAGCCTCGCGATCGGTGCCCTGTGCGGGATCGGTACCAGCGTTGCCGCCGCGCTGATTTCAGGCGCCCCGGCGATTGCCCAGGCCAGCCTGCTACTGACGGTGATCGCGGTTATGCGAGTCGTCGCCGCCGTCTATTTGCTGCGCCGCGCCCACAAGCACGCCACCTGGCAGCTCGAACTGCTTTATGAGACCGGAGCGTGGAGCTATGCCTTCACGCTCGGGCTGATTGCCGCGCTGACGATTTCCTATGGGGTCGATCCGCAGGTCCAGACGCTGATGGTCGCCAATGCGATCGGCTTTGGAGTCGGTACTGCCGCGCGCAACGCCGGGCGTCCGGTGATAGCCATCGGTCAGCTGATTTTCGCGCTGCTCTCGCCGATCGTCGCACTGGTCCGCGAGGGGAGCGTGGCACACATCGCGCTGGCGGTCTCAATAGTTTTGCTGATCCCGGCGATGATCTCGATCATCATGATAACGTTCGGAGTTCTGCGCGATTCGGTCGAATCGGCCGAGACCAATGCGCGATTGGCCGAAAAGATGCAGCTGCTCGCGCGCACCGATGTGGTGACCGGGCTATACAACCGCGCGGGCCTCAACCATCACCTGATCGAACGGCTGATGGGAGGCGCATCGGGCGGCAAGATCGCGCTGTTCTGGCTCGATCTCGACCGCTTCAAGGAAGTCAACGACACGCTGGGACATCCGGTGGGCGATCGCGTACTGTCCGAAGTCGCAGCGCGGTTGCGGAACTGCTCGCCAGCCGACGCGATCATCGCCCGGTTCGGCGGCGACGAGTTCATCATCGTGTGCGAGGCCGAAGGACGCGCCGACCTGGAACGCATGGCGACCCAATTGCTCGTCGAGATCGTCCGCCCGATCCTGATCAACGGCGATCGCCTGGAAATTCATTGTTCGGTCGGCATCGCCTGCATGCCTGACGACGGGCACGACATCGACACGCTGATGCAGAGCGCCGACCTCGCTTTGTACCGCAGCAAGATCGACGGACGGAACCGCTTCAGCTTTTTCGACCCATCGATGACCCGCGACCTGGTGCGCCGCCGCGAAATCGAGGCTGAACTGCGAATGGCAATCCAGCGCGAGGAACTGTCGATCTTCTTCCAGCCGATCGTCGACCTCGCCACCGGCCGGATCCGCAGCTTCGAAGCGCTGGTACGCTGGTTCCATCCCGAGAAGGGCGAACTCAGGCCGGATGAGTTCATTCCGGTGGCCGAAGAGACCGGGCTGATCATCACCCTGGGCAACTGGATCACCACGCAAGCCGCCAAGGCGGCGGCGCAGTGGCCCGCCGATGTGACCCTGTGCGTCAACCTTTCGCCGTTGCAGATCCGCGCGCCGGGCGCGGCGCTGGGGATCCTCGCCGCGATCCGCGAAGCCGGACTGCCGCCCTCGCGGCTCGAACTGGAAGTCACCGAGAGCGTGTTCCTGGAGGCCAACCACACCACCGAACTGTTCATGGAGCAGCTTACCTCGGCGGGCGTCCGGTTTGCGCTCGACGATTTCGGCACCGGCTATTCCTCGCTCGGATATCTTCACAAGTACCCGTTCAGCAAGATCAAGGTCGATCGCAGCTTCGTTTCGGGGATCAACGTCGGCAAGAAGAGCGAGGCGATCATCCGCGCGGTGGCCGAAATGGCAACGACCCTCGACATGGAGATCGTGGCCGAGGGGCTCGAGACGGTCGAGCAGGTCCGCGCAGTGCGGGCGGCGGGCTGCACGCTGGGACAGGGCTTCTACTTCAGCCGCGCGGTGCCCGATTACCTCGCGGCGATGCTGCTGGCGCAGGAGCAGGATGGGGTCGCGCGGCTTACGGGGTGAAGTCAACCCAGACCGCTCCGATTGCCCTGCTATTGAGAACTGATATTGATAAGGCGCGCCGAATGCACGTGGATCGCACCCGATTCCCGGTTGCCAACCGCGCGGCGCGCGCTTAGTGCAACCCAGTTCGACGGGCACCATCCCTCTTGCGGGTCGGAATGATTGCCCATTTTGCAGCGTCTGACCCGCGCCACGGGAAGGGGCAAGCTGACATGGCACGCAAGAAGATCGCGCTCATCGGCGCGGGTAATATCGGCGGGACTCTCGCTCATCTCGCGGCGCAGAAGGAGCTGGGCGATATCGTCCTGTTCGACGTTGCCGAGGGCGTGCCGCAGGGCAAGGCGCTCGATCTGTCGCAGTGCGGCCCGGTCGAAGGCTTCGATGCCAGGATCACCGGCACCAACGACTATGCCGATATTGCCGGGGCCGATGTCATCATCGTCACCGCCGGTGTCCCTCGCAAGCCCGGCATGAGCCGCGACGATCTGCTCGGCATCAACCTCAACGTGATGAAGGCGGTCGGCGAAGGCATCAAGAACAATGCCCCCGGCGCCTTCGTGATCTGCATTACCAACCCGCTCGACGCGATGGTCTGGGCGCTGCGCGAATATTCCGGGCTGCCGCACAACATGGTGGTCGGCATGGCCGGCGTGCTCGATTCGGCGCGGTTCAGCCACTTCATCGCCGACGAATTCAAGGTCTCGGTCCGCGACGTAAACACCTTCGTGCTTGGCGGCCACGGCGATACGATGGTCCCGGTCCCGGCCTATTCGACCGTCAACGGCATCCCGGTGCCCGATCTGGTCAAGATGGGCCTGTCCACGCAGGAGCGGATCGACGCGATCGTCAAGCGCACCCGCGGCGGCGGCGGTGAGATCGTTGCACTGCTCAAGACCGGATCGGCGTTCTATGCGCCCGCCGCCAGCGGCATCGCGATGGCCGAAGCCTTCCTCAACGACCAGAAGCGCATCCTGCCGAGCGCCGCCTGGGTGCAAGGCGAATACGGTCTCAACGACCTTTATGTCGGCGTGCCGGTGATGATCGGCGCGGGCGGTGTGGAAAAAGTCATCGAGATCGAACTCGACGCCGAGGCCAAGGGTTACCTGCAGGTCAGCGTCGATGCGGTCAACGAATTGCTGGTGGCGTGCCGGGGCATCGATCCAAACCTCCCCGCCTGATTTTCTGTTGGGGGGCCGCTTTGAAAAGGGCCTCCTCGTATTAACCTTCAAAGAAAGCCGTTTCGCCCCATGAGTATCCTGATCGACAAGCATACCAAGGTCATCACCCAGGGGATGACCGGGGCAACCGGCACTTTCCACACCCAGGAGGCGCTGGCCTATGGCACCGCGATGGTCGCGGGCGTCACTCCGGGCAAAGGCGGCGAGACTCACATCGGTTTGCCGGTCTATGACACGGTCGCCGAGGCCAAGGCCAAGACCGGAGCGACCGCCACCTGCATCTACGTGCCGCCGCCGTTTGCGGCGGATTCGATGCTTGAGGCGATCGACGCCGGGATCGAGCTGATCGTGGCGATCACCGAGGGCATCCCGGTGCTCGACATGGTCCGGGTCAAGCGCGCGTTGTCGGGCAGCAAGAGCCGCCTGATCGGGCCCAATTGCCCCGGCGTGCTGACGCCCGAGGAATGCAAGATCGGCATCATGCCCGCCTCGATCTTCCGCAAGGGCACGGTCGGCGTGGTCAGCCGTTCGGGCACCCTGACTTACGAGGCGGTTCACCAGACGACGATGGCCGGTCTCGGCCAGACCACCGCGGTCGGCATCGGCGGCGATCCGGTCAACGGCACCAATTTCATCGACGTACTCGAACTGTTCATGGCCGACCCGGCAACCCAGTCGATCATCATGATCGGCGAAATCGGCGGTTCGGCCGAGGAGGACGCCGCGCAGTTTATCAAGGACGAGGCGCGTGCGGGCCGCAGCAAGCCGATGGTCGGCTTCATCGCCGGGCTGACCGCCCCGCCGGGACGCCGCATGGGCCATGCCGGGGCAATCGTCTCGGGCGGCTCGGGCGGTGCCGAGGGCAAGATCGCGGCGATGGAAGCGGCGGGCATCCGTGTTTCGCCCTCGCCGTCGGAACTGGGAACCACTTTGGCGGCGATGCTGAAAGAAACGGTCTGAACGCCGTCTTTAGCTTCCGCTGCCCGCATATTCGGGGGCAGGACCAAACCAAATGAGGCCCGTGCGAAAGCTCAGGCCCGGATCGGGCATATCATGGGTCAAGAACCGCTGAATTTCCTCCCGGCGATGGAGCCGGGCGAGCCTCAGGCCGGGCCGAGCTGGGCGCGTTCCGACTGGCGCACTGCTTCGGGCGAGGACGATCTGACCGCCGCACTCGATCCGATGGCAATGCAGGTGGCGGTTCGGGCAGCCGTGGCCAAGGCCGGAAGCGCCGCCGGGATCGCCGCCGACACCGCTTCGATCGAGCAGGCCGCGGGCGACAGCATCCGCGCGATGCTGCTGATCCGGACCTATCGCGTGCGCGGGCATCTCGCCGCCGATCTCGATCCGCTGGGCATTGCCAAGAACCCGCTGCCCGCCGACCTCTCGACCGAATTCATCGGCTTCGATGCCGCTGCGCTGACCCGCAAAGTCTATCTGGCCGGGACACTAGGCCTCGAGTGGGCGACGATTCCCGAGATCGTGGCCATCCTGCGCGCCAATTACTGCGGCAAGGTTGGCCTGGAATACATGCACATCGCCGACGTCCATGAGCGCCGCTTTCTGCAGGAGCGGATGGAAGGCGCGGACAAGACGATCGACTTCACGCCCGAGGGCAAGAAGGCGATCCTCTCCGCGGTCATCCGCGGCGAGCAGTACGAGAAGTTCCTCGGCCGCAAATTTGTCGGGACCAAGCGGTTCGGGTTGGATGGTGGCGAATCGATGATCCCTGCGCTGGAGGCGGTCATCAAGAACGGCGGCCAGCTCGGGGTGAAGGAGATCGTCTATGGCATGGCCCATCGCGGCCGCCTCAACGTGCTCGCCAATGTCATGGCCAAGCCATACCGCGTGATTTTCCACGAGTTCTCTGGCGGTTCCGCCAACCCCGAGGACGTCGGGGGGTCTGGCGACGTCAAATACCATCTTGGCACCTCGACCGACCGTGAGTTCGACGGGATCAAGGTCCACATGAGCCTCGTCCCCAACCCTTCGCACCTCGAGGCGGTGAATCCAGTCGTGCTGGGCAAGGTCCGCGCCACGCAGGTGATGCGCGACGACGTGCTCAAGCACGAACAGGTCCTGCCGGTTCTGATCCATGGCGATGCGGCGTTCGCCGGGCAGGGCATCGTGTGGGAATGCTTCGGCTTTTCCGGCGTGCGCGGCTACAACACCGGCGGCGCGATCCATTTCGTCATCAACAACCAGATCGGCTTCACCACCAGCCCGCAGTTCGCGCGCAGCTCGCCCTATCCGTCGGACGTGGCCAAGGGCGTCCAGGCCCCGATCCTCCACGTCAACGGAGACGACCCCGAGGCGGTGACCTTTGCCTGCAAGCTGGCGATCGATTTCCGCCAGAAGTTCAAGCGCGACGTGGTGATCGACATGTGGTGCTATCGCCGGTTCGGCCACAACGAGGGCGATGAGCCCAGCTTCACCCAGCCGCTGATGTACGCGCAAATCCGCGCACACCCGGCGGTCAGCGCGGTCTATGCCAAGCGCCTGATCGAACAGGGGGTAATCGAACCGGGGTTCCCCGACGAATACGCCGCGCAATTTGTTGCGCACCTGGAAGAAGAGTTCGAGGGTGCCAAAAGCTACAAGCCGAACGAGGCGGACTGGTTCGCCGGGCGCTGGAGCGGGCTGTCCAAGCCGGCCGACCCGGTTGGCGCGCGGCGCAATGTGGCGACCGGGATCGAGGCCAAGCTATTCGACAGCCTTGGTCGCACGCTGACCACCGTTCCCGAGACCCTCACGATCCACAAGACGCTCGCCCGGGTGCTCGATGCCAAGCGCGAGATGTTTGCCAGCGGTGTAGGGTTCGACTGGGCGACCGCCGAGGCGCTGGCGTTCGGGTCGCTGATCTCCGAGGGCTTCGGGGTTCGCTTGTCCGGTCAGGATTCGGGACGCGGCACCTTCAGCCATCGCCACGCGGTGTGGGTCGATCAGACCGACGAACACAAATACGTGCCGCTGTGGTCGGTCCCGCACGGACGCTTCGAAGTGCTCGACAGCACTTTGAGCGAGTTCGGCGTGCTCGGCTTCGAATACGGCTATTCGATCGCCGATCCCAAGACGCTGGTGCTGTGGGAAGCGCAATTCGGCGATTTCGCCAATGGTGCGCAGACCATCATCGACCAGTTCATCGCGGCGGGCGAGGCCAAGTGGCTGCGCGCCAACGGCCTCGTGATGCTGCTGCCGCACGGATATGAGGGCCAGGGCCCGGAGCATTCGTCGGCGCGGCTTGAGCGGTTTCTGCAGTTGTGCGCGCAGGACAACATGCAGGTCTGCAACATCACCTCGCCGGCCAATTACTTCCACGTCCTGCGCCGCCAGATGCTGCGCGGGTTCCGCAAGCCACTGATCATCATGGCCCCCAAGTCGCTGCTGCGGCATCCGATGGCGCGCAGCGCGGTGTCCGAATTCGTCGGTGAGGGCCATTTCCGCCGGATCATGTCCGACACCTCGCCGCCCGCGGATGCGAAAGTTCGCAAGCTGGTGCTGTGTTCGGGCAAGGTCGCCTACGACCTGATCGAGGCGCGCGATGCCGCCGGGCTGGACGATGTCAGCGTGGTGCGGATCGAGCAGCTTTATCCGTTCCCCGAAGACGCGCTGGCCCTGCGGATTGGGCGGATGACCGCACTGGAAGAAGTGGTGTGGTGCCAGGAAGAGCCGCGCAACAACGGCGCGTGGTTCTTCGTCGAGGGGTGCATCGAGGCAGCGATGAAGGATGCCCCCTGCGCCAGATCGTTCGGGGCCAAGCGGCCACGCTACGCCGGCCGTACCGCAAGTGCCTCGCCCGCCACCGGTCTGGCCAGCCGCCACGTCAGCGAACAGGGCGCGCTGGTCGCCGACGCGCTGGGGCTGTCGGTCCGCAAGGAAATCCGGCGCCGGAAGAATGGGTGATGATTTACCCGGGCCCATTTGCACACAACCTCGTCATTCCCGCGAAAGCGGGAACCTATCTCCTGAAGGTTGCGTCATCCTTCCCCGTCGAGTGGCACGATGTGCCGGAGATGGGTTCCCGCTTTCGCGGGAATGACGACCACCCAGTTTGATCGAGAAAGCACCGCAATGTCATCCGAAGTGAAAGTTCCGACCCTTGGCGAAAGCGTCAGCGAGGCAACCATCGGCCAGTGGCTCAAGCAACCGGGCGAGGCGGTTAAGCTCGACGAGCCGATCGCCAGCCTCGAGACCGACAAGGTCGCGGTCGAAGTGCCATCGCCGGTCAACGGGATCATGGGCCAGCATGTGGTCAAGGAAGGCGACACGGTCGCGGTCGGCGCGGTGATCGCGATCATCGAGGACACCGCCCCGGCAGCAGGGGCCGAGCAGATCGCGCCGCGCGAAGAAAAGGCCGCACCGCCCGCCTCGGACTCGATCGCCCCCAAGGGCGTTCCAGCTGCCGCGTTCGATGCAGCGGCCCTGTCACCCTCCGTGCGCCGCGCTGTGCTGGAACATGCGATCGACCCGGCCACGGTCAAGGGCACCGGCAGGGATGGCCGCCTGACCAAGGACGATGTGCTGCACGCCGCGGAGGCCAAGCGCGACGCACCCGCTCCGGCCCCGCCTCTCCCCGCTGTTCAGCCTGAGGCTGTGGAAGGCCCCGCGGTTACCCCCGGGGCAAGGCGCGAAGAACGCGTGCGGATGACCCGCCTGCGCCAGACCATCGCCCGCCGTCTCAAAAGCGCGCAGGATACTGCAGCACTGCTCACCACCTTCAACGATTGCGACATGTCGGCGGTGATCGCCGCGCGCGATCGCTACAAGGAAGTGTTCGAAAAGAAGCACGGCGTGAAGCTGGGCTTCATGAGCTTCTTCGCCAAGGCCGCCTGCCTCGCTCTCAAGGACTTCCCCGCCGTCAACGGGCAGATCGAGGGCGATGAGATCGTCTTCTTCGACTATGTCGATCTGTCGGTCGCGGTGTCGGGCCCGAACGGGCTGGTCGTGCCGGTGGTGCGCGATGTCGACAAGCTGTCGTTCGCCGGGATCGAAAAGGCCATCGGCGACCTGGGCCGCAAGGCCAAGGACGGCTCGCTGACGATGGCCGACATGGCGGGAGGCACCTTTACCATCTCCAACGGCGGAATCTTCGGCGGGCTGATGTCCACCCCAATCATAAACCCGCCGCAGTCGGCCGTGCTCGGCCTTCACCGCATCGAGGATCGCCCGGTGGTCCGCGACGGCCAGATCGTGGTGCGCCCGATGATGTACCTCGCGCTCAGCTACGACCATCGCCTGATCGACGGCCGCGAGGCGGTTACCGCTTTGAAGACGATCAAGGAAGCCATCGAGGATCCGACGCGCCTGCTGATCGATTTGTGAGACAGTGAATGACTGACCAGACTTACGACTACGACGTCCTTATCATCGGCTCGGGTCCGGGCGGTTACGTCGCGGCGATCCGTGCGGCGCAGCTGGGGCTGAAGACGGCCTGTGTCGAGGGACGCGAGACGCTCGGCGGCACTTGTCTCAACGTCGGGTGCATTCCGTCGAAGGCGTTGCTCCACGGTTCCGAACTGTTCGAGGAAGCCGCGCACGGCACGATGGCCAAGTTCGGGGTGATCGCGAAGGAAGTGACGCTCGATCTCGCTGCGATGCAGGGACAGAAGTCGCTGGCGGTCAAGGAATTGACCGGGGGGATCGCCTTCCTGTTCAAGAAGAACAAGGTGGAGTGGCTCAAGGGGCTGGCCAGCTTCACGGACGCGCATACCGTCTCGGTCGGTGGCAAGGACTTTACCGCCAAGAACGTGGTCATCGCTACCGGCTCGTCGGTCACTCCGCTGCCCGGGGTCGATGTCGACAATGCGAAAGGCATCATCGTCGATTCCACCGGCGGCCTGGCGCTCGACCGGGTGCCGCGGCACATGGTGGTTATCGGCGGCGGGGTGATCGGGCTCGAGTTGGGCTCGGTCTGGCGACGGCTCGGAGCGAAGGTCACGGTGGTCGAGTACCTCGACCAGTTGCTCCCCGGCATGGACGGCGAAGTTCGCAAGGAGGCGGCCAAGCTGTTCAAGAAGCAGGGCATGGAGCTGCGCCTTTCGACCAAGGTCACCGGGGCCAGCGTCACCGGCAAGACCGCGACACTGACGCTGGAACCGTCGGCAGGCGGCGCTTCGGAAACACTGGAGGCCGACTGTGTGCTCGTCTCGATCGGTCGCCGCCCCAATACCGAGGGGCTAGGCCTCGACAAGATCGGGCTGGAACTCAACAAGCGCGGCCAGATCGAGACCGATCACGATTTCCGCACTGCGGTCGATGGCGTCTGGGCGATCGGCGACGTGATCCCTGGCCCGATGCTGGCGCACAAGGCCGAGGACGAGGGCATTGCGGTGGCCGAGAACATCGCCGGGCAGACCGGCATCGTCAATCACGCTTTGATCCCCAACGTAGTCTACACGATGCCCGAAATCGCCGGGGTCGGACTGACCGAAGAAGAAGCCCGCGCGAAAGGCGAGGAGTCTGGCAACGGGATTCGGGTTGGCAAATTCCCGATGATGGCCAACAGCCGGGCCAAGACCAACCGCGATACCGATGGGTTCGTAAAGGTGATTGCCGATGCCGCTACCGATCGCGTGCTGGGGGTGTGGATGATCGCCTCGGTCGCGGGCACGATGATTGCCGAGGCCTGCGTGGCGATGGAATTCGGGGCCACTTCCGAAGACATTGCCTACACCTGTCATGCCCATCCGACCCATGCCGAAGCGCTCAAGGAAGCGGCGATGGCGGTGACCGGCAAGCCGATCCACATCTGAGCCCAGGGGTTTGCCGCCGCCCGCCCTGCCCGCGCTGCTGGGCGCACTGGACCTTGCAGGTATCGCGGTGTTCGCGCTGTCGGGCGCTCTGCTGGCGGCGCGGCAGCGCAACACCATCGTGACCCTGGCGTTCTTCGCGCTCGTGACCGGCGTCGGCGGCGGATCGGTACGCGATCTGCTGATCGGCGCGCCGGTGTTCTGGGTCCGCGATCCGTGGGTTGCGCCGGTCTGCCTGGGCGTGGCTGCCGCTGTGTGGGTGACGCCGCAGAGGTGGTGGGTCAGAACGGATGGAAAAATCGGATTGCTCGAATGGGCCGACGCGGCGGGGTTGGCGGCCTATGCGGTGCTCGGCACGGCCAAGGCCCTGTCCTATGGCGTGCCCCCGGTTCCGGCGGTGCTGATGGGGGTGATGACCGGCTGCGTCGGCGGGATCATCCGCGATGTGCTGGCGGGAGTACCGTCGATCCTGTTGCGACCCGAGCTGTATGTCACCGCGGCCGCGCTCTCGGCATCACTGTGCGCCGGATCGCGACTGCTCGGCATTCCTGATGCGCTTGGCTGGAGCTTGGCGGCGCTGGCGGGTTTCGCCCTGCGCGGGGCGGCAATGGGCTGGGGGCTGGCCTTGCCCGGCTATCGCACTGTGCGGGAGCCGACTTAGCCAGCGTCCGCACCGGCCCCAATCGCGATTCTCCGGCTAGCGGTTATTGCCGACATAGGCTCGACCACTGGAATGGACCGTGCAGGTGAATTGACCGCCTCCCTCGTAATCGCCTCTAACCCGCCATTCGCCGTCGCTCCTGTCGACCGAATAAATTTCGTCGACGCGGCCCGTGCGGGCGGCTTCTGCCGAGCAGGCTTCGACCGCGCGATCCATTGCACGCGATGAACTCGGTTGCTGGCCGCGCCAGTCCTCACCGCCCGGCTCGTCGCCACGCCAATCGTCGCCGCGATAATCGTAGGGTCGCTGCGGATAGTCCCCGGTGCTGCGGCGCTCGCGCTGTTGGTCACCCGATTTGTCGATAGACCCGGCAACCGCGGCGATACCGCCCAGCACCAGCAACCCGACCAGCACATCGCCGCCGTCGAACCCGTCGTTGTGGCGATGACGCTTCCAGTGGCGGCGCGCTTCATACCGCTCGTTTGCCGGGCTCCACGCCGTGGCAGCGCGCGGCATGATGCTGAGGGGGATGGTGATCGGCACGGTCTTGGGGGTACCGGCCCTGACAGCGACTGCGCCAGGCAATGCCACCGCGCTGGTAGATATCAGCGCGAAGCAAGCGGATGCAGCCAACAACCGCGAAATCGAACCTGAACCACGTCGCATGACACCCTCCCTGAAAGTAACAGGATTGTGATGCACGTCCTGCCCGCCCCCCGGAACACCGGAGGACGGGCAGTCGTGGCGACCCGCCACTTGAACAGGGAGCTAGGCGGTTCAGGCTTTCAGGTGCCTGAACCGCCTGCCTTATGCGTAATTAGAGACCGCGAATGCCATTGAAGTCGAGATAGACCACGCGGCCATACTGGACCTCGCAGGTGAACTTGCCCGCATCGTAGCCGCGCATGTTGCTGTTCCAGCCGCGATAGTCGTTGTCCCAGCCGTTGCCATAGCGACGGTCGCCATTGCGCCAGTCACGACCCTGGCTGTTCACTGCGATCCGGCCCTCGATCCTGTAACCACGGCTCGTGCGGTCGATGTCGCGGACGTCGGTCACATCGGCGCGGCCATAGCTGGAACGGCTCGCCTGATTCTCGGCAGCGCGAACGCAGCTTTCGACCGCCTGGCGGGGATTGCCGGTGTTGCGATAATTGCCGCGATAGCCCGAGCGATCGTACTGGTCGTAGCGTCCGCCGTTGTTGTAACGATTATTGTAGTCATAGCGTCCGCCGTAGGTGGAGCCATAACGATCGTTATAGTCGTAGGGCTCACCATAGGTAGAGCCAGAGCGACCGTTGCGATTGCCGATGGCGCCCGCCACTGCGGCAAT
>JBBSKI010000062.1:0-13395 GCA_038256425.1 Sphingomonadales bacterium
ATATGCGGTGGCACAGTGCATGATGCCGCAGGGCGAGGCAGCGCGCGCCTTCGTCACCGAGCAGTTCGAGAAGTTCGTCGCCAAGGAAGGCCAGCGGCTAGTCGGCTGGCGCGAGGTTCCGACCTCGCTCGATGGACTCGGCAAGACGGTGATCGCCCGGATGCCGGTCATGCGCCAGTGCGTGATCGCGCGGGGCGAAACCTGCGCCGACCAGGACGCGTTCGAGCGCAAGCTGATCGTCATCCGCAAGCAGACCCTGAACCCGTTGCGAAAGCAGGAAGCCAAGCTCGGCGTCACGGGACTGACCGAGCTTTACATCCCGAGCTTTTCGAGCCGCACGATCGTCTACAAGGGCCTGCTCCTGGCGACCCAGGTGGACAGCTTCTACGACGACTTGCGCGATCCCGACTGCGTCAGCGCGCTGGGCCTGGTCCACCAGCGCTTCTCGACCAACACCTTCCCGAGCTGGCGGCTCGCCCATCCGTATCGCTTCATCGCGCACAACGGCGAGATCAACACCGTGCGCGGCAACGTCAACTGGATGAACGCCCGCCGGCGGACGATGGAATCGCCGCTGCTCGGTACCGACCTCGACAAGCTGTGGCCGATCATCCCGCACGGGCAGAGCGACACCGCGTGCCTCGACAACGCCCTGGAGCTGCTCCTGCTCGGCGGTTATTCGCTCGCTCACGCGATGATGATGCTGATCCCGGAAGCCTGGGCGAAGAACCCGCTGATGACTCCCGAGCGGCGCGCGTTCTACGAATACCACGCCGCGCTGATGGAGCCGTGGGACGGCCCGGCGGCGGTGTGCTTCACCGACGGCCGCCAGATCGGCGCGACGCTGGACCGCAACGGCCTGCGCCCGGCACGCTATTGCGTGACCAAGGACGACCTCATCTGCCTCGCTTCGGAAAGCGGCGTGCTGCCGTTTGCGGAGGAGGATATCGTCCGCAAATGGCGGCTCCAGCCGGGCAAGATGCTGCTGGTCGACCTCGAGCAGGGACGGATAATCGAGGACGAGGAGCTGAAGGCCCAGCTCGCCGGGGCGGAGCCTTACGCCCGCTGGCTCGAAGCGGCGCAGTACAAGCTCGAGGATCTCGACCATATCGAGCCCGAATTGAGCGCGGTGCCCGAGCCGGCGGGCGACCTGCTGCAGCGCCAGCAGGCGTTCGGCTACACCCAGGAGGACGTCACCCGGTTCCTCGAACCGATGGCGCAGGCGGGTGACGACCCGATCGGGTCGATGGGCACCGACACGCCGATCGCGGTTCTCTCCGCCCGTCCGCGCATGCTATTCGACTATTTCAAGCAGAACTTCGCACAGGTCACCAACCCGCCGATCGACCCGATCCGCGAGGAGCTGGTGATGAGCCTGACCAGCATGGTCGGCCCGCGCCCCAATCTGCTCGGCCACGACGCGGGCACGCACAAGCGGCTCGAAGTCAGCCAGCCGATTCTGACCAACAGCGATCTGGCCAAGATCCGCTCGGTCGAGGCGGCGCTCGACGGCGCGTTCCGCTGCGCCACGATCGACATCTGCTGGGATGCGAGCGCGGGGGTCGACGGCGTCGAACTGGCGCTCAAGGAAATGTGCTGGGCGGCGACCGAAGCGGTGCTGCAGGATTACAACATCCTGGTGCTCAGCGACCGCGCGCAAGGGCCCGACTGCATCGCGATCCCGGCGCTGCTGGCGACCGCGGCGGTGCATCATCACCTGGTGCGCCAGGGCCTGCGGATGCAGACCGGGCTGGTGGTCGAGACCGGCGAGGCGCGCGAGGTCCACCACTTCTGCGCGCTGGCGGGCTACGGCGCAGAGGCGATCAATCCCTACGTGGCGTTCGAAACGCTGGAGGACATCCGCCGGACCAAGCTGCCGCACCTGAGTGAAGCGGAGGTTCGCAAGAACTACGTCAAGGCCATCGGCAAGGGCATTCTCAAGGTCATGTCCAAGATGGGCATCAGCACCTACCAGTCGTATTGCGGGGCGCAGATCTTCGACGCGGTCGGACTGTCGTCGGCCTTCGTCGACAAGTACTTCACCGGCACCGCGACCACCATCGAGGGCGTCGGCCTGGCCGAAGTCGCCGAGGAGGCGGTGCGCCGCCACGCGCTCGCCTACGGCAACAACCCGGTCTACGAGCACATGCTCGACCCCGGCGGCATCTACCAGTTCCGCCTGCGCGGCGAGGACCATGCCTGGACCCCAGGGACCGTCGCCGACCTCCAGCACGCGGTGCGCGGCAACAGCCAGGAGCGCTACCAGGACTACGCGGCGGCGATCAACCAGCAGTCCGAGCGGCTGCTGACGATCCGCGGTCTGATGGAACTCAAGCCGGCCGAGACCCCGCTGACGCTGGACCAGGTCGAGCCGGCGGTGGAGATCGTCAAGCGTTTCGCCACCGGCGCGATGAGCTTCGGCTCGATCAGCCGCGAGGCGCACACCACGCTGGCGATCGCGATGAACCGCATCGGCGGTCGCTCAAACACCGGCGAGGGCGGCGAGGAGACCGACCGTTACACCGCGCTGGCCAATGGCGATTCGATGCGTTCGGCGATCAAGCAGGTGGCTTCGGGCCGGTTCGGGGTCACCACCGAATATCTTGTCAATGCCGATGACATCCAGATCAAGATGGCGCAGGGCGCAAAGCCCGGCGAGGGTGGCCAGCTGCCCGGGTACAAGGTCGACAAGATTATCGGCAAGGTCCGCCATTCGACCCCCGGCGTCGGGCTGATCTCGCCCCCGCCGCACCACGACATCTATTCGATCGAAGACCTCGCCCAGTTGATCCACGATCTCAAGAACGTGAACCCGGTGGCGCGGATCTCGGTCAAGCTGGTCTCCGAAGTGGGTGTCGGAACCGTCGCTGCGGGCGTTTCCAAGGCGCGCGCCGATCATGTCACGATCTCGGGATATGAGGGCGGGACCGGGGCCTCGCCGCTGACATCGTTGACCCACGCCGGCTCTCCCTGGGAAATCGGCCTGGCCGAAACCCAGCAGACGTTGTTGCTCAACAACCTGCGCAGCCGCATCGCGGTACAGGTCGACGGCGGATTGCGGACCGGGCGCGACGTCGCGATCGGCGCACTGCTGGGGGCCGACGAGTTTGGTTTTGCCACCGCCCCGCTGATCGCGGCGGGCTGCATCATGATGCGCAAGTGCCACCTCAACACCTGCCCGGTCGGCGTGGCGACGCAGGACCCGGTGCTGCGGGCGCGCTTCACCGGCCAGCCCGAACACGTCGTCAATTACATGTTCTTCGTCGCCGAGGAACTGCGCGAGATCATGGCCGGGATGGGCTTCCGCACCGTCGAGGAGATGATCGGGCGGGTCGACCGGATCGACATGAACACCGCGATTTCGCACTGGAAGGCGCAAGGCGTCGACTTGTCGAAGCTGCTCCACCAGGTCGAACTGCCCGAGGGACGCGGACTGGCGTGGAGCGAGACGCAGGACCACGGGCTCGGAGCCGCGCTTGACGTCGAGCTGATCGCTGCTTGCACCGATGCGCTCGGCGCTCATTCGCTGGGGGGCGAGGCAGTGCGGATCGAACGCACGGTCCGCAACGTCAACCGCACCGTCGGCGCGATGCTCTCGGGCGAAGTGGCCCGTCGCCACGGCCATCGCGGGCTGCCCGACAACACCATCAACATTCGCCTGACCGGGGTTGCCGGGCAAAGCTTCGGCGCGTTCCTCGCGCACGGCGTTACGCTCGACCTGACCGGCGACGCCAATGACTACGTCGGCAAGGGGCTGTCGGGGGGCCGCGTGATCGTGCGCCAGCCGGGCCACGTGACGCGCGATCCGTCAGAAAACATCATCGTCGGCAACACCGTGCTGTACGGCGCGATTGCGGGCGAGGCGTTCTTCAACGGAGTCGCGGGCGAACGCTTCGCGGTCCGCAATTCGGGCGCGCTTACGGTGGTCGAAGGCTGCGGCGATCACGGCTGCGAATATATGACCGGCGGCGTCGTGGTGGTGCTGGGCCGGACCGGCCGCAACTTCGCGGCCGGCATGTCGGGCGGGGTCGCCTATGTCTACGATCCCGATGCGCAATTCCTTGCTCAGTGCAACCTGGCGATGGTCGAAGTCGGGAAAGTTTCACCCGGCCGCGACGACGAGGATGGTGCGGGCCGACCGAGCCAGCGCGCCGCCGGGGTCGAAGACAGCGGCATGGGCGATATGCTGCGCCACGATGCCGAACGACTGCGCGTGCTGGTTGAACGCCATCACCTCCACACCGGTAGCCGCCGTGCGCGCGCACTGCTCGACGATTGGGACGCGGCCCTGGCCAGCTTCCACAAGATCATGCCGCGCGACTATGCGCGCGCGCTCACCCAGCTCGAAGCCGAACGGCTCGAAGCCCAGACCGTGGCAGCAGAATAATGGGCAAGGAAACCGGGTTTCTCGAGATCGAGCGGCAGGAACCGCATTATGTGCCGGTCGAGGAGCGGCTCGCGCATTACCGCGAGTTCACCGTTCCGCAGGCCGAGTCCGCGCTGAAAGGACAGGCGGCGCGCTGCATGAACTGCGGCATACCGTATTGTCACAACGGCTGCCCGGTGAACAACATCATCCCCGACTGGAACCACCTGGTCTATGAGGGCGACTGGCGCGAGGCGCTGACCAACCTCCATTCGACCAACAATTTTCCCGAGTTCACCGGGCGGATCTGCCCCGCCCCGTGCGAGGCCGCCTGCACGCTCAACATCGTCGACGCGCCCGTGACGATCAAGTCGATCGAATGCGCGATCGTCGACAAGGGGTGGGAAGAGGGCTGGATCGTCCCGCGCCCGGCGCTGCGCCGCACCGGCAAGCTGGTCGCGGTGATCGGCTCGGGCCCCGCCGGACTGGCCGCCGCGCAGCAACTGGCGCGCGCCGGACACAGCGTGACGGTGTTCGAGAAGTCGGACCGGGTGGGCGGCCTGCTCCGCTACGGCATCCCCGACTTCAAGATGGAAAAGCACCTGATCAACCGCCGCGCGATGCAGATGGAGGCCGAAGGCGTCCAGTTCCGCACTTCGGCCGAGGTCGGCGTGACGGTCAGCTTTGCCAGCCTCGAGGACAACTTCGACGCCGTGGTGCTGGCGGGTGGCGCGGAAGACCCGCGCCTGCTCGAAATTCCGGGCGGCGAGCTTTCCGGCGTGCGGCTGGCGATGGAATTCCTGACCCAGCAGAACAAGCGCAACGCGGGTGACGACGAGCTGCGCGCCGCGCCGCGCGGTTCGCTGACCGCGACCGCCAAGCACGTCATCGTGATCGGCGGCGGCGATACCGGATCGGACTGCGTCGGGACCTCGAACCGCCAAGGCGCGGCGAGCGTCACCCAGCTCGAAATCCTGCCCAAGCCGCCGGAAAAGGAAGATAAGGCGCTGACCTGGCCCGACTGGCCGTTGAAGCTGCGCACCTCGTCGAGCCACCTCGAGGGCGTGGCGCGCGATTGGGCGGTGCTGGCCAAACGCGTCGCCGGCGAGGACGGGCGCGTCACCGGGCTCGACTGCGTGCGCGTCGAGTGGCGGGACCGCGAGATGATCGAGATGCCGGGCAGCCAGTTTACCCTGCCGGCTGACCTGATCCTGCTGGCGATGGGCTTTACCGGGCCGTTCCGCCAGGGCCTGCTCGAACAGGCCGGGGTCGAACTCGATCCGCGCGGAAACGTGGCGGCCGACATGAAAAGCTATCGTACCAGCAAGCCCAACGTCTTCGCCTGCGGTGATATGCGGCGCGGCCAGAGCCTGGTCGTCTGGGCGATCCGCGAGGGGCGCCAGGCCGCCCGCGCGGTCGACGAGATGCTGATGGGGGTCAGCGAACTGCCGCGCTAGTTCGGTTTCGTGGTGGGCAATGAACGCAACGGCGCTTCGCGCGTTGCCGCGTCATGACTCAAAGACAGATCATCCTCGTGGCCGCCGGTATCCTGCTTCTTGGCGTTCTGGTGCTGGTGGTGCGCTGCGTGCCCCAGGACACCGCCAGGATCGCCACCCAGGCCCGCCAGGCGTCGCAGGAGCGGACGATCGCCCGGCGCCTGCAGGCCGCCTGTTCCTCGCCCGCGACCTATGACCGGCTCAAGCAGACGGCGTTCGACGAGGCGATCCGCATCCGCAACGCCGATCCTGTCAATCTCGCCACGCTGGCGACCTATTCCACCGTTCGGATGGAGCAGCCGCAGGTCAAGAGCCGGGACGAGACGCTGGACGTCACCGTCTGCACCGGACGGCTGATCCTCGACATTCCGCCCGGGGCCGAGGGGGCGTTTGCCGGAGCGCGGAAACTGGAAGCCGATATCGAGTATTCCGCGCAAGCCGCCGCCGACGGCAGCGGGCTGGTCTACAAGATGCGCGGCGCCGAACCGATCATCTACAAGCTCGCCGCCTTCGATCTCCAGTCTCAGGCCTATCGCCCGAACGCGACCACTTCGTTGCCGCGCGCACCGGCCCGCGAAGTGGCGGTGGCGACGATCGAGGACCTTCTCCCGCCCTTACCCGAACTTGAGCCGCAGCCCCGGCCCGGCCCGCCGCCGCCCGATGTTCGCCCAGCCGCGCCATCGCGCTCGGCGCCGGTCGCACCCAGCTTCGATTGTCGCCGCGCCCGCACCTCGAGTGAACGGATGATCTGCGGCAGCGGCAGGCTGGCCGCGCTGGATCGGGAGATGGCCGCGCTTTTTTACGCGGCAATGGACGACAGCAGCCGCCGCACCCGCGAAGCCTTGCGCGGAAGCCGCGACCGGTTCCTCGCCTATCGCGAGCGTTGCCCCAATGAAGCCTGTATCGCGCAGGCCTATTCCGACCGCATGGACGAAATCCGCGATATCGCCGGGGGCGATCGCTGATCCGGGATCAGGAGGTCTTGGCCGCTTCGCGTTTGCGCTGCGCTGTCCAGTAAGCGCGTTCGTGGGCGTGCCAGGGCCGCGAGCGGCCCCATTTGTCGTAAACCGAGAAGCCTCTGCCCGGGTAGTAGTAGCCGGCATACCACCCGCCGCGAATGGTCTGGCTTGCAGCGGAGTCGCCGTCTAGCGTGGCGCATCCGGGAAGAGCCGCAGCCGCAGCCAGAATCATCGCAAAAGCGACGATGTGCGATCTCATCAAATAATTCCCACAGCCTTCCCCGCCCGTTCGAACATTCCCAAAATCGTCTCGACCTGCTCGGCGGTATGCTCGGCGCACAGCGAGCAGCGCAGCAGGGTCATGTTGGCGGGGGTCGCCGGTGGGCGGGCGAGGTTCACGTACAGGCCCTCTTGCAACAACGCCGCCCACATCGCGGCACCGTGTTCCAGATCGGGCATGATCACCGCGATGATCGCCGATTGGGGCTCGTCGGTGCCCAGCTCAAATCCTCGCGCCTTCAACCCCGCGTGGAGCGTCCGGCTGTTTTCCCACAAGTGCGCGCGCTTGTTGCCGCCGTGCATCAGTTTGCGGATGGAGGTCGCGGCGGTGGCGACCACGCTGGGCGGCAGGCTGGCGGTAAACACATAGGGGCGACAGACCAGCCGCATGATCTCGAACTTGGGATGGTTGGAAACGCAGAAACCCCCGACCGTGCCGACGCTTTTGCTAAAGGTGCCGATCACGAAGTCGACGTCGTCGAGGACGCCCTGATCCTCGGCCACGCCGCGCCCGTTGGGGCCGATGAAGCCCATCGAATGCGCCTCGTCGACCAGCACCATGGCGCCGGCCGCCTTGGCGACGCGGACCATCTCTTTCAGCGGCGCGATGTCGCCCAGCATCGAATAGACGCCTTCGAGGATCACCAGCTTGCCCGCGCCTTCGGGGATGCGCTTGAGGCGCTTTTCCATCGCCTCGATGTCATTGTGCTTGAACGGCACGACCTCGGCATTGCCCAGCTTGCAGCCATCCCAGATGCTCGCGTGGCTGTCGATGTCGAGCACGATGTAATCGCCCTTGCCCGCGATCGTGCTGATAATCCCGAGGTTGGCCTGATAGCCGGTCGAAAAGACCATCGCGTGGTCCATGCCATAGAACTCGCGCAGCGCGTCCTCGCAATCGCGGTGGCCGCGATAGGTGCCGTTGAGCACGCGGCTGCCGGTGGTCCCCGCGCCGAACTTGTCGAGCGCGTCCTTGCCCGCCGCGATCACATCCGGGTCGAAGGTCATGCCCATATAGTTGTAGGTGCCGAGCAGGATCGTCTCGCGCCCGTTGCACACCGCCCGGGTGGGGCTGAGGACGCGCTCCATCACCAGGCTGAACGGGTCTTCCTGCCCATCGGCGAGCAGCGCGCGGCGCTGTTCGATCAGCGGGTCGAACTTGCTGAACAGGTCGGTGCCAGAACCGACCGGCGTGCCCGCCATCACTTCGGGGCGGGCGGCTTCGTCGATGCCCCCGGTCATGAGCCCGCCAGCTTGGTCACGGCATCGATCAGCTGGCCGTAAGTCTCGATCTCGGCCTGCTGGTTCATGGTGATGATGATGTCGAACTCGTCCTCGACCGCGGCGACGAAGTCCATCACCGTCAGGCTGTCCCATTCAAGATCGCCAGCGAAAGTGGCAGCGTCGCTCAGGGCCACGCCCTTGGCATTGAACGGGGCGATGATCGCGGCAATTCGGGATGCGGTTTCGGCGCGGTCGGTCATGCGGGTCTCCTGAAGGCTGCGCCTGTGCCATTCGAATACGGCGGAAAAGCGGCCCCGTCATTAGCCTTCGGGGTGCTTGTCAAGCATGACAGTTTGGTTACAGTCGGCAACATGGACAAGCACAGCGCGCAGATCGTAGCGATCCAGGACAAGGCGGGGGCAGCCCCGCTGCCGCTCGCGACCCCTTCGATGCCTTCGCCAACCGGCTTTTCCAATCACGCGATCCATCTGGTCCGTACCTCGGTCCAGGCCAATATCGCGCTTTCGCAGATGGCCGACCAGAAGGCCTCGATCCTGATGGGCGCGACATTCGTGGTGTTCACCATCGCGGTCGGGCAGGCGCGCGGCGGCAACATGACCGTTTCGCTGGCGGTGCTGGCGCTGTCCGCGTTCCTTTCGGCTTTGTGCGCGGTCTATGCGGTGCTGCCTTCGATCCGCCCGCCCAGAGGCGGCTTCGTCGGCAAGCCGAACAAGCTGTTCTTCGGCCACTTCACCCAGTTGCCCGAGGAAGAATGGGCCGACAGCATAATCGACGAATTGCGCTCCGACGAGACCGTGTTCCGCACGATGCTCCACGACGTCTACCAGAACGGCCAGGTGCTCCAGAGCAAGAAGTACAAGTACCTGGGCCGGGCGTACCGCACCTTCATCGTCGGACTGTCGTTGACGGTGGTGACGTTCGTGCTGGAGTACCTCAAGGTCATCGGCGGCTGAAGCCGGTCGCTTCGCCTCACACCAGCTTGTTGACCGCCGCCATGAACGGCCCGATCGATACCGGCTTGGCAAGGTATCCTTCCGAGCCCGCCTGCCTGATTCGCTCCTCGTCGCCCTTGCCGGCATAGGCGGTTACCGCCAGCACCGGGATCGTGCGCAGGTCCTTGTCGGCCTTCAACTGCTCGATTAGTTCCAGTCCGGAGACGCCCGCCAGCTGGATATCCATGATGACGAGGTTGGGGACGAACTGGCGGGTCCGCTCGATCGCTTCGCGCCCGTCGGCCACCGGCTCGACCACAAAGCCATTGGCGCGCAGCAGGTCGCAGAACAATTTGCGATTGAGGTCGTTGTCCTCGACAACCAGTATTCTTTTTGCCACCGGTCCCCGCGCGCCCTGTTGCACCAGCCCCATTCCCTGTGATCTAGCCCTAAGGCGTTCGAAAGGTCCTGACAATTATTCGCGAACCACAAACCCGGCCCGATCCCCAGGCCCTGGCGCTGGCCGCGCTGGGCTGGGTGCTGGGCGACGACGCCCGTTCGGAGCGGTTTCTCGCGCTGACCGGGCTGACCCCCGAAACGCTGCGCGACGGGCTGGGCGATCCGGCAACGCTCGGTGCGATCCTCGATTACCTGGCCGCGCACGAAGCCGATCTGACGGCGGCGGCCGATGCGCTTGGCGTCACGCCGCAGGCGCTGGCTGCGGCCGGGGCGGCGCTGAAATGAGGTATTTGCTGTGACCCGGCCACTGATCATCACCGATTGCGACGAAGTGCTGTTGCACATGGTCGCCCCGTTCCGTGACTGGTTGAACGAGGCGCACGGCATAACCTTTTCGATGGCCGGAAACGATTTTGCCACGGCGCTGACCCATCAGGATACCGGCGCGGTGGTGGCCGGGCCGGAGATCTGGCGGCTGCTCAACGGCTTTTTCGATACCGAGATGCACCGCCAGCTGCCGATCGCGGGCGCGGTCGAGGGAGTGGCGCGGCTGGCGCAGCACGCCGACGTGGTGATCCTCACCAACCTCAACGATCACCGCCAGCTGCCCCGCGCGCAGCAGCTGCGCGATGTCGGGATCGAGGCCCGGGTGTTCACCAACCAAGGGCCCAAAGGTCCGGCCTTGCAGGCGATCCTCGACGAATACCGTCCCAGCGCGGCGGTTTTCATCGACGATTTGCCGCAGCATCACGGTTCGGTTGCCGAGATTGCCCCGCACGTTACCCGGCTGCACTTGTGCGGCGAGCCGCTGCTCGCCCCGCACATCGCCTGCGCGCACAAGGCGGGCCATGCCCACGCCCGGATCGACGTGTGGAGCGAGGCGCTGCCGTGGCTGCTCGAACGGCTCCAGAACGAACCGACCCCGAAGGAAACCGCATGACCTCCACCAGTTCTATCGAAGCAAAGCTGGCCGAACTCGGCCTGACCCTGCCCGAACCCGCCGCGCCGGTCGCGGCCTATGTCCCCGTGGCGATCGTCGGCGGGCTCGCGCACGTTTCGGGGCAAGTCTCGATGAAGGACGGCAAGCCGATCAAGGGGCGGCTGGGCGAGGACCTGACGCTGGAGGACGGGCTCGCTGCCGCGCAAGCGTGCGGCCTCATGATCGTGGCGCAGCTGAAGGCGGCGCTGGGCGGCGACCTGTCGCGGGTCGAGCGGGTGGTGAAACTGGGCGCGTTCATCAGCTCGGCCCCCGATTTCACCGACCAGCCAAAAGTCGCCAATGGCGCTTCCGAGCTGATGGTCGCGCTGTTCGGCGAGGCCGGGCGCCATGCCCGCAGCGCGGTCGGCGTGCCGGTGCTGCCGCTGGGCGTGGCGGTGGAGGTCGATGCGATTGTTTCCGTTCGGCCTGCTTGATCGCTGGCGCGCGCCTGCGCCGAAGCCTGAACGGGTCGGCTGGCTGGCGGGCACGACCTATGCGCACAGGGGGCTGCATGGGGGCGGCCTGCATGGCAAAGGCAGGATCGAAAACTCGCCCTCGGCCTTTGCCGCCGCGATCCAGCGCGGGCTGGGGATCGAATGCGACGTCCAGCGCAGTCGCGACGGCCAGGCCATGGTGTTCCACGATTGGGAGCTCGACCGGCTGACCGCAGCGACCGGCCCGGTCAAGGCGCGCGGAGCGGCCGAACTGGCGCGGATTGCGCTGGGCGAGGGGGGCGACACCATCCCGACGCTGGCGCAATTGCTGACCCAAGTGGCGGGACGTGTGCCGTTGTTGATCGAGATCAAGTCCAAACGCGAGGTGCGGTACGCGCCCTTGTGTTTGGCGGTGCGCAACGCGCTGGAGGGTTATCGCGGGCCCGTGGCGGTGATGAGCTTCGATCCGCGCGTGGTCCGCTGGTTCGCCGTTACCGCGCGGCATATCGTACGCGGCCTGGTGGTGACCGAGGAGGGTCACCGCACGCTGACCGGGCGGTACCGCCGCCACGCGTCGCTGTGGCATGCGCGGCCCGAGTTTCTCGCTTACGACGTGCGCGATCTGCCTTCCCGGTTCGCCTCGGCCCAGCGCGCCCGTGGCCTGCCGCTGCTGACGTGGACCGTTCGCAGCGAGGAACTGGCGTCCCGCGCGAAAGCGCACGCCGATGCCCCCATTGCCGAGGGAGCGGGGCTTGGTGCCTGAAGCGGCCCATCCGACCATCACGGCGCGCATCGCCGGATCCATCGCCGATCTTCCCGCCGCCGAGTGGGACGCGCTGACCGATGGCGGCAACCCGTTCATGCGCCACGCCTTCCTGGCCGCGCTGGAGCAATCCGGCAGTGTCGGCGGGCGCAGCGGGTGGAGCCCGGCGGCGATAATCATCGAAGGGGCCGACGCCAACGGCAGCATGCGCCTCGCCGCGGCGCTGCCAGCCTATCTCAAGTCGCACAGCCAGGGCGAATACGTGTTCGATCACAGCTGGGCCGATGCGTGGCAACGCGCGGGCGGGCGCTATTTTCCAAAGCTTCAGATCGCCGCGCCGTTTACCCCCGCGACCGGACCGCGCCTGCTGACCCGCGACGATAAGCTGGCCGTGGCGCTGCTGCGCGCCGCCGAGCAACTGTGCACCGCCAACCACCTTTCATCCGCCCACGCGACCTTCATCGAGCCCGCGCAGCTGCCGTTGTTCGAAGCGGCCGGCTGGCTGATCCGCAGCGATATCCAGTTCCACTGGAACAACCGCGGTTATGAAAGCTTCGACGATTTCCTCGATGCGCTGTCCTCGCGCAAGCGCAAGGCGATCCGCAAGGAACGCGCCGCGGCACAAGAGGGGGTCGATATTCGCCATTTGTCGGGCAGCGACATCCTACCCGAGCACTGGGATGCGTTCTGGCATTTTTATCAGGACACCGGCGCGCGCAAATGGGGCACGCCCTATCTGACCCGCGCGGCCTTCGACCTGCTGGGTGAGAGCATGGGCGCGGACATCCTGCTGATGCTGGCCTTCCCGAAAGGACAGGGCGCGGGCGGTCAGCCGATTGCCGGCGCGCTGAATTTTATCGGGAGCGAGGCGCTTTACGGGCGCTATTGGGGCTCGATCGTCGACAAGCCGTTCCTGCATTTCGAGCTGTGTTATTATCAGGCGATCGACGCGGCGATCGCGCGGGGCCTGTCACGGGTCGAGGCGGGCGCACAGGGGCCGCACAAGCTGGCGCGCGGTTATGAACCGGTGAAGACGTTTTCCGCCCACTGGATCGCCGATCCCGGCTTTCGCGCGGCGATCGAGGATTTCCTGGAACGCGAGCGCGCGGGCGTGGCGCAGGATCAACTCTATCTGGGCGAGCGGACGCCGTTCAGAAAAGTTTAGACTATCAGGCCGCCTTGCGGCTGCTCGCGGCGATCCATTCGCGGGCGCGGCGCTGGGCTTCGGCGATTTCGCGCGCGGTCATTTCCTCGGCGATGTCGGCACGGCACCACTGGCTTTCCTCATGGCCCGAAACGGCGGCCAGATTGAACCATTTGTGGGCCTCGATCAGGTCGCAGCCGACGCCGTGGCTGCCGGTCGAAAAGGCGACCCCGAGGTCATAGTAGGCGGCGATGTCGCCTTGGGCGGCGGCGGCCAGGCAGGTTGCGACCAGAAGGTCGGCATTGCGTCCGTCCGTTTCGAACTGCCCGCCGGCTTCGA
>JBBSKI010000063.1:0-13239 GCA_038256425.1 Sphingomonadales bacterium
GCGCGGCCAGCCCCGCGCCGATGTCCGGGACGGACCGGGCGAGCCGGGCCAGATCGATCGTTGCGGCTTCGAGCATCCGGGTCGGCGCGGTTGCAGCCAGTTCGCCCGGTTGCCGGCGCAGCGCGGGAAAGGCTCCGACGAATTCGCCCGGACCATAGCTCGCCAGCTGGACCGGCTGGCCTTCCAGGCCGACGGTGCGAAGCGCCAGGGCGCCCTCGATCACCAGCCAGCAACGCGAACAAGCGTCGCCTTGCCGAAACAGCGTCGCGCCGCGCGCGATGAGGCGGAACCGGAACACTTGCGCGGCGGCCTTTCCCGCCACGGTCAATCCCGATGTCGGCACGAAGCCGAAAGCCGCGCCCAGCAGCAGCGCCGCCTCGTCGGCAGGGGCGAGCGCGTCGCCGGAACGGTGATCGGTCCTGTCGGTCAGCGCGTACCCCTCCCGGCAGACGACAGCCTTCGCCAGCGGCGGCGATGGGCCCGTCTTGGGCGAGCGGAGCGGGCTTTTCAAGCGGGGAGCGATGCCACGCCCCGGCCGCTCGCAACGCGGGGCAGGGCCCGACCTCACCGCAAATGGGCTTCGCGCGCCCACGTAGAGGAAAAGCTGGTTGGGGCGGCAGGATTCGAACCTGCGAATGGCGGCATCAAAAGCCGCTGCCTTACCACTTGGCGACGCCCCACCAGCGGGCGCGCTTATAGCGAGGGAGCGGGCCGGCGCTAGCCCCCCGGACTCAGGTGGCAGCAGCATCCACCGGTTCGAGCTTGTCCTGCGTGCGCGTCGCGAAATCGGCGGGGTCGTGGCGCTCGCGCAGTTGGCCTTCGAGCGGGCCGGTCGCGCGGTTGACCATCCGCCCGCGCTGCACCGCCGGGCGCGCGTCGATCTCCGCCACCCAGCGGTTCACGTTGGTATATTCGTCTAGGCTCAGGAAGGTCTTGGCATCGTTGTAGGCATCGCCGCGGACCAGCGCGCCGAGCCACGGGGCGGCGGCGATGTCGGCGATGGTATAGTCGTCGCCCGCCAGGAAGCGCGCCTCGCCCAGCCGCCGGTCGGCGACGCTGAACAGTCGCTTGGTCTCCATCGCATAGCGATCGATCGGGTATTCGAACTTCTCGGGCGCATAGGCATAGAAGTGACCGAACCCGCCGCCGATGAACGGGGCGGAACCCATCTGCCACATCAGCCAACTCAGGCACTCGGCGCGGGCACCCGGATCGGTCGGGATGAACGCGCCGAACTTTTCGGCCAGATGCAGCAGGATCGCGCCGCTTTCGAACACGCGGATCGGCCCATTCTTTTCGAGATCTGGCCCGGTGCGATCGACCAGCGCGGGGATCTTCGAGTTGGGGTTGATATCCACGAACCCGCTGGAGAACTGCGCGCCATCGCGGATGTTGATCAGCCAGGCATCGTATTCGGCCCCGGCATGGCCCGCCTCGAGCAATTCCTCGAGCAGGATCGTGGCCTTCTGGCCGTTCGGCGTCGCGAGCGAGTAGAGCTGGAACGGGTGCTTGCCGACCGGCAGTTCGGCCTCGTGCGTCGGCCCGGCGATCGGGCGGTTGATTGCGGCAAACTGCCCGCCGTTGGCCTTGTCCCAGGTCCACACTGCGGGAGGGATGTAAGTCGGATCGCTCATGGCTGGGTTCCTCCAATCTATTTGGGGCAATTTTATCTGCGGCAATTTCGTTCGGTATAGCGTGGCGCGGGCTTGCCGGAACCGCAAGTCCGATAGGCGGTTGGCGCATCATGAGCGCTGTACAAACGATCCGCGCCGGGAAAGTCCGGCTGGCCTATGTCGATGACCGGATGCCCGGGATCACCCGATCCAAAGCCGGAACCGTGGCGGGTAGTGGGGCGGGCAACGCCTGGGCCTATCGCGACGCGCTGGGCAACCGGATCGTCGATCGAGACGAGATCGACCGGCTCAACCGCATCGCGTTGCCCCCGGCCTATGGCGATGCGTGGTTCTGTCCATCGCCCGATGGCCACATCCTGGCCACCGGGATCGATGCTAGGGGGCGCAAGCAATATCGCTATCATCCCGATTTCCGCAGCCACCGCGACGGCGAGAAGTTCGATGGCACCGCGCGGTTCGGACGGCTGCTGCCGCTGGTGCGCAAGCGGGTGGAAGACGATCTGCGCGGGGGCAAGCTGAGCCGTGAGCGGGCGCTGGGAAGCGTGGTGCGGCTGCTCGATACCGGCGGCATCCGGGTCGGCAACGCGGCCTATGCGCGCGATAACAACAGCTTCGGCGCCACCACCCTGCAGATGCGCCATGCCGTGATCAGCGGCACCCGGCTGAAACTGCGGTTCAAGGCCAAGTCGGGGCAACTGCGCGAGATGTCGATTACCGACAAGAGCCTGACGCGGTTTGTGAAGGCGATGCAGGATCTGCCCGGCCAGCACCTGTTCCAGTACATCGACGCCGACGGCGAGGCTTGTCCGGTCGGCTCGTCCGAAGTGAACGATTACCTGCGCGAGGCGATGGGCGAGGATTTCACCGCCAAGCATTTCCGCACCTGGCATGCCAGCGCGCTCGGGCTGCAATTGCTGGCCGAGGCGGAGGGGACGCTGACGGTCAAGGCCTTGTCCTCACTGGTGGCCGAGCGGCTGGGCAATACCCCCACCATCGCGCGCAAGAGCTATATCCACCCGGCGGTGTTGGCGCTGATCGATGGCCAGATCAAATGGCGCGCGAAGTTTAAGCCACCGCGCGCGACCCGCTGGCTGTCCGCGCACGAGCGCGCACTGATCGCGCTGCTGGAAAAAGCGCCCCGGGCGGCGAAGCTATTGGCCGCCTGAGCTGAGCAACCCGGTCACGCGATCTTAAGTGCCGGGCGCTATTGCGCGCACCATGCTGCCGGTCCTGCTCACCATCGACACCGAATACTCCTCGGGGCTCTACGCGCGCGGGATGCACGACCGCGCGGCGAACTTCGCGGCAACCATCGCCTGCAAGAGCGCGCGCGGCGAGGCGGGAATCTTTCATCAGATGCGGGTGTTCGCCGAGCACGGGCTGAAGGCGGTGTTCTTCGTCGACCCACTGCCGGCGCTGGTCTGGGGGCAGGGGGCGGTCGACGACGTGGTCGGGCCGATCCTTGCGGGCGGGCACGAGGTGCAATTGCATCTGCACACCGAATGGCTCGAGTTCGCGCACCATAACCTCGTCGGGGGGCGGACCGGGCAGCACATCAAGGATTTTTCGCAGGACGACCAGGCGAAGCTGATCGAATTCGGCATCGCCCGGCTGGTCGAGGCCGGAGCCCCGCGCCCGACTGCGTTCCGCGCGGGCAATTACGGCGCCAACGACGACACCCTTCATGCGCTCGCCGCCTGCGGGATCGGCTGGGACAGCAGCTTCGCGCCGGGCTTTGCCGCTTCGGACTGTGCGATCCCGCTGGAACCGGGGGCCTGCGCTCCGGTCATGCGCCACGGGGTGGCCGAGCTTCCGGCGGCGGCTATCGCGGGGCCGCGTGGCGGCTGGCGGCACGGCCAGATCACCGCGCTGTCGCTCGCCGAACTGAAGGCCGCGGCCCGTCACGCGGCGGCGGCGGACTGGCCCGCACTGGTGCTGGTTTCGCACAGCTTCGAACTGTTCGATCGCGCGCGCAATCGGCCCAACCCAGTGGTCAAGCGCCGCTTCGCGGCGTTTTGCGCATGGCTGGGAACGAGCGGGATTGCGCGCACGGCGGGGTTCGCGGATCTCGCCTTGCCGCAACCCAATCCGCGTGCCCTGCCGCTGTTGCCCCATGCCGCGCACCGCACCGTGGCGCGGATGGCCGAGCAATTCGTCGCCAATCGGCTAGCCCGAGGCTGGCGGGCATAATGGGCGCGATTTCCGACCGGTTCGGCACCGTGCGCGGGCTCGTCCGGCTGGCGCTGTCGTGGCCCGAAAGCCTGCCCGGCATCACCCAGGCGCGTCCACCGCGCGGCGAGGTGCGGCGGCTGGTGTTCGTGTGCCACGGCAACATCTGCCGCAGCGCCTATGGCGATGCTCTGGCGCAGTCGCTGGGAGCCAAGGCCGCTTCGTTCGGACTGTCGACCACCAGCGGGCAATCCGCGCATCCCCCCATCGCCGCTCTGGCCCAGCACGCCGGGATGTCACTGGCCGATCATCGCACCACCGCGCGTGACGACTTTGTCCCGCAGGACGGCGATTTGCTACTCGTGATGGAGCACCGCCACTTGCGCAAACTTGCCGCCGACCCGCGTCTGCGCGATGTGCCGCGGCTGTTGCTGGGCACTTTCGCCAGTCCGCCGCTGCCGCACCTGCACGATCCGTTCGAACATGACGGTGCCTATATGGCGCGCTGTCTGAGGCGGATCGACGATGCGGTCAGGCGGCTGGTGAAAAGCTATCCCGCCGCCAGGCTTTCGTCGCCATCGCTCCGGCTTTCCCCAAAATCGCCCTGAGATCGGCAAGCAGCGGCCCTGGATCGCGCGCCGACCACACGTAATAACCGGTTTGGGGGTCGAAAAACCCGCCGACGAAGCTGGCCGCCAGGCGCGCCTTCGCCCCCGCGCTCACGGCGGGATCGCGCAGCACCGCGACCAGATGCTTGGCATCGGGCACCATATAGCGCGCGCGGCCCAGCCGGAGCGTCACCGGCTCGTCGCTGGTCTCGCCCAGCACCTGCCGGCGATAGGTTTCCCAGCCGAACTGCGCCCCGCATCGCGAGGCGAGCGGAATGCTGCCCCAGAACCGCCCGTTGATCTCCATCAGCACGCTGCGTGCCGTGGCGGGATCGTGGCGGTATTCGACCATCGCCGGACCCTCCCAGGCGATGCTGGCAAGCAGCGCTTCGGAGCGCTCCATGAGTGTGGCGTGCTCGGACAGCGGCACCGCCGCGCACAGGGTCGAGACCCCGCCGCTGGCCGGCCATTCGCGCAACCGTCGATGCTGAAAGCGCAGGGTCGCCCTGCCTTGCGCCATGTAAAGCATCTGGCCGAGCCCGTGGCCGGGGCACCATTCCTGCACCAGCGGCCACCGCAGGAGCGGTTCATAGCGCGCAAGGATAGCGAGCAAGGCAGCGGGATCGGCGGCGTATTCGACCTTTTCCAGCGCGAGTCCGGCGTGGTCGAGCAGCGGCCCGGCGGCAACCGGATCGGACCACTTGATCGCCACCGGATAGGCCAGCGCGGCGGCCAGCGCCGCCCGGTCTTCGCCCGCCAGCGGTTGCCAGCTAGCCGGGACCGCGATTCCCACCCCGCGCGCCGCCTCGATCGTGCGCGCCTTGTCGAGTACCAGCGCCAGCGGCCCCGGATCGGGCACCGCCACGATCACGCCGGAAATTGTGTGCTTCAATGCGGCAAGCTGGACTAGGTCGCCTTCCGAGACCGCCATGACGGCTCCCACCCCGTGCGCCGCGATCATGCCGGGCAACCAGTCGCCAATGGCTCCCGCCGGGCGCACCGCGAAAGCGCCCGCATGGCGCGAGGCGCGGCCGATCGAATCGCGCTTTCCGACGCCAAGCACCGGCACCCCGCGCTGGCCCAGCTCGCGCAGCACGGTCAGCCCGATCGGGCTGTCGATGCCCAGCAGCGCGGTTTTTACGCGGATCGTTCGGCCCCTTCTGCGGTCAGAGGCGCAGGTCTAGTGGAACTTGGTGAACAAGCCGTTGGCACGCAACCTCACGCCAGCCGCGTGACCCAGCCGTGCGGATCGGCGGCCTCGCCGCGCTGGATCGCGACCAGTCGCTGGCGCAGCTTCGCGGTGACCTGACCCGGCCCGCCCGATCCAACGGTAAACTCACCGTTCTGCCCTGCCACCCGGCCCACCGCGGTGACGACCGCTGCGGTGCCACAGGCAAACGTCTCGGTCAGCTTGCCCGAAGCCGAATCGGCGCGCCACTGGTCCAGACTGTAGCGTTCTTCGCGCACCTCCAGCCCCTCGTCGCGGGCGAGCGCGATCAGGCTGTCGCGAGTGATTCCGGGCAGGATCGTGCCGCCCAGCGGGGGGGTGAGCATGGTCCCGTCGGCGAAGACGAAGAACAGGTTCATGCCGCCCAGCTCCTCGATCCACTTGCGCTCGGCGGCGTCGAGAAACACCACCTGATCGTGGCCCTTTGCGATTGCCTCGGCCATCGGTACGAGGCTGGCGGCATAGTTGCCGCCGCACTTGGCCTCCCCGGTCCCGCCCGAAGCGGCGCGGGTGTAGTCCTCGCTGACCCAGATCGACACCGCCGGTGCGCCTGACTTGAAATAATTGCCCGCCGGGCTGGCGATCACCAGGAATCGATATTCGTTCGAGGGCCGCACCCCCAGGAAGGTCTCGGACGCGAACATGAACGGCCGCAGATACAGCGAGCCGCCCTCGACCGGGGGGAACCACGCGGCATCGGCCAACACCAGCTGGCGGATCGCCTCGACGAAGGTCTCCTCGGGCATATCGGGCATAGCCAGCCTTGCCGCCGAGCGGTTGAAGCGCGCCGCATTCGCCTCGGGCCGGAACAGCGCGGTGCCCCCATCGGACAAGCGATAGGCCTTCAACCCCTCGAAGATTTCCTGCGCGTAATGCAGCACCGCGCAGGCCGGATCGAGCGCGATCGGTTCGCGCGGGCCGAGCGTGGCCGAATGCCAGCCGCGCCCGCGGGTGAATTCGATGCTGACCATGTGGTCGGAGAAGATCTTGCCGAACCCGGGGTCGGCCAGCGCCGCGTCGCGTGATGCGGGGGCGGTCGGGCGGGGGTGCGGGAGATGCCTGAAGGCGATGGGGCCGGATGCGATGGGAGAAGTCATCGTGCGGGCTTTGGCGAGGCTCGCCATGAAATCAATCCTGCTGAGGGTCGGAATGACACGCTTGAAGCATTATGTCGTAAAAGGCAATCTGTGCGACATAATATGCCAATTTGGGAAGCCGCCGCAAATGACAAGGGCCGCTCCGGCAACCCGGAACGGCCCTTCGCATGGTCAGCGGCCAGGAAGTGCCGCCCACGAAGCCTCTATCGCTGAATGCGACTCAGCAAGTATGCTCCGTGCGGAACTGTACCGACCTCTGTGCTGAACCATGAGACATCGGATCACCTCCTTTCGCGCTGTTGAGCCAAGGGCACCGGTTCCGGGATGGACCCGATGGGACCGGCGAGAGGGCAAACCCCGGCACCGGCCTTGACGCATATGTGAATCAAGACGGCGCGCTCGACAAGTCTTGAACCGAAATAATTTGTCGTCAAAATCGCACGGTCGCGACGGAGCGATATCGCTTAGCGGCAATCCTCGATCACCCGTGCCACTTCGGGCCAGGCCGGCAGCGTCAGCGTCGGCAGGCCGGGGACCTCGATCGCCCAGCGGCCCCGGCTGAAAGCGATGGCATCGAGGATCGGATCGCGCGGGGTGAGGCTGACGGCGAGGCGTGGTAACGCGCCCTCCAGCGCACTGGCGGTGAAGGCGCGGGCGGCGTTGGTTGTAATGACGCTGAGCGGGACCTGGCCGCTCGCGGCTCCGGCGCGGGCCATGACGATCCGGCCCGCCGCGCGTTCGCAGCGCAGCGCCAGCAGCGGCTCCCCCCCAAGCTGGCCATAGGACGCGACCGATCCGGCGGCGTCGATGCGATGGCTCCAGTCGCCCGGACTGAACTCGGCGTCGCGCCAGTCGGCCGGCGGGGCGACCACCGGTAGCGGGGGCGGAGCGGGACGCAGGATCGGCCGCGGCGCGGGGGCAGGCGCGACCTTGCGCTCGGCGACGCAGCCGCCCAGCCCAAGACCGAGCAGCGCAAGCGCGGCGAACGAAACAACGATCCGGTTTGCTTTCATCGTGCAGTCTATGGAATCAAGGCGTTGTGACCACAAGTGCGCCTCATCCCCAAAAGCCGACAGGACGGGCCGTAAAACCGGCAAAACAACGCGTTGACCAGCTGCTGGTCGCGCGCGGCCTCGCCGAAAGCCGCGCCCGGGCGCAGGCGCTGATCATCGCCGGGCACGTGTTCTCGGGCGAGACCAAGCTGGCCAAGCCGGGCCAGGTGCTGGCCGAGGATGCGCCGCTGGAGGTGCGCGGGCGCGATCATCCGTGGGTTTCGCGCGGGGGAATCAAGCTGGCACACGCGCTGGCGCAGTTCGGGCTGGATCCGGCGGGCGAGACCGCGATGGACATCGGCAGTTCGACCGGGGGCTTTACCGACGTGCTGCTCAGCCACGGCGGATGCCATGTCTTCGCGGTCGATTCGGGGACCAACCAGCTCGCCTGGAAGCTGCGCCAGGATGCGCGGGTGACGGTGCTGGAGAAGACCAGCGCGCGAACGCTGACCGACAGGCAGATCGACCGGCCGTGCCGCTGGGTGGTGTGCGACGCCAGCTTCATTTCTTTGCGCAAGGTGCTGGAAGTGCCGCTGGCGCTCGCCGCGCGGCCGACCAGGCTGGTGGCGCTGATCAAGCCGCAGTTCGAGGTCGGCCGGGGCGAGGTCGGCAAGGGCGGGGTGGTGCGCGATCCCGCGCTCCATGCCCGCGTCTGCGACGAAGTGCGCGGCTGGCTGGAGGGCGAAGGCTGGGTGGTCGACGGCATCACCCGAAGCCCGATCACCGGCCCCGAAGGCAATGTGGAATTCCTGATCGCGGCGACGCGCGCCGGGTGCTAGCCGACCCGCCATCGGCAGGTGTCCCGCGGGGGGACGCCGCCAGCGTTGCCAGCGCCGCTGCGCCCGGCCACTATCGCGCTCGAATCGTTTCCGAAGAGTTCGAGGATACCCCGATGAGCCTGCCCCAATGAATCTGGCCCGATGAGCCTGCCCGCCTCGCGCGGACAACTGCGGGCCAGCTTCCTGCGCTGGGCCCTGGTGCTCGTGCCCGCGGTGGTGCTGGCCGGCCTGGCTTCGGGGGTCCTGGGGGGCAGCACGGCGTCCAGTGCGTGGTTCGCGGGGCTGGCCAAGCCGGGAATCAATCCGCCGTCCTATCTGTTCGGGATCGTCTGGCCGATCCTTTATGTGATGATGGGCCTGGCGCTGACGCTTATCGTGACCGCGCGGGGGGCACCGGGACGGGGTGCCGCGATCGCCGCGTTCGTGGTGCAACTCGCGCTCAACCTGGCGTGGTCGCCGCTGTTCTTCGGCGCGCACCAGGTCAGCGCGGCGCTGTGGCTGCTGTTCGCGATCGACCTGGCGGTGATCGCCACGATCGTCCTGTTCTGGAAGGTCCGCCCCCCGGCCGCCTGGCTGCTGGTGCCTTACCTAGCCTGGATCCTGTTCGCGACCGCGCTCAACTGGCAGTTCGATGCGCTCAATCCCGATGCCGAGACGCGCGGCGGATCGGGCGCGGTGAGCCGCTACGAATTGTAAGCGCACGCCCCCAGAGCAAACCCTTGCGCGGCGGCGCGGCGTCTCCCATCTGGAGCGGCAGTTCAGGAGGTACCACCGATGCAGTCCGAAAACCCGTTGCTTGCCGATCTGGCCAAGCTGCTCAACAGCGCGGCGGGCACCGTTGCGGGGATGGGCCGCGAGGGCCGCGACGCCGCCCGCGAGAGGGCGCGCGAGATTTTCGGCGGGCTGGATTTCGTCAGCCGCGACGAATTCGAGGCGGTCAAGGCGATGGCCGCGACCGCGCGCGAGCAAGCCGAAGTGCTGACCGCGAAAGTGGCGGCGCTGGAAGCTGCGGCGGCGGCCAAGCCTTCCGCATGATGCGCCAAGGCGCTCTGGGGCAAGGATAAACCACGCGGGAACCGCAGCGCCAAATGGCGGTTGAAACGCCATGTTCACGCAGCTCAATCCGCCGCTCCCGCTCCATGTGCTGGACAAGGGCAATGGCCTCGCGGTCGGCCTGATCGATTACGGGCCCGAACATAACCTGATCTGGGTCACCGCGCTGGATGCCAGCGGCGAAGTGTGGTGCGCGCCCAACCCATCCGTTCGCTTCCTGAAGAATTGGACGATGGGCCGGGCCGGTGATCCCCGCGTAAACCTCTCGAAAAACGGGACGCACCCAGCGGTCCCCTGCGCCGATTGCGCCGACGTGGTTCATCACCAGACTCAATCGGCCTGACGCAAGCCATCCGATCCGTGTAGGACACCGGCATGCATTTCCGCGCGCCCGCGATCCTCTGCGCGACCCGCGCGCATGGCGAGACCGGAGGGATCGTGCGGTTGATGACCGCCGATCATGGGCTGGTCGCGGCTTACTGCGCCGGTGCGCGCGGGCGGCGGCTGCGCCCGCTGCTGATCCCCGGCAACCGCCTCGACGCGGAAATCGCAGCGCGCTCCCCCAGCCAGTTGCCGTTCGCCAAAGTCGAGCTGATCGAAAGCTGCGGGCCGTGGCTGGGCGAACCGCTGGCCAGCGCCGCGATCGCCTGGGTCACCGCGCTGACCGCCACCGCGCTGCCCGAGGGCCACGCCTATCCGGCGCTCTACGAGGCGCTGGGCGGCACGCTCGATGCGATCTGCCACGCCCCCGCGGCGCGCGGGTGGAGCCGGGCGCTGGCGGGGTTCGAGGCGCTGGTGCTGCGTGAGACCGGATTTGGCGGCGCGGCCACGGCCAGCGCGCCGCTCGAGGAGGAATGGTCCGCGCTGCTCGCCCGGCTCGACCGGCAGGGCAGGGCGCTGGCCACTCACCTGCCCGCACCGCGTTCGTTCGCTCAGGGCGGGCTTGCCGCCGGGCGGGGCGATGTTATGGCGGCGCGCTCGATCCTGATCGAGCGGTTGCAGCGCATTGTCGGCGATTAGGGCAGGGGACTAGGCATCCGATGAGAATCGCGGTTCTGGCCGGGGACGGAATCGGCCCCGAAGTAACGGCGCAGGCGCTGCGCGTGCTCGATGCCCTCGCGCTGCCGGGGCTTGAGACGGTGGCAGCAGATGTCGGCGGCGCAGCCTATCACGCCCACGGCCACCCGCTCCCGCCCGCCACGCTGGAGGCTGCGCGGTCATCCGATGCGATCCTGTTCGGTGCGGTCGGCGATCCAAGCTGCGACAGACTTGAGCGCCATCTGCGCCCCGAACAGGCGATCCTGGGCCTGCGCCGCGAGCTGGGGCTGTTCGCCAACTTGCGCCCCGCGACGATGTTTGCCGGGCTCGAGGACGCCTCGGCGCTGCGCCCCGAAGTCGCCCGCGCGATCGACCTGCTGATCGTGCGCGAGCTCAACGGCGACGTCTATTTCGGCGAGAAGGGCACCCGCATCCTGCCCGACGGCCGCCGTCAGGGCTGGGACATGATGGCCTATGCCGAGGACGAAGTGCGCCGCATCGCCCACGTTGCGTTCCGCGCCGCTGCTGGCCGACGCGGCCGGCTGACCTCGGTCGACAAGGCCAACGTGCTGGAAACCTCGCAATTGTGGCGCGACGTGGTGATCGAGGTGTCGGCCGAATATCCGCAAGTCGCGCTCGACCACCTCTATGTCGATAACGCCGCGATGCAGATGGTTCGTAATCCCGGCCAGTTCGACACCATCGTCACCGGCAACCTGTTCGGCGATATCCTGTCCGATCAGGCGAGCATGTGCGTCGGCTCGATCGGGCTGCTCGCCAGCGCCTCGCTGGGCGAGCGGACGACCGCGCACGGCACGTTCGGGCTGTACGAGCCGATCCACGGCAGCGCGCCCGATATCGCCGGGCAGGACAAGGCCAACCCGCTCGCCGCGATCCTCAGCCTGGCGATGCTGCTGCGCCACTCGCTGGGGCTGGAGGCACAGGCCGCGCGGGTCGAGGCGGCGGTGGTCAGGGCGCTGGCCGACGGGTCACGCGGCGGTGATCTGGGCGGATCGCACGGCACGCGCGATATCGGTTCGGCAGTAGTGGAGCGGCTTTAGGCGAGGTGCTCCAGCTCGCGATCATCCTCCCCACGCTCGACGAGCGCGACAATCTGGCGCCGCTGGTCGGGCGGCTCGATGCGGCGCTGGGCGGTATCGTGTGGGAAGCGATCATCGTCGACGACGACAGCAAGGACGGTACTTCGGACGAGGCGCGCGCGCTGAGCCAGAGCGATCCCCGGGTGCGGGTGATCCAGCGGATCGGGCGGCGCGGCCTGGCTTCGGCGGCGATCGAGGGGATGTGCGCCACCGCCGCGCCCTATGTGGCGGTGATGGACGCCGATCATCAGCACGATCCCGCGCTGCTCTCGCAGATGCTCGATGCGCTGACTTCCGGGCCGTTCGATCTGGCTTACGCCTCGCGCTTCGCCGAGGGGGCGAGCACCGCGGAATGGAATCGGCCCGGCCGGGTTCGCGCCTCGGGCTTCGCCAATGCGCTGGCGCGGCGGCTGACCGGGGTGCGGCTGTCCGACCCGATGAGCGGCTATTTCATGCTGCCGACCGCGACGCTTCGCAGCCTTGCCCCGCGCCTGTCGGGGGTGGGCTTCAAGATCCTGCTCGACATTCTGGCGACGGCCGACAGGCCCTTGCGGATCAAGGAATTGCCGCTCTCTTTCGCGGCGCGGCGGGCGGGGGAGAGCAAGCTCGACCGTGTGGTGGTGTTCGAATTTCTGGTCGGGCTTTACGACAAGTGGCTGGGGCGGATCGTGCCGACCCGGTTCGCGCTGTTCAGCACGATCGGCGCGCTGGGGGTGGTGGTCCACCTCGCCGTGCTGACCGTGCTGTTGCACCTGATCGGCGCCAGCTTTGCGAACCGCCCGGTGACCGCGTTCGATGCCGCGCAGACCGGGGCGGCGCTGGTGGCGATGAGCTTCAACTTCGTGCTCAACAACGCGCTGACCTATGCCGACCAGCGGCTTCGCGGCTGGGGACCGCTGCTGCGCGGGTGGCTGCGGTTTGCGGCGACCTGCTCGGTCGGGCTGGTCGCAAACGTGGGGGTGGCGGCAGTGCTGGCCCGGCTGGGCGCGCACGATTACCTTGCTGCGCTGGGGGGCATCGTGGTCGGCGCGGTATGGAACTACGCGCTGTCCTCGCGGTTTGTGTGGGGCAAGTTTTGAGTGGCTTACGCGAAGGGTCGATCCGCTTGGCGAAAGGCCTGATCAGCCTGGCGAAAGGATTGTTCGTTCATCGGTAATTTCGATACAGCGATCGAAACTGACAAAAGGTTCGCCCCCCATGCGTTTGACCCCTCTCGCCCTTGGTGCCGTGTTGCTGTGCAGCGCCGCCGTTCCAGCCCTTGCCAACGAGGCTGCCCCCATGCCTGCCGCCACACCTGCCGTTGATCCTGCGCCTGCCGCCGCGACTGGCGAAGACCCCTACATCTGGCTGGAGGAAAAAGACTCGCCGCGCGCGCTGGCGTGGGTCGAGGCGCACAACGCCCCCACCTCCAAGCTGCTCGAAGCCGATCCGCGCTACCAGCCGCTTTATGACGCAGCGCTCAAGATCGCCGGGGCGAGCGA
>JBBSKI010000064.1:0-12788 GCA_038256425.1 Sphingomonadales bacterium
ACGGACATCTTGCGCCGTGCGTCGCGCAGCCGCTCATTGATCGTATGGACCGACAACCCGAGATGACGCGCGATCGATTTTGCATCATGCCCGCGGACCACCAGACGCAGCGTCTGCTTCTCCTTCTCGGTGAGTGTGCAGTAGCCCTGTGACATCCGTCTGTCCGGTTCCAACTGGCCGTCCTTACGGAACTAGAATGCGGGCCGTCGCTGAGCCACCCCAAAAAAATTGTGTCGGAGTAGCCGCCGGACTGTATTCACGCCTGCCATGACCACCCCCTATCATCCCCCGCGCAAGCATTCGGTCGAGATCGCCGGGCACAAGACCTCGATCAGCCTCGAGCCGCTGTTCTGGGAAATCCTCCGCGCCGCCGCCGCACGCGAGGGGGTGCCGGTCAATGCGCTGGTGGCGCGGATCGATGCCGAACGGATTGCCAGCCCAACGCCGCCGGGGCTCGCCAGCGCGATCCGGCTGTGGCTGGTCGGCTGGCTCGCGGCCCGCCTAAGCGAGCGATAACGCTAGACCGAGCACCGCGCAGATGGCCAGTGTCGTCAGCACGCCGCGGCCGAAACGAAACAGCAAAAGAGCCGCGACGACAGCGATAACCCCCGCGCGCCAGTCGAAGCTTGCCCAGTCGGGCAGGCCGCTCGACAGCACGCGCGCGAACAGCACATGCAGCGCGAACCACACCGCCAGATTGGCGATCACCCCGACGACCGCCGCCGTTATCGCTGCCAATGCGGATTGCAGCGCGGGGCTGCGTTCGAGGCGGTCCATCCACGGCGCGCAGGCGAAGATCCACAGGAAGCACGGTGCGAAGGTCACCCAAGTGGTCAGCGCCGCGCCCAATACGCCTGCCACCAGTGGCGAAAATGGCGCGGCATCGCGGAATGCGGCGAGGAATCCGACGAACTGGGTCACCATGATCAACGGGCCGGGCGTGGTTTCGGCAAGGCCCAGCCCGTCGGCCATTTCGCCCGCGGCCAGCCAGCCGAATCCGCCGACCGCCTCCTGCGCCATATAGGCGAGCACCGCGTAGGCCCCGCCAAAAGTCACGACCGCCAGCTGTGAGAAGAACGCCCCGATGGTCCACAGGACATGGCCGGTGCCCAGCGTCGCCGCGATCAGCGCCATCGGTGCGGCCCAGATCGCCAGCCACACCGCGATGGTGGCAAGCGTCGAGCGGGCGAGACTGCGGCGTCCGGGTCCGGTGGACGACGCGGCGGCGGAAACATGGTGCGCTCCGAGCCATTCGGGGCGCGCCCGGCCCACAATCGCTCCAATCAGTCCCGCCAGCAGGATCACCAGCGGGAACGGCGCATCGACCAGGGTCAGGGCCGCAAAGGCCAATGCCGCCAGCCCCAGCTTGAACCGGGTTCCCAATGCGCGCTTGCCAACCCTCAGCAAGGCCTGTGCGACGATCGCCAGCACCGCCGCCTTGATCCCCAGGAACAGCGCGGCGAACCAGCCGAGCCCGGCGGCGGCAACATAAAGCAGCGACAGCGCCAGCATCACCGCCGCGCCGGGGATCACGAACAGCAGGCCCGCCGCCAGTCCGCCGCGCACGCCGTGCAGTTTCCAGCCGATCCATGTCGCGAGCTGCTGGGCTTCGGGTCCGGGCAGCAGGTGGCACAGGTTGAGGGCGCGCAGATAGGCGCCTTCCTCGACCCAGCGGCGTTCGTCGACGATCTCGCGATGCATCAGCGCGATCTGCCCCGCCGGGCCACCGAAGCTGAGAAAGCCGATTTTACCAAACGCGTGGACAAGCTCGGCGAGCGAGGGACGTGCGGTGGTGGCATGCGATTCGGGGGTGACGGATGGAATGTTCATGTGCGTTCCCGCGAGGGACCGGGCCCTCGATCAAAGCCGCAACGCTTGGGCGGGAACGCCTCGACGGGAGGTTGCCTTGCCCCGATTGCCGTCAGGCTAGCAGGATCGGCGCGGGCGGAGCAAGCGCCTAGCGGGCGAGCGGCAATTCCACACGGGCGTCGAGCCGATCGGTGCCCAGCGTGATCACAAAGGTCGCGCCGTGGGCTCGCGCCATGCGCTGCATCAAACCCTGCCCACTTCCTCCACCGCTGCTTTTGACGCCGATGGGACGGGCGAGTTGGCCGCCCAGTGCTTCGCTCCATTCGAGTATCAACGTCCCGCCTTCGCGGCTCCCGGCAATTCCGACCGGCAGCCCCGCGCCGAGGGCGCCGTGCTTGATGCTGTTGGTGGACAGTTCGCCCAGAACCAGCGCGATGAACCGCACCTGGTCCTCGTCCAGTGTCACATCGGGCATAGATTCGACTACGATCAGGCCGTCGGCGGTGCTGAATGCCTCGGCGATCTGGCGGACCAGCTGGTCCAAGGTGTAGTCCTCGCCCGAGTCGATCAGACTCGACTGAACCAGCGACAAGGCACCGAAGCGCTGGGCCAGGGTGTTGGCGAAATCAGAGTGCTCGGGCTCCGCGCGTCCGCTGGTCTGGGCAATAGCGGCGCTGATGGCGAAGGCATTGCGCAGCCGGTGGCCCATTTCCTGCGCCATCGTCTCAAGACTTTCGCTCGCCCGGCGCCGCTCGCTCACGTCGCGTGACACCGCCATGATCGCAAATGGCTCGCCGCCAGGTTTGCAAACCGGGGTGATGGTCACTTCCCACCATTTCGGCGTGCCTTTGGCGGTGGGGCAGAACGCTTCGAACCGCGTCGCTGAGCCAGATTGCGCATCGGTGATCGCCTCGCGAATTTGTTCGCTGGTTTCATTGGGCCACATCGTGTCCCAGGCCTGCCCGGCGACCGCGGCGAAATCGTCGATCTCCATGACGCAGCGTCCGTTGGTGTTTATGAAATCGATTCGGCCGTCGGTATCGAGGATTTTTACGCAATCCTCGCTCTGATCCAGCATCCCGGCCATCAAATCACGAGAAAGTGCTCCAAAACTCCCAATGAATTCGGTGCTTTCGTTCTCTGCGGTCATTATCGAGGATATTCCTGATTAAGCGCGTGATGCCGCGTGCCTTGAGGCCATCCATGCAACCAACTCAGCTGCAGCGCGTTTGATCCACTCTAGCCGCAACTCTGGAATTACGCATCATGCCTATCGCCCTGACCCCGCTTCCTTATGCCGAGGGCGCGCTTGCCCCGGCCATATCCGCCGAGACGCTGAAGTTTCACCACGGCAAGCATCACGCAAGCTATGTCGACAAGACCAATGCAGCGGCCACGGAACTGGGGCTAGAGGGAGCGGTTCTTGAGGAGATCATCGCGTCAGCCGACCAAGCGGGCAACAAGCCCGCCTTCAATAACGCCGCGCAAGCATGGAACCACGGGTTCTACTGGCACTCGCTGACGCCCGCTGGTGGGAAGCCTGCCGGCGATCTCGCCGCGGCGATCGACCGCGATTTCGGATCGCTCGACGCGCTTTGCAAGGAATTGCAAACCCGCGGCGAAAAGCATTTCGCTTCGGGCTGGGTATGGCTGGCGGCACAGGGCGATGCGCTGTCGGTGGAGGAAACGCACGACGGCGAAACCCTTGCAATCGGCGACAAACGCCCGCTGCTGACCATCGACCTGTGGGAGCACGCCTATTATCTTGATCGGCAGAACGAGCGACCCAAATATCTGAAGGCGATGATTGGCGATTTGCTCAACTGGGAGTTTGCGGCGAAAAATTATGCCGCGACCACGAACTGGGTCTATCCCGGCTGAGCAGCCACGGCGGGGGCCGGCAGCTGGTCGGACGAAGCGGCGGCTTCGATCACTTCGCTCACTGTGTCGCTCCCGTCGAACAGCGGTTCCCCGAACAGGAAGCCGACCAGGTTGGGCGTGCCCAGATGCTCGAACAATGCCGTCAGCGTCAGCAGGATCGGGACCGATAACAGCGCGCCGAGCACACCCCAGATCCATGAGAAATAGCTGATCGACAGCAGGATCATCACCGGATTGACGGTGAACCGCGATCCCAGCAGGGTTGGGGTGATCGCATTGGCCTCGATCGTGTGCAGCGCCAGATACAGCAGCATCGGCACCAAACCCAGCAGCACGCTGTCGGCGGTGCCAAGCCCGACCAGGCCAAGCAGCGCCATCATGGTCAACGGCCCAAGATAAGGCAGGAAATTGAGCACCATTGCCAAACCGCCCCACATGATCGGTGCACCCAGCCCAACCCCCCAGGCGCCGATTGCGACGACCACACCGACCGCAAAATTGATCTGGGCGACCGTGAGGATGTAGGAACCGACGCGCTCCTGCACATCGCGCATGACCCTTGCGGCGCGCAGGCTTGCGCCAAATGAGTGCCGTTCGAGCAGCAGGCGCCGCTTCATCCTGATGCGGCCCTCCATCATGAAATAGGTCATCAGCAGGGTGAGCAGCGTCTCCAGCACAACCGTCGGGGTGGCGAAGGCAAGCTGTTCGAGCATCGAGGGCCCCGCCACGATGACCTGCGACCCGGCAGTGTTGCCGGTAATCTTGGCGAGTTGGCGGTTGATGTCCGCGATCCAGCCGAAATTGCCGCGCAGGGTCAGGAATTGCTCCTCGATCCGGGCAATCATCTCGGGGGCCTGATCGACCATGTCGTAGGCCGGCTGGATAATGACCAGCAGCGCGAACATGATCGCCAGGATCAGCACGACCAGCGAGACGAACGAGGCCAGGATATTGGGCAGCCCCAACCGGATCAGGCGATCGGCCAGCGGCGACAGCACAATGGTGATGATGATTGCAGCGACCAGCGGCAGGAACACCACCGATCCGATCGAGAGAACAAACGGCAGCGCCAGGAACAGGGCCACCCCCAACAGGAGCACCACTGTCGACAGCAACCGCGTCGCCGGAACGCCCTCGACCGGAACCTCGGGGTCGAGTTCCGGTTCGGACAGTTCATCTGGAAAGACTGGAGTGTTTTGGATCATATGCGATCAGACTGGTTCAAGTTGCGCGAAGCGACAGTCTGGACGGTCTGTGACCGCCGATCAACCGCTGCGCAGCGGGCATGGCCGAACCGCGGCTGGCTCAAACTGTCGCGCGCGCCGCTGTCCGATCATCGGCATTGTTGGATGAGGTTTGTAGATCTTCCATGATCGCATCGTGGGCAATCACATCGCCGATTGCCCGGCGCGGTACGCTGCCGTCTTCCATCATCGCAGTCAGCGTGGCTCGCGCCCGGCCGACCCGGCTCTTGATCGTACCGACCGCACACTGGCAGATTTCGGCGGCCTCCTCGTAACTGAAACCGCCCGCGCCGACCAACAACAGCGCCTCGCGCCGTTCGGGCGGCAAGGTCAGCAGCGCGCGGTGCATGTCGGACAGGTGCAGCGGCCCTTCCTGTCCGGCAGGGGCCACCAGAATACGCTCCGCAACCGTTTCGTCATAGTCGGCGCGGAACCGGTTGCGGCGCATATCGGTGAGATAAGCGTTGCGCAGGATCACGAAGGTCCAGGCGCGCATCGACGTGCCCGGCTCGAACCGTTCCTGCGCCGCCCAAGCCTTGAGAAGGGCCTCCTGAACCAGATCGTCGGCCACATCGGGACGACCGCAAAGGCCGCGCGCAAAAGCGCGCAGGTGCGGGATGACGCCGGTCAGCTCGCGTTTGAAGCTGGCCGCGTTGGGACCGGTCCCAGGCGCGATCTTTGCAGGTGGTGATTCCGGCTCGTCAGACATCGGCGTTATCGAGTTCGTCCAACAGCTTGGCAAAACTGTCAGGGAGTGGTTCGTCGACTACGGAATCGTAAAGGCTGCGCAGGCCCGACGCCCAATCGGGCGCGGGCTGGCGGCCGCGTTTGAGAGGTTCGTGGCCGACGATCTTGCGTTCCTTCTTGCTCACCACTCGCTCATCGCTCGCCTCCCCACATTACAGCGTGCCCCGCTGGATAAGGCATAGCAGACCATAGTTCGATGCGCGAGGCTGACAGCAGCTGCTCCGAGACGGATGTGCTTAAGGGTTTGGAACGAAACCCCCTCCCCAAGGTTCCCAGCAATGCACATTTTGCGGGCACCCGCGGATGAAACAACGACTTACCGCGCCGGCAGCCTTGCCGTCGATCCTATCCCGAGGCAAGAACCGCGCAGATGGCCAGCACCGATCCTTCCAGGGCGGCTTCACCAGGTCGGAAACCTGCCACGGGAATCCTGCGTTGGTTCGAAGCCTCACCGCGCGCGGCACCGATCGGCATCTTCGCGCTGATCACGGGGCTGACCCTGGTGAGTGTCGCCGCGATCGAAAGCACTGAAACAATGCGCCGCACCGAGCGGCTCGCCCAGACCGCGCAAGTGGTCTCCTCCGCACTCGAACGCCGGGCCAACGCGCACGCAGCTTACCTGCGCGCTGGCGCGGCAGTATTTGCGACCCAGCAACGGGTCGCGGCGCCGGTGTTTCAGACATACGTCTCCCAGCTCAGGCTCGATACAGATTATCGCGGCGGCGACGGGATCGGCTGGGCAATGCGGATCGAGAAGTCCGGCATCCCTGCCGCCCAAGCGGAGATGCGCCGCAATTACCAATCGACCTTTACGATCCATCCGCTGCCGAGCGATGACCAGTCCTACGCCGTTCCGGTATTGTATCTCCAGCCCGACAGCGAGCGTAACCGCCGGGCGTTGGGCTTCAATATGTATTCGGAAGCAGTCCGCCGGAAAGCCATGCAGGATGCGCAGCGCTTTTCCAGGCCCACCGCATCGGGCAAGGTCGTGCTGGTCCAGGAGTTGCCCGGACGCGGCAGGCCGGGCTTTCTGATCTACATGCCGGTGTTTGGGCCCGATGCCGAACAATCTCAGGTGCTTCGTGGCTTCATCTTCAGCCCGTTCGATGCACGTGAATTTCTCAACACCGCGCTACGCTTTGAAAATATCGAAGAAACCGGGATCAAGCTGTTTGATTCCAGCCCTGCCGACGCCAACCTGATGGCCGAGGTCAGGGTCGCCAATCCCTCGGGAAACACCGCGACGCGGGCAGTGACCGTCGCCAATCATCGCTGGTGGCTGGTGGTGGAATCGACCCAACCCGCAACGTTGACCGCGCTCTCGCTGGTGACGCTGCTGTCGGGCCTGCTGGTGGCGACCCTATTGCTCGTCATGGTCCGGCTGGTGACCCGCAAGGCGGCGCAGGACCGGCAGGCAGTTGCCTCGTTCGAAGAGCAGGCCTCGATCCGCAATTCGCTGACTCGCGAGCTCAATCATCGGGTCAAGAACACGTTGGCCAACGTGCTGTCGATCGTGTCGCTGACCAGGCGCCGGGCGACCGATCTCGATAGCTTTGCGACCAGCCTCGAGGGTCGTATCCGCGCTCTGTCGGCAACGCACGACCTGCTGACCCAATCCGAATGGGGTGCCACCCCGATCCGCAGCGTGGTCAACGCCGAACTCGCGCCTTATGCCCAGATCACCGAAAATTGTCTGGAATTGAGTGGGCCCGACGTGGACCTTGCTCCCAACGACGCGCTTTCGCTGGGGCTGGCGATCCACGAACTGGCAACCAATGCTGCCAAGTACGGTGCGCTGGGCGTGCCCGAAGGGCGGGTGGCCATATCCTGGAACCTCATCACCCAGGATCTGGCGCGGATCGAGTGGGTCGAGAGCGGCGGGCCCCCGGTCACCCAGGTCCGCAAGCGCGGGTTCGGCACCGAACTTATCGAAAAAATCGTAGCGCACGAATTGCAAAACCCGGTCGATCTGCGCTTCGAGCCGACAGGCGTGCGCTGCGCCCTGATCCTACCGGTCCGCAATCCCGGGGCATTTGCCCTGCGCGAGGGCAAATAGCGCAGTCAGCGTTGCCGAGATCCCATCGAGAACGCCCCGCCGCGGGCCGCCTATCATTGCTCAACCCAGCGGACGGCTCGATCCAAAAAACAGCGCCTGGCTGATCGCAGCACGCACGGTCGATTCCTGAAACGGCTTGGTGACGAGATAGGTCGGCTCGGGACGGTCACCGGTCAGCAGGCGCTCGGGGTAGGCGGTGATGAAGATAACCGGAACGGTGGCGATACTAAGGATGTCATCGACCGCGTCGAGACCGGAGCTGCCATCGGCAAGCTGGATGTCCGCCAGCACCAATCCGGGCGTCTGTTCGGCAACGATTGCGAGCGCCTGGGTGCGGGTTGCCGCCATCCCGCAGACATCGTGACCGAGCGAACGAACCAGATCCTCGAGCTGCATGGAAATCAGCGGCTCGTCCTCGATGATCAACACGGAGGTGGTCGACTCGCGGTCGATCTCTTCGATAGCCTGTTGGACCAGCGATTCGACTTCGGCGGGTTCGCGATCCATCACGAAGGCCGCCTCGTCGATCGAGAAATCCTCGAGCGTGGTCAGCAACAGCGCCTGACGGTTGAGCGGCGCAATCGTCGAAAGGCGCGCCTGGGCGGCACCCTCATGGCTGCCGACGGCGTCTATTACTCCAACGTCGATGAAGCCGCTTGAACAAACCTTGTTGAAGACGCGGTACAGCTCCGCTCGGCCGCTCCCGATCATCTGGCGCAGATCGTCGTCAGCGAGCGCCGCCTCAAGCGTCTCACGGACAAAGGCATCCCCGGTCGACTGGGAACCGGTCAATGCGCGAGCATAGCGCCGCAGATACGGCAAATTGGTGGCTACCCTTGCGCCAAGCGACATCTGATACCTTCCCGGATTCGCGAACTCAGGCCCAACGTGCTAGCCGCGCAATCGTTCCTCCGCCAGTGCCGCTGTTGAGTATTCTAGGACGGGACGGCCGTAGCGGGCCGGAGGACACCATCGACCCAATCGGCCAAACGTTCGGGCGCGATCGGCTTTTCGAAGCGCTCTGTAGGCGGGTAACCCTTCGGGACCGAACCCGAATCTATCCCCGAGCAGATCGCCACCGGAATAGTGAGCGCAACAAGTTCGCCTGCCAGTTCGAGCGTCGTTCCATCGGGCAGGTTCACATCGAGCAGCGCGGCGGCGATGGTTCCCTGGCGCAGCCGCTGCCGTGCGGCCGAGAGGCTGCCCGCCACTATGACATCGTAACCCCGATCGGTCAGCACCGCTTCGATTGCCATCGAGACGAGAACACTGTCCTCGACCACAAGAATCGTTTCGTGATGCGTTGCCATTGGTCGACCCTCTCCGCAGCGCTAGATACGCGCAACCTTGTGACCATTATTAGCGATGGCGGTTCGACCCTGCGTCAACATTTGACATAGCTGCCGGGACACGCTTGCCCCATTGCAGAAACAAGGGAGTTCGTGATGGTATCGGCGAGCGAAACTGGGCGGATCGCATGTGCGGAATGTCCGTTGGGGCAATGCACCGGGCTTCGGCCGCTCAATCCCGCCCAGGTCGAATGGATGCAGACCTTCAAGCAGGGCGAGCTCAAAATCGATCGCGGGGCCGAGGTGCTGGTCCAGGGACTGCGAAGCGCACACGTCTATACGCTCCTCGATGGGGTGCTGATACGTTACAAATTGCTTGAAGACGGACGCCGCCAGATCGTCAACTTCATGTTTCCGGGCGATCTCGTCGGGCTTCAGGCAGCGATGGGCGAGCCCATGTCCCACAGCGTCGAAGCAATCACCCCGGCCACGTTGTGCATTTTCTCGCGCGAACGGTTTCCCGAATTCATCGGCAAGAACGCCGATCTGGCCTACGATGTCGTGTGGCTTGCTTCCAAGGAGGAGCAGGCGCTGGAGGATCATCTCGTCGCGCTTGGCCAGCGTAGCGCCAGCGAGCGGATTGCCTACCTGGCGGTGTTTCTCGTGCAGCGCGCGATGGAGACCGGCATGGCCCGCGGAACGACCGTCGCCTTAAGTATCACGCAGACCCAGATTGCCGACATGCTGGGCTTGTCGCTGGTCCATACCAATCGGACCATGCAAACCCTGCGCAGCGCCAACCTGATCGGCTGGACACAGGCCGAAATTCATGTCGCCGATCTCGACGCCGCGCGTGATTTTGCGAGGTACGACGCACCCGTCGCGGCCAATCGGCCCTATCTGTAAAAAACATTTCGCCGATTCCGAACGGGTTGCGACTTTTTTCGAAAAAACTTTCCACCAAGGCGGAACCGATTTTCCAGACAGTCATTTCGTCTCTGTCACCGGCCGAGACCCCCCCTCCCGTCCAAGCGGCTGGTGATACGATCCCGAAGGCCTCCGCCACCGTGCGGAGGCCTTTTTTTTGTCATGAAGGTCGGGTGGGTCAGGAAAGCGCCTCGCGCAGCCGCCGGAGCAGGCCCGGCTTATGCGCCTGGGCTCGCAGCACCTGCACCAGCGCGGCGGGATCGTAGGGCTTGGCCATGACTGCGCCAAGCGCCGCGACCTTTTCCGGAATACGCTCGGGAGAGCCGGTCGAAAACACGATTGCGGGCGGACGCGGGTTGAGCGACACGACCAGCTCGGCCAGCGTCCAGCCATCGTCGCGGTCGGCCAGGTTCACATCGAGTATGAGGATGTCAGGCCGGAGCGCTTCGAGTTCGGCCATGGCCGCCGCGACGCTCGCGCAGACCGTTACGCGTTCGGCGCCACCATCGAGCAAAGCCTGTTCAAGCCCGAGCGCGAGCAGCGGGTCGTCCTCGACGATCAGCGCGAAACCCAACGACGACTGGGCGGGCGGGGGCGGCTTGCCCCCCGGTTCTTCAGGACGTGCCATCGGCGCAGTGTTCCCCAGCCTTGACGGCGGCGCAAGTGCGTCTCCTTTCGGCTCGCATCAACGCCGCGCGAGCGACGCCGGTTCCCGCCCTGGAGTCCGCAACTTTCAAGCCGCGCCGATCCGCAGCGGAAGGGTCTTGAGCCCGCCAACGAAGGTCGAACTTGCGCGTTTCGCCTCGCCCGCCGGTGCAACCGTCGCCACCCGGTCGAGCAGCGTTTCGAACAGGATCCGCATTTCCAGCCTCGCGAGATGCAGCCCCAGGCACTGGTGTGCCCCGGCACCGAAGGCAAGGTGACGATTGGGGTTGCGCGCCGCATCGAACCGACGCGGATTGTCGAACTGCGCCGGATCATGGTTGGCCGCGACATAGTTGATCATCAACCAGTCGCCTGCCGCGATCGGGACGCCCGCGATCACGGTGTCTTGCGCCGCCATCCGCATGAAGTGCTGGACCGGTGTGGTCCAGCGGATCGCCTCTTCGACAATGCCCGGCAACAGGCTGCGGTCCGCGCGCACCCGCGCGAACTGCTGCGGATCGCGAGACAGTGCGAGCATCGCCCCTGCGGTCGAGGCCGAAGTCGTATCATGTCCGGCGGCCGCAAGAATGATGTAATAACCGGCAAGATCGCGCGGGTTAAGCGGTTCGCCATCGACTGTCGCGTTGGCGAGCACGCTGGCGACATCTCCGGTGGGGTTGGCACGGCGGGCCTGGGCGATCCCATCGAAATATCGTTCGAAATCCTGCACCGCGCCGACCACGATCTGCAGCAGCTGGTCGGGCGGCAAGTTGGCGACGCCCGACTTGTTGAGGTCCTCGTCCTGCCCGCCGAACATCTGCTGGGTCAGGAACAGCATCCGCGGCTCGTCCTCCTCCGGCACGCCGAGGATCTGCATGACGACGTGCAACGGATAGGGCGCAGACACGAGCTTAACGAAATCGATCACCTCCCCGGCGGCGAGCAGCCGATCGACCGTGCGCCCGGCCAGCGCGCGGATGTCTGCCTCCAGCCGGGCGAGGTTCTTGGGCATGAACCAGTCCTGCGTCAGTCGCCGCAGCTTGGGATGGATCGGCGCGTCGAGCGATACCAGCGAGCTGACCAGATTGGGGCTGCCGCCAGTCACCGCGCGCGCGAGTGTCTCGCCTTGCTTGGTGGTCAGCACGGTCGGGCGAGGCGCATTCAGGAAGCCGGTGTTGTCCTTGGAGATCCGCATCACGTCGTCGTAGCGGGTGACCAGCCAGAACGGTTCGATATCGCCGCCGGGCGGTTCGATCCGGAGCACCGGGGTCTCGCTGCGGATCGTGTCGAACAGGTCGAGCAGCGGGTCCCAACCGGCGTAGGATTTGGGATCGATCACCGCGCGGGCGGTTTCGGGTGATGCAACGGGCGCGGCGGCGATGGTCGCCATCAGGCGGTCCCTGCTTCGGTCGCGGCTTTCGCAGCCGCCCAATATTCGTCGCGCAACAGGCGCTTGTAGAGCTTTCCGGTTGCCTCGCGCGGCAGCGCCTCTCGAAAATCGATCCGCTTGGGCATTTTCAGCCGCGAAAGCTGCGGCGCCAGATAATCGCGCAATTCATCGGCCAGAGCCGGTCCCGCGTCGGCCCAGTCGAGCGGCTGGACCACTGCCACCACCTGTTCGCCCATGTCCGGATCGGGTCCACCAATGACCGCCGCATCGGCGATCTTGGGATGCGTGATGAGCAGGTTCTCGATCTCCTGTGGGTAGATATTCACGCCGCCCGAGATGATCATGAAGCTCTTGCGGTCGGTCAGGAACAGGTAGCCGTCCTCGTCCTGGTATCCGATGTCGCCCAGGCTGGTCCAGCCGTGCTTGTTGCGCGAATCGGCGGTTTTGACGGGATCGTTGTGATATTCGAACGGCTTGGCGGCCGGGTCGGTGGGTTCGAAGAACACCTGCCCTTCGATTCCGCGCGGCACCTCATCGCCTGCCTCGTCGCAGATTCGCACCACTCCGGACAAGGCCTTGCCGACCGAGCCGGGCTTGTTCAGCCACTCTGCGCTGGTGATGAAGGTGCTGCCGTTACCCTCGGTCCCGGCATAATATTCGTAAAGCACCGGCCCCCACCACTCGATCATCGCGCGCTTGATCGGCACCGGGCAGGGCGCGGCGGCATGGATCGCGCAGCGCAGCGTCGAGACGTCATACCGCGCGCGCGTTTCCGCCGGCAGCTTGAGCATCCGCACGAA
>JBBSKI010000065.1:0-12075 GCA_038256425.1 Sphingomonadales bacterium
CCTCGGCGCAGGGCGCAACCCTGCGCGCGCTGGGCGGCAACGCCACCAGCCGCGCGCTGGTCCTGCTCGACGGGGTGCCGATGGCCGACCCGTTCTTCGGCTACATCCCGTTTTCGGCGCTGGCTCCCGAGGGGCTTGCCCGGGTTCGAGTGACGCGCGGCGGCGGCTCGGGCGGGTTCGGCGCGGGCGCGGTGGCGGGGACCATTGCGCTCGACAGCGCCGGGCCGGACGATCTTGCCCCGGTTTCGGGATCGCTGCTGTTCGACGACCGGGGATCGAGCGAGGCGAGCGCCTTGCTCGCCCCCCGGCTCGGCGCGGGCTTTGCGGTCGTCTCGGGCCGGTGGGATCGCGGCGACGGCTTCCACACCACCCCGCGCGCGCAACGCGGCCCCGCCAGCGTCCGCGCCCGCTATGACAGCTGGTCGGGCGGCGTGCGGTTGGTCGCACCGCTGGCCGACCAGATCGAACTGCAGATGCGGGGTCTGGTTTACGATGACGAGCGAACCTTGCGGTTTGCCGGGGCGGACAGCACCAGCAGCGGCCAGGATGCCAGCCTGCGGCTGGTCGGGCGCGGACGCTGGGCGTTCGAGCTGCTCGGATATATCCAGGCGCGCGACTTTTCCAACGTGGTCATCAGCGCGGCCAGCCTGCGGCGGACGCTCGACCAGCGCCGCACCCCCTCGACCGGGCTGGGCGGAAAGGCCGAATTGCGCCCGCCGGTCGGCGGCGGGCATGTCGTGCGGGTAGGGGCGGACCTGCGGATCGCCGACGGAACCTTGCAGGAAGAAGCCTACAGCGGCGTCACCGGCCTGGTCACCGCGCGGCGCCGGGCGGGCGGGCGCAACTCCGATCTGGGCCTGTACGTCGAGGACGACTGGACGCCGCAAGGCGTGGCGGACGGACGGCTGGTCCTGACCGGGGCCTTGCGCGCCGATCGCTGGACGATCCGCGACGGGTTTTTCGCCGAACGCAACGCGGCCGGCGCGGTCACCGCCAACAACCGCTTCGCCGACCGGACGGGCTGGGACACCACCCTGCGCGGCGGCGCGGTGTTCGACGCTGGCGGCGGGGCCTCGCTGCGCGCCGCGGCCTACAGCGCCATCCGCGTTCCCACGCTCAACGAGCTGTACCGGCCGTTCGTGGTGTTTCCCGTCACCACCCGGGCCAATGCGGCGCTGCGCAACGAGCGGCTGCGCGGGTTCGAGGCGGGCATCGACGTAAGGCCCGCACCGGACCTGCGCCTGTCGTTGACCGCGTTCGATAACCGGCTGGGCAACGCGATCGCCAACGTCACGCTTGCGCCCAATCTGCGCCAGCGCCGCAATGTCGATGCCCTGCGCGTGCGCGGGATCGAGGCGGACGCCAGCGCGCGGCTGGGGCCGGTCAGCGCCGACCTGTCAGTCGCCTTCACCGATGCGAAGGTTCGGGCCAGCGGGATCGCCGCCCGGCTCGACGGCCTGCGCCCGGCACAGACCGCGAAGGTGTCGGCGAGCGGCACGCTGGCGTGGTCGCCGGGTCCCGGTGGTCGGCTGGCCGGCTGGCGGCTGGCGGCGACCGTGCGCCACACCGGACGCCAGTTCGAGGACGATCTGCAAACCGACGCCCTGCCTGCCGCCACGACGCTCGACCTGTTTGCCCGCGTGCCGCTCAGAAGCGGGCTCAGCCTGATCCTGCGCGGCGAGAATCTCGCCGACGAGCGCATCGTCACTCGCAATCAGGGTGGATCGATCGACCTGGGCGCGCCGCGCACGCTATGGGCGGGGCTGCGGTTCGGCGAGCGTTAGGCCGCGTTCCTTACGCCGGGCAGCGGCTGTCGCGCATCGGCGGCGCGTTGCCGCGGGTCTGCCAGCTTCCGTCGGGGGCCTGGTATTTCTCGCCCGGGGTGGTGCGGGCGATCGCCAGGCAACCCGAGGTCAGCGCATATTCCTCGACCGTCGCATTGTTGGCGCGGGCTTTTTCGGCATAGACGGCCTTGCGCTTGATATTGATGTCCTCGACCACCGCGCGCAAGGTTGGCGCGGGCGAGCCGACATAGCCGAGGTAGCCGTCCATCTTCTCGCCGATCTGGCCAGATGCCCGCGCGGCGGCATAAACCGGATCGCGCGCCTGGGCAGCGGCCACGGCGGGCAGCAGGGCCAGCATGGCGGCAAAAGCGATAATCGGACGGCGCATCGTGAAAACTCCTGAAAACTCTAGAAGATGTCGGCATTCTCGTCGATCGTCTTGTCCGCATCCTGCGCCAGCCGATAGATCACTTCCTGCCGGATATTGATGTTGAGTTCGATCACGATCGGCTTGTCCGGTGCCTTGACGGTCACGCAAGCGCCCAAACCAGTAGCCACCGCGACAACTCCCAACATCGGCGCTGCCCTGAAGCCGCGCCGCAATCCACCCGTTCCAGTCATGCCGCGCTCCCTCATCGCGGGGATGCTCGCAGCCTTCGCCGGATCGGTCAATTGCAGGGCTCTCATGGCACGGTCTCGCTTTCGGGGGGCTGAATGGTCGGTTTTGGGCCAGACGATGGAACTGGAGAGGGGGCAGGGGCAATCGCCTTGCCCGCGGTGTCGATCAGCCCAAGCTCGCGCGGGTCCTTGACGAAGGCCGGATCGTAGATCGCCTTCAGGGACGTCGCGAGCTGGTAGAACGGCGCGCGGATGTTGACGTTGAACTGGATCGGCAGGTTGGCCACCGCGCGGGTCAGGAAATTGCGCTTGGCTCCGGCGCCCTGGCGCACCCCGTCGAACTTGACGCGGGTGACGATCTCGCCCTCCAGCGCCCCGTCGAGCGAGACGGTCATCGTCCGGTAATCCAGGCTGCGGAGCGTCTGGAAGGCGAAGTTGGCCATCGCCGACAAGTCGCGATAGGTCAGCTCGCCGACATAGGAGACATTGCCGCCGGGCGGGCGCGAGGTCAGCAAGCCGCCGACCAGTCGCCCGCTGCCGGGCGAATCCTGCGCGATTGCAAGAGCCGCCGGGGTCCCCACGCCCAGCACGGTTCCGAGCGCCGCGCCAAGCTGGTCGCCGCTCGGCGGCGCGCTGAACACCAGCGGAAGCTGGCCGTCGAAGGTCCCGGTGGCGGTGAGGTTGGCCAGGCCCATCCGCTCGACGAACCGTGCCGCATCGAGCCCCTCGATCAGCAGGACATAACGGCGCGCTTCCGAGACCCCCAGCCGCAGATCAGTGGGCTCAAGGCTCAGCGTGCCGCCAAGGAACGGCCAGGTTGCGCTGGTCAGTTTCAGGACCCGGCCCGGTGTGATCGCAAAGCGCACGATGCCGTCGTTGACCTCGATCCCCGGATTGATCGCGGCGATCCGCACTTGCTGGTCGGGCGCGGTGACCAGGCCGATCAGGTCGACGAAATTCACCGTGCCCGACAGCCCCTTGACCGGTCCGAACGCGGCGGCGAAATCGAGCTTGTCGGTGGTGAAGCTACCCGTGCTGGTCGCCCCTGCAGAGCTCCAGTCGATCTGCCCGGTCCCGCGCACGACCCCGCGCGCATTGGCGATGACGCCCTTGGCAAGGAACGTGAGCTGGTCGGGCTGAAGCCCTGCGTCGAAAGTCAGGGCGTCCACGGCCAGATCGGCGCTGCCGCGCGTGGTCGACAAGTCGTGGCGGATCGTGACCCTGACCACCTCGCGTGCCGTTGCCGGGTTCTGCAACACCGCCGCGGCGTCGATCTTGTTGGCAAACAGGGTCAGCGTCGCCCCGCTGGCGCTCAGCGGTTCGAACCGGGCAGGGGCCGCGCGGTCGCTGACGGTCAGGTTGGCGTCGGCCACGGTCAGCCGATCGCCGGCGTAGCGCCATCGCCCACTCGCGCCGGTGATGTCGAGCGGCGTTGCAGCCAGCCGCACGTCGGCTCCTTCGAAGCGGCCCGCAATTTCCTTGCCAATATTGGCGGTCAGGTTGGTGATCCTGAACCGGCTGGCGGTCGCCGCCGGGCCAAGCGCGATGTCGAGGCGTTGTGCGGTCATCACACCGGGGTAAGCGAAGCCGACCGGCCCGCTGGCGATCCGCACCGGGGTTCGGCCCAGTCGCCCGGCGAGATCGAGCGAGGGAGTGCCGGCGGCGATCCGCAGGCCGCCCGCGCCATAGCGCAGGATTGGGGCGCCGCGTTGCGGGCACAGCAGCAGACCGCGCTTTTCAATCGTCAGGCGAGCGAGAGTGAGCTGATCGAAGCGCGCCGTGGTGCACTGGCGCAGCATCGCCAGCTCGCCATTTGCCCCCAGCCGGCCATCGAGCGGCAGCGCCAGGTTGCGCGCGAAGCCGCCGGGTAGCGGCCCGCTGGCGCGCATCTCGCCCACGAAGCCGAGCGAACCGTCGGCGCCCTGCGCGAGGGTGAGGCGGGGCAGCGCGAGCGCGGAGGTTCCCGCGCGGTATTCGGCCATGGTCAGCCGCATGATCGAATTGCTGGCCGAGGATGCCTCGATCCGCCCGGCACTGCGCGGCAGGCCGGGGCCGCCGGTGACAAAGTTGCCCGCAAGGCGCGGCGCACGCTTTCCACCACCGCGCATCGAAAGACGCGATACCGCAAGCAGCGCCGCCCCGCTCGCCCCGGTCAGCCCGGCTTGCGGGATGGTCACGGTGTAGCTGCCGTTGCTCATGCGCAAATCGAGATCGGCGGCAAAGCGACTGCCCGTGGCTTCGCGCGCAAACGCGCTCCGTACTTGCGCTAGCAGCGGGGCGAGCAGCGTGCCCGCGGCGCCCTTTTGCGCGCGGGCGAGCGAGGCGTCGAGAGCGCCGCCTGGCCGAACGCTCCGGCCCGTTACCGAGCCCTGATAGTCGATCCGGTCGAAGCCTTCGCGGGCACGCAATGTGCCTTCGCTGGCGAGCCGGGCGAAGGCCAGCGCGGGGGTTGTGACCCGGTTCGCGCCGCCATTGAAACGCACTGCCAGGGTATCGTTGCGCCAGGTGAACCGCGTTATCGCGTCGAGCGCGGCGGCGCGGTTCTTGCCATAAGCCGCAGCGCCGGAAACCAGCCGGGCCGATCCGTCCACCCCCGCCGCATCCTTGTCGAGCACGGCATCGAGCCGCACCGCAGCGTCGTTAAGCGCGAGGCCTTGCCTGACGCAGGCCAGCCTTGCCAACCGCAGCGGCCCGGCAAAGCGCGGACGCCCTTCGGCAACATTGACCCGGCCGTAAAAGCTTGCCCCTTGCGCCGCGCAAGCTTCGTTGCCAATTTTCGGAGCGGCCACCGCGATAATCCCGGCGAACCCGTCGTCGAGTTTGCCCGCGCCTTGCGCCTTGATCCCCAGCGGGCCGAAATCGGTTTCGATCAACGCGCGACCGTCGTTGATCGCAAGATCGAGCGCGGGGAGCGCGAACGGCTCCTTGCTGCCGGTAAACAGCAGCGGGTCGAGCGCGCCGAAGCTGAGCTTGCCGCCACGGTAACTGCCGAACAGCCGGGGCTGGTCGAGCGTGATCCGGCCGATGGCGGGGAACCCCAGCCGGTAGCGGATTTCGACCGTCGCGCGTGCGGCGGTCAGGTCGGGACGGGCCGGATCGCCGATTACCACGTTGCGCAGCACCTGGTGCCGCGCCCCGATCCGGGTCACCGTGTAGGTCGCCGGGATACCGCGGGCGCGCAGTTCGCGGCCGATCACGTTATCGGCAATCCGCTCACGCTGGGACCACAGGATCGCCAGCAGCAGCGCGGCGAGCAACGCGACTACGCCGATCACGCGCAGCCAGCTGCGGCGCGGCAAGTCGCCGGGCGGGTCGCGCTCCGCTTCGCTTGCTTCGTCGCTGGCCGCCATCGCCTCACACTTGCGCACACCGCCCGGCAAAGGCAATGCTTCGCAATCCAACGCTCGAGCCACCGGGAAGGTTGCAATGCCCCTAGATGCGCCGCCCGAGTTGTTTTCCGCGGCACCGCCTGCCAACCCCGCCGCCGGACACCGCGCCCGCCTTCGCCAGCGGCTGCTGACCGGCGGGATCGATGCGCTGGGCGATCACGAGGTGATCGAATACCTGCTGATGGGGGCGATCCCGCGCAAGGACGTCAAGCCGATCGCGCGCAGCCTGATCCAGCGCTTCGGGGGTCTGGCGGGGGTGCTCAACGCCGATCCAAGGAATCTGGCGCTGCACCCCGGCATGGGCGAGACCAGCGCCGCCGCGCTGATAATCGTGGCCCACGCCGCCCGGCGGCTGGCACGCCAATCGGTCCGCGCCGCGCCGGTGCTGGCGAGCTGGCAGGCGCTGATCGACTATCTCCACATCGACATGGCGCACCTGACGGTCGAGCGGGTGCGGGTGCTTTACCTCAACGCGCAGAACCTGCTGATCGAGGACCACCACGTCGGCGATGGATCGATCGACGAGGCGGCGATCCACCCACGCGAGGTGATCCGCCGCGCGCTCGATCTGGGCGCGGTGGCGCTGATCCTGGTCCACAACCATCCGTCGGGTTCGCCGCAGCCGAGCCGCGCCGACATCCAGATCACCCAGCGGATTGCCGAGGCGGGGCGGCTGCTGGGCATCTCGGTCCACGATCACGTCATCATCGGGCGTGAGGGGCACGTCTCGTTGAAAGCCAAGGGGCTTATCTGATGGGGCAAATCTGATGGTTTTGGTCTGATGTGCGTCGCGGCGGTGGCCTGGATGGCGCATCCACGCTGGCGGCTGGTGGCGATCGGCAATCGCGACGAATACCACGAACGGCCCGCCGCCCCGCTCGAACGGCGCGCCGACGGGATCATCGCCGGGCGCGATCTGCAATCGGGCGGCACCTGGCTGGGCGTTGCAGAGGCCACGTCCACCGCCTCTGGGCGCTTCGTGCTGGTCACCAACCTGCGCGGCTTCGGGCTACCCGATCCGGCCAAAGTCTCGCGCGGGAGCCTGGTCGACGGGCTGCTCGGCGGGAAAGGCCCCTATGGCGATCCGGTGGGCGCGCCGCTCGATGTGTTCAACCCGTTCAACCTGATCGTGGCCGACGGGGCAAGCGCGACATTCCTGACCAACCGCCCCGATGCCTTGCGCGCCGGGCTGGGGCCGGGGCTCTATGGCCTGTCGAACGGAACGCTGGACGAACCGTGGCCCAAGACGCTGCAATTGAAAGCGGCGCTGCTCGGCTGGATCGAGGCGGAGAAGAACAGCTTCGATCCGCTGTTCGCGGCGCTGCGTTCGGAAGTCCTCGCTGCGGGCGGGCTGCCTCCGCGCGGCCCGTCCGAAGTGCCCGCCGAGCCTGCCGCAACCCCGCCGTTCATCCGCAACCCGGTTTACGGCACGCGCTGTTCGACCGTCGTGGCGATCGAGCGGAACGGACGCGGCCGGATCGCCGAGCGGCGCTTCGACCTGCTCGGCGATCCGGCGGGGGAAACCGCGTTCGGGTTCCGCGCCTGACCTACTTCGCCAGTTGCCCGCGAATCGCGCCGCCGGGGAAGGCGGCGTTGTGGAGGTTGGCGTAGAAGTTTTCGGGCGACTGGATCAGCGCCATGGCCTGATCGCGGGTGATCCCGGCGCAGCCTTCGATGGTACCGCCCGCGCCGACGGCCAGCGGCACGGCAACCCCGCCCGCCGCGCCCGCCGCGCCGTTGTGGATGTGCGCCGCGGTCGGGGCGTCGATCCCGCTCCAGGTTACGGAATAGCACAGCGAGCCCTGGCCGGGATTGACCCGGAATTTACCGCTGCCACGGCCGTCGGTATCGCCGGGGCCGGGGACTTCGGCGGCGCCGGTCAGCGTGGCGGTCAGCTTGCGGCCACCCTCGGCCGAACTGCCGTCGATGGCGAAGGACGGAACGGCAAAGGCAGCCGCTGCGGCGGCGAGAACGATAAGCTTCATGGCGATTCTCCTGCGCGAATTCTGAACCATGCCAAGGTGCCATCACAGGTACCGTCCGCGCAATAGGGCCGTGCGGGCGGACCCCTTGCAAGCGCGTTGCGGAACCATCCCTCACCACCCGTCGTTATGGTTGGTTGCGTTGGCGGGCACATCGTGAAATACCTTGCGGATGGGAGAGATTGCACACTTGGCGCCCGCCTCGGTGGGGCGCCCGTCCCTCGATGATTTGATGCATCGGGTCACGATCCGCACCATCGACGATATTCGCGGCGCGGCCGAGGCGATCGAGCAATTTGCCCGCGCCAATGCGTTGCGCGCGGCGCTGACCGCCGACATATCGTCCAACGAACCGATGGTCGATGCCGACGGCAATATTCTGGCGGGTGAGGTGTTCGGCTGGCTGGGCGATGGCGAACGCTGGTGGGAAGATCATCGCCTGGCGCTGCATTCGCCGCTGCCGCGCTCGTGCCGCTATGAAAGCGAGCCGTTCTGGTGCAGCGCACGGGGCTTTTTCACCGAGATCCCGAACCATTATCTCGATGAGATCAGCCTGCAGCGCTATTTCGATACCAACCGCAAATACGCAGCGGCGATCGTCGTGCCGATGCATCTGCCCTTCGCGCAGATTTCGTCGAGCTGCTACGTCCCGCTATCGCGCGCGCAGGACGACATGTCGGTCCAGTTCGGCGAAATCGGCGAGACGCTGGGGCTGCTGACCCGCCGCTTCATTGCCGGTTATGTCGGTGCCATGCGGACCAAGCGGCGCATCCCGTCCGATTGCGAATTGTCCAAGCGCGAGGTCGAATGTCTGCGCTGGGCCGCGATCGGCAAGACCGATCGCGAGGTCGCCATGATCATCGGGCTGAGCCATGCGACGGTGCGCTATCACATCCACCGCGCGGGCGAGAAACTCAACTCGGTCAACCGCGCGCAGACCATCTTCAAGGCGGGCCAACTGGGCTATCTCGGGGCGAGCGACTGAACGACCGGGGCTGCGCCGCTCCGGTCCTATTCACTGGCCCTTCACCTTTACCCCCCGTATACCCTGATCCCATGCGATCCAGTCTTCGCGCCCGGCGGCGCCTCGCTTTTCTTATCCCTCTTCTGTTGCTGGGCGCTTCGCCTGCGGCGGTTCATGCGGCGGGCGGCGTTCCGTGGCTCTACCAGGGCAGCGACGTTCCGGTCGATCCCGAGTGGACCTTCGGCGTGCTGTCCAACGGCCTGCGCTATGCGGTGCGCCACAATGGCGTGCCGCCCGATCAGGTCTCGATCCGCATCCGGATCGACGCCGGCTCGCTGCATGAGAGCGATTCGGAACGGGGCTTTGCCCACCTGATCGAGCATCTGACATTCCGCGAATCGAAGTACCTCAAGGAAGGCGAGGCGATTCCGCGCTGGCAGCGGCTTGGCGCGACCTTCGGCAGCGATACCAACGCCGAAACCACGCCGACCCAGACGGTTTACAAGCTCGACCTGCCCAACGCTAATCCCGAGAATCTCGAAGAGAGCTTCAAGCTGCTATCGGGCATGATCACCGCGCCGATCTTCACCAATGCCGGGGTCAAGACCGAGCTGCCGATCGTCCTGGCCGAAATGCGCGAGCGCGGTGGCGCGCCGCAGCGTGTCGCCGAAGCGACCCGTGCGCTTTATTTCGCCGGCCAGCCGCTCGCCGATCGCTCGCCGATCGGGCGCGAGGATACGCTCAACGCTGCTACCCAAAGCGCGGTCAGCGCCTTTCACCAACGCTGGTACCGGCCCGAAAACACCGTGATCGTGGTGGCCGGCGACACCACCCCGGCGGAACTCGAGCGGCTGACCAAAAAATGGTTCGGTGACTGGAAGGTCAAGGGCAAGGCGGCGCGCGCTCCCAGCTTCGGCGAGCCGATGGCGCCGACCGGCAGCGATCCCCGCGCCAGTGAATCGGGTCCGGTCGGTGAGGCCAAGGTACTGGTCGAACCCGACCTTCCGCGCCTCGTCAATTATGCGATCCTGCGCCCGTGGAAGCCGGTCAACGACACGATCGCCTACAATCGCGGGCTGATGCTCGACCAGATGGCGCAAGCGCTGATCAACCGGCGGCTTGAGGCTACGGCCCGCGCCGGGGGCAGCTATCTCGCCGCACAGGTCAATCAGGAAGACATCAGCCGGTCCGCCGACGCGACTTTCGTCTCGATCACCCCGCTGAGCGAAGACTGGCAGGCAGCCTTGAAAGATGTCCGCTCGGTCATCGCCGATGCGCTCGCCACTCCGCCGAGCCCGGCCGAGATCGAACGCGAGATCGCCGAATTCGATGTCGCTTTCGCGGTCCCGGTCGAAACCCGCGGCACGCTGGCGGGTTCGAAACTTGCCGATGACATCGTCCGCGCCGTCGACATTCGCGAAACCGTGGCCTCACCCGAAACGGTGCTCTCGGTGTTTCGCGACATGCGCGGCGATTTCACCCCCGAAGCAGTGCTCAAGCACACCCGCTCGCTGTTCACGGGCACCGTCACCCGCCCGATCTTCATCACCCCGGGGGCGAACGAGGCCAGCGACGCCAGCCTGCGGACCGCGCTGCTCACCAAGGTCGTGCCCGATGGTTCGGCACGGGTATCGGCGGTTCCGCTCAGCTTTGCCGATCTGCCGCCGATCGGCGCGCCGGGCAAGGTGATCGAAGCCGCGCCCACCGGCCTGCTCCAGATCGAGCGACTGACCCTGTCCAACGGGGTCAAGGTGCTGATGTGGAACAACGATGCGGAGCCGGGCCGGGTGATGGTCAAGGTCCGCTTCGGCCAGGGCTATGGCGCGATCCGGCCCGAGGACGCGGCCTATGTCGCCCTGGCCGGCGGTGCGCTGGTCGGCAGCGGGCAGGGCACTCTGGGGCAGGAGGAGCTCGACCGGATATCGACCGGGCGCAAGATGGGCTTCGACTTCAAGGTCGACGACGACACCTTCGAATTTTCGGCCGATACCCGGCCCTCCGATCTCGAGGACCAGTTGTACCTGTTCGCCAACAAGCTGTCGTCGCCGCGCTGGGACAGGAACCCGGTGGTCCGGGCGCAGGCAGCGGCGCGAATCCAGTACGAAAGCTTTGCCTCATCGCCCCAAGCGGTGCTCGAGCGCGATCTGAAGTGGCTCACCCACGGCCTCGACCCACGGCTCAAGACCCCGACCCCGGCCGAAATCGCCGGGACCACGCCCGAGGGCTTTCGCCGGGTGTGGGAACCACTTCTGGCAAGCGGCCCGGTCGAGGTCGACCTGTTCGGCGATTTCAAACGCGAGGATGCGGTCGCCGCGCTCGAAAAGACGTTCGGCGCCCTCGCCGCGCGCAAGCCGATGCCGGCGCCGGTGTTCGCCCCGGCCTTTCCCGCGCCGGTGACCGAGCCGGTGCTGCTGTCGCATCGCGGCGATGCCAACCAGGCGGCCGCGATGGTTGCCTGGCCGACCGGGGCGGGACGCGCCGGGGTACAGGAATCGCGCCAGCTCGAAATCCTCAGCCAGCTGTTCAACAACCGCCTGTTCGAACGGATGCGCGAAAAGCTGGGGGCAAGCTATGCCCCGCAGGTCGAAAGCAACTGGCCGCTCGATCGCCAGACCGGCGGCTACGTCGCCGCCCTGGCCCAGCTCACCCCCCAATCGGTTCCGGCGTTCTTCGAGGCGGCTGACGAGATCGCCGCCGAGCTGGTCGCCGCGCCGCCGACCCCGGACGAACTGATCCGAATCACCGAGCCGCTCAAGCAGCTGATCAGCCGCGCGGCGACCGGCAACGGTTTCTGGCTGTTCCAGCTCGAAGGCGCGGCGACGCACCCGTCGCGGCTGGGCGAGGTCCGGTCGATCCTCAACGACTACAGCCAGACGACGCCCGAGGCGATGCAGGCGCTGGCCCGGCGCTATTTCGCCAAGGACAAAAGCTGGCGGCTGCAGGTGCTGCCCCAGTCGCTGGTCGCTGCGCGCGATGCAGGGGCCGAGGGGGCAAGGTAAACTCGTTCCAAATGCGACTTTTGCATTGCGGGTGGTGCCGGAGTAAGGCCCGCCCCCGCAAAGGAGCGTAACCCGTGGCGAGCAACTGGACCCCCGATACCTGGCGCGCGCACGAGGCTCGGCACTTGCCGGTCTATCCCGATGCCGCCGCACTGGCCTCGGTCGAGGCGACGCTTGGCAACTATCCGCCGCTGGTCTTCGCGGGCGAGGCGCGCGCGCTGACCGCCGAGCTGGCCGAGGTCGCCGCCGGGCGCGGGTTCCTGCTCCAGGGCGGGGACTGCGCGGAAAGCTTCGCCGAGTTCCACCCGAACAACATTCGCGATACCTTCCGCGTGCTGC
>JBBSKI010000066.1:0-11905 GCA_038256425.1 Sphingomonadales bacterium
GGGGTCTCGTTCCGGCCCGGGGCCGAACACGCGCTGGGTGGGCCGCTTCCGGCCACCACGATGGACCGGATCGTCGATTACGACGCTTTCGTCGGCCACGGCCGTCTTGGCGACCGGATCGACACCGGGGCCAGCGACCAGACCTGGGCGCTGGAGATGGAGGAAATCGTCCGGGCGATGATCGCCCGCTATGCGCTGAGCGAGCCCGATCCGGTCACCCGCGCCTTCGATGCCCACGCCTTTGCCGCGCCGCAAACCCCCGTCGCCGAATTCGCACGCAATTACGGGATCGAGCAGAAGCGGCTCGAACGGATCGTCAAGCGCGACTTCGGGCTGACCCCCAAGCAGGTCCTGCGCCGCGCCCGCGCTCTCGATATGGGCTCGCAGCTGCTTGGGGTCGCCGCCCCGGACGAGGCGGAGGAACTGGAGCTGCGCTATTTCGATCAGAGCCACCAGATCCGCGAATTGTCGCACTTCTTCGGCATGACCCCGCAACAGCTCGCCAGCGGTGCGGACCCGCTCCTGCGGATTACGCTCGAGGGCCGCCAGGCACGGCGGCTCGAGGACCTGCAGCGGATCAGCCCGGACGGCGCGAGGCCGTGGGAATGAGTATCAATCGAACAGCGAGCTGACGCTGCTTTCATCGGCGATCCGGCGGATCGCCTCGCCGATCAGCGGGGCGATGGCGAGGATGCGGATGCGGCTGCAACCCTTGGCCGCATCGGTCGGCAGAATCGAATCGGTGATGACCAGTTCCTTCAGCGCCGATCCATCGACCCGCGCCACTGCCCCGCCCGAGAGCACGCCGTGGGTGATATAGGCCGAGACGCTGGTTGCGCCCGCTGCCATCAGCGCAGCGGCGGCGTTGCACAGGGTGCCGCCCGAATCGATGATGTCGTCGATCAGGATGCAGCTGCGGCCCTTCACTTCGCCGATGATGTTCATGACCTCGGACTGGCCGGGCTTGTCGCGGCGCTTGTCGACGATCGCCAGCGGGGCGTTGTCGAGCCGCTTGGCCAGCGCCCGGGCGCGCACCACGCCGCCGACATCGGGTGAGATCACCATGATGTCCTGCCCGCCGTAATTCGCCTGGATGTCGGCCGCCATCACCGGCGCGCCATAGAGGTTGTCGGTGGGAATATCGAAGAAACCCTGGATCTGCCCCGCGTGCAGATCGACCGACAGCACCCGGTCGGCCCCCGCTTCGGTAATCAGGTTGGCGACCAGCTTGGCCGAGATCGGCGTGCGCGGGCCGGGTTTGCGATCCTGCCGGGCATAACCGAAATAGGGCACCACGGCGGTGATCCGCCGGGCCGACGCGCGGCGCAGCGCATCGATGCAGATCAACAGCTCCATCAGGTTGTCGTTGGCCGGAAAGCTGGTCGACTGGACCACGAAAACGTCCTCGCCGCGCACGTTCTCGTGGATTTCGACGAACACTTCCTCGTCGGCGAAGCGGCGCACGCTGGCGTCGGTCAATGACATCTGGAGATAGGCGGCGACCTCGCGGGCCAGCGGCAGGTTGGAATTGCCGGCCATGATCTTCATTGATCGATTCCTTCGCGCCACGGTGCGCCGGCCTTACAGGCCCCGCCCGCGCGATTGCAATAAGCCGCCCCGATACCTATCCCCCGATCATGCCCGATACGCTCACCATCACGATCGCCCAGCTCAACCAGAAAGTCGGCGACCTGGCCGCCAATGCCGCTGCCATGCTGGCCGCACGCACTGCGGCGAGCGACGCGGATCTCATCGTTTTCCCCGAGATGCAGCTTGTCGGCTATCCGCCCGAAGACCTGATCCAGAAACCCGCACTGATCGAGCGCGCAGCCGCCGAGCTCGATCGGCTGGCAGTGGCGACCGGCGATGGCGGCCCGGCCATGCTGGTCGGTTCGGTGTTCGTGCGCGACGGGGCGCTGCACAACGGGGTCGCGCTGCTGGAAGGCGGCAAGATCGTCGCCACCCGGTTAAAGCACGAGCTGCCCAATTACGGCACGTTCGACGAGAAGCGCTATTTCCTTCCCGGCCCGCTGCCCGAGCCGGTGGTATTTCGCGGGGTGATGCTGGGGCTGCCGATTTGTGAGGATATCTGGCACCCCCAGGTCTGCCGCCATCTCGCCGAAATGGGCGCGGAAATCTTCATTTCGGTCAACGCCAGCCCTTACGAGATCGACAAGGACGAATTGCGGATCGACGGGGTGGCCAAGCGCCGCGCAATCGATACCGGGGTGCCGCTGATCTACGTCAACCGCGTCGGCGGGCAGGACGAGTTGGTGTTCGACGGGGCGAGCTTCGTGGTCGGACCCGAAGGCGCGGTCTGGGCGCAATTGCCCGACTGGGAGGAAGCAGTCGTCGCCACCCGCTGGAGCAAGGTGGCGGCGGGCACCGGCCACCGCTGGCGCTGCGAACCGGGCACGGTCAGCACATTGGCGCGCCATCCCGAGGACATCTATTGCGCGATGACGCTGGCCTTGCGCGATTACGTCGATCGCAACGGCTTTCCCGGTGTGGTGCTGGGACTGTCGGGGGGGATCGACAGCGCGATCTGCGCCGCCATCGCCGCCGATGCGCTGGGTCCGGAGCGGGTGTGGTGCGTGATGCTGCCCAGCCGCTTCACCAGCCAGGAAAGCCTCGACGATGCCGCCGAATGCGCCCGCCTGATCGGTTGCCGGCTCGACACGATTCCGATCCAGCCGGCAGTGGAGGGGTTCGACGCGATGCTGGCGGGGAGCTTTGCCGACAAGGACGTGGATATCACCGAGGAGAACCTCCAGTCGCGAATCCGGGGCGTGACCCTGATGGCGCTGTCGAACAAGTTCGGGCCGATGTTGCTGACCACCGGCAACAAAAGCGAAATGAGCGTCGGTTACGCGACGATCTATGGCGATATGGCGGGCGGCTACAACCCGCTCAAGGACGCTTACAAGCAGACCGTCTTCGCGATCTCCAACTGGCGCAATCGGCACCGTCCAAAGATCGGGCTGGGGCCGGACGGGCCGGTGATACCGCACAATATCGTCACCAAGCCGCCCAGCGCCGAGCTGCGCCCCGATCAAAAGGATTCGGATTCGCTTCCGCCTTACGACGTGCTGGATCCGATCCTGTTTGGGCTGGTCGAGCACGAGAAGAGCGTCGATCAGCTCGTCGCCGAAGGGTTCGAGCGCGAGACGGTCAAGCGGATCGAGCGATTGCTCCACCTGGCCGAGTATAAACGCCGCCAGGCCCCGCCAGGGGTCAAGCTGGGTATGCGCAATTTCGGGCGGGACCGGCGCTATCCGATCACCCACGGGTTCCGGAGCGGCTGAGGCAATGACCATCGTAACCCGCTTCGCCCCCTCGCCGACCGGGCACCTCCACGTCGGCAACATTCGCACCGCGCTGCACAACTGGCTGCTTGCCCAAAAAGCCAAGCAGTCGCAGCATGGCGGGCGCTTCCTGCTGCGGATCGACGACACCGATGCGGCGCGCAGCCGCGAGGACTACGTCGAGGCCATCCGCGCCGATCTCGCCTGGCTGGGGCTGGTGCCCGATGGCGAGGAGCGGCAGTCCGCTCGCTTCGCCCTGTATGAACGTGAATTCGAACGGCTGGTCACGGCGGGTCGGCTGTATCGCTGCTATGAGACCGCACAGGAACTCGATCTCAAGCGTAAGGTCAGGCTCGGGCGGGGGTTGCCGCCGATCTACGACCGCGCCGCGCTCGAGCTCAGCGAAGCCGATCATGCGGCACGCGCGGCGGCGGGCGAGGCGCCGCACTGGCGCTTCCGGCTCGATTATGACGCGCCGATCGAATGGCTCGACGGCATCCGCGGAGCCCAGCATTTCGATCCTGCCGCGTTGTCGGACCCGGTGGTCCGCCGCGCCGATGGCTCATGGCTCTATATGCTCCCCAGCGCGATCGACGATGCCGACATGGGCGTCACCGCGGTGCTGCGCGGCGAGGACCACGTTTCGAACACCGCCGCGCAGGCACAGATGTTCGACGCGCTGGGTGCTCCCCGCCCGGACTTTTCGCACGCGGCGCTGCTGGTCGGCAGCGAGGGGAAGCTTTCGAAGCGTCTGGGATCGCTGGGCATGGCCGAACTGCGCGAGGCGGGGATCGAGCCCGAGGCGCTGATCGCGCTGCTCGCGCGGCTGGGCACCTCCGATCCGGTCGATCCGGCCTTGAGCGTGGAGCAACTGGTGGCCGGCTTCGACCTCGCCCGCTTCGGTCGCGCCCCGGCGCGGTTCGACGAGGGCGAGCTCCACCGGATCAACGCCGCGGTGGTCCACCGCCTGCCGTTCGAACGGGTGGCGCATTTGCTTCCGAACGGCATGGGGCAGGCGGCCTGGGACGCTATCCGCCCAAACCTCGCCCACATCGAAGAGGTGGGAGAGTGGTGGCAGGTTGTGGCCGGCACCGTCGAAGCACGCGAATTCGACGAGGAAACCCGCGTTTACCTGACCGAAGCCGCAGTATCGGCTGAGAGCATCGATTGGTCCGCAGACCCTTGGCGCGCCCTGACCTCAGCGCTCAAGCAAGCGACCGGACGCAAGGGCAAGGCGCTGTTTCTGCCGCTCCGCCAAGCCTTGACCGGCAAGGACCACGGCCCCGATATGGGGGCGCTGCTACCGTTGATTGAGCAAGACACGGCAATCTTTCGTTTGAAAGCTGCCGCTACAAGCTGAACCAGCGCCAGGCGACGGTTGCGGCAAGGACAAGCGTGCTGGTCAACAGCGCGAGTGCGGCAGGCAGTCCCTCGCGCCGCGCGTAGGCCAGCGTGACCCCGATCTTGACTGCCATGTTGGCCACGATCGTCCCGCCGATGGCGGTCGCGGCCAGCGGCGCGGCAATCGAAGCCGGCGGCAAGCTCCCCGCGGTGACGATCGAGGCATCGACATCCATTGCCCCCATTACGAACAGCAGCACCGCGATTCCGCTCTCGCCGAAGCGCTGCTGCGCCCATTGCGCGGCCACCGCCGCGACCGCGACGAAGGCGAGGAATGCGAACGCGGGGAGCAGCGCGATCGGGTTGCCCGGCGGGCTCGGCCCTTCGCTGCGTGGAGCCTTGCGATAGAGTACCACGGCGACAAGCCACGCCACCGCCAGCGCAGGCGCGATCAGCATCACGAAATCGAGCAACAGGCGCGGCGCGAACACGGCGATGAGGACGATGACCCTGAGATACATCACCGCGCTGGCCAGCGCGATCCCGGCACTCTCCGCACCGCCGCGGCCTTGTGCGCCAAGCCGTTGGGAAAGCGACTGAGTTACCGCAGTCGACGAATAGGCCCCGCCGATCAGCGCGGTTGCCAGCGTGCCCCGGCTCGCCCCGAACACGCGGTTGGCGGCGTAGGCGAGGAACGAAAAGCCGGTGACGAGGACCACCACCCACCACAGCCGCGCCGGGTTCCACGCATCGTAGGGACCCATCGCCCGATCGGGCAAAAACGGCAGCACGCCCAGCGCGATCACCGCGAAGCGTGCCAGCGCCTTTACGTCGTCTTCGGACAAGTTGCGGACGAAGCCGTGCAATTCATCGCGCAATGCCAGGATCAGGACCACCACCGCTGCCGCCGCGAGCGCGAGACCCGGAGATCCCACCCCGGCTAGCAGTCCGATGCCCAGCGTCGCAAGCGCGGCCACCGCGCTGGTCGCGTCACGCCGCCGCGCCGCGTCGCGAGCATAGCCGATGCCCGGTATCGCCGCCCCGACCAGCGCGATTCCACCGGCGGCAAATGCGAAGCCTCGCGCGGCCAGCAAACCGGCAATGCCGCCGGACAGGGCCAGGAGGGTGAAGGTGCGTATCCCCGCGATGCGCGACCCCGCGCGCTGCCCGCGCAGGCTCCAGCCCCGCTCGATGCCGATCAGCAGCCCCGCAGCCAGCGAAGCGCCGAGGGCAAGCGCCTCAACCTGCCATGGTCCCGGACCCGTCATGATCAGGCCGCGACAGCCGCCTCGCCCAGATCCTGCGCGGCTTCGAGCAGTTTTTTCTCCAGCCCGTGCAGCCGTGTTTCGCCTTCCAGTTTCCCGCCCAGCAGATCGGTGACGTAGAAGGTATCGACAGCACGTTCGCCATAGGTGGCGACGTGGGCCGAGTGGACCACCAGCCGCGCTTCGAACAGGGCGCGGGCCAGCCGGTTGAGCAATGCCGGGCGATCGCGCGCGCCGACCTCGATCACGGTAAAGCGGTTGGAGGCGGTGTTGTCGAACACCACCATCGGCCTGACGTCGAAGGCGTCGGCGCGGGGGCGCGACAACGGGCGGGCGGCGAGCTGGGGGACCAGCTTGATCCGGTTGGCGAGCGCATCGCCGATCGAGCGTTTGAGCCGTTCGATCTGCTGGCCCTCGTTGAACGGTCGCCCAAGCGGGTCCTGGACCAGGAAATTGTCGACCGCAGTGCCGTTCCTGGCGGTGTGGATGCGCGCATCGATGATGTTGCCGCCGGCCAGATGGATGCCCCCGGCAATGCGGTAGAACAGGCCCGGATGATCGGCGGCGATCACCGTCACCAGCGTCGCTCCGCGCGCCGGATAGTATTCGGCCTCGACGCTGAGCGGTTCGCCCAGCGCACGGTCCATCTGCGCCAGGTTGAGCGCGGCGATGTCCTCCGGTTCGGCGATCCAATAGGCGTCGGCAAGCTGGCGGCCGATCGTGCCGACCAGCGGGGCGCGCTCGGCCAGCAGCACGGCGACCGCTGCCTTCTTGGCCGCAACCCGCTCGCTGCGGCCGTGGGCCTTGTGACCCAGCCGCAGCATTTCCTCCGCAGAGCGATAGAGATCGCCGAGCAATTGCCGCTTCCACGAGTTCCAGATGCCCGGCCCGACCGCGCGGATATCGACGATGGTGAGGACCAGCAATTGGCGCAACCGCTCGACCGATTGCACTTGTGCAACGAAATCGGCGATGGTTTTCCAGTCGGCCAGATCGCGCTTGAATGCGGTTGCGCTCATCAGGAGATGGTGCCGAACCAGCCAGGCCACCAGCTCGGTCTCGCCATCGGACATCCCCAGCCGCGGGCACAGCTTCAGCGCCACATCGGCCCCCAGCACCGAGTGATCGCCGCCGCGCCCCTTGGCGATGTCGTGAAGCAGCACCGCGACATAGACTACGCGCCGCGCCCCCAGCTTGGGGATCACCTCGCTGGCCAGCGGGTGGTCGTCGGCCAGCTCCCCGTTTTCGATCCGGGCGAGCAACCCGATCGCGCGGATGGTGTGCTCGTCGACGGTGTAGTGGTGGTACATGTCGAACTGCATCTGCGCATTGACCCGGCCGAAATCGGGCACGAAGCGGCCGAATACGCCCGCCTCGTTCATCCAGCGCAGCGCATCCTCGGGATCGCAGCGGCTGGTCAGCAGCTCAAGGAACAGCGCGTTGGCGCGCTTGTCGCGGCGGACTTTTGCGTCGATCGATTTCGAATCGGTCGCGGCGCGGCGCATCGCGCCGGGATGAACCTCCAGCCCCTCGCGGTTGGCCAGTACGAACAATTCGATCAGCCGCGCGGGGTCCTCGGCAAAGAAGGCCTCGTCGGGCGGGACCGAGAGCTTGCCGCCGACCACCGGGAAGTCTCCCACCGGCTTGGCCTTGCGGCGAAAGCCGCAGAGGAAGCCCCGGTTTTTCTCGGCGAACTGCTCGTCGAGCTGGGCGAGGAACACGCCGGTCAGGCTGCCGACCTTTTTCGCGTTGAGAAAGTAGTATTGCATGAACCGTTCGACCGCGCTTTTGCCGGGCCGGTCGGAGAACTGCATCCGCGCCGCTATTTCGCGCTGCACATCGAAGGTCAGGCGGTCTTCGGCCCGTCCGGTGATGGTGTGGAGATGGCAGCGCACCGCCAGGAAAAAGTTGTCGGCGCGGCGGAACGCGCGGTACTCGGCGGCCGAAAACAGTCCGACATCGACCAGTTCGGCGGCGACGCGGACCTTGTGGATATATTTGCCGATCCAGTAGAGCGTGTGCAGGTCGCGCAGGCCGCCTTTGCCTTCCTTGATGTTGGGCTCGACCACATAGCGGCTGTCTCCGACCCGCTTGTGGCGCTCGTTGCGCTCCGCCAGCTTGGCTGCAACGAATTGCTTCTCGGTGCCCGCGACCACTTCGGCGTTGAAGCGGCGCTCGCCCTCGTCGGCCAAGGCGCGGTCGCCCCACACATAGCGGCTTTCCAGCAACGCCGTGCGGATCGTCAGATCGGCGCGCGCCATCCGCACCAGATCGTCGAGGCTGCGGCTCGAATGGCCCACTTTCAGGCCCAGGTCCCACAGGAAATAGAGCGTCGCCTCGATCGTCTGTTCGCACCACGAGGTCTGCTTGGCGGGGGTGAGGAAGGCGATGTCGACGTCCGAATGCGGGGCCATCTCGGCGCGCCCGTAGCCGCCGACCGCCAGGATCGCGAGGCGTTCGCCGGTGCTGCGGTTGCCCGGCGGATAGAGATCGGTGGTGACATGATCATAGATCACCCGGACCAGCTGATCGATCAGGAACGACTGGCCTTGCGCGCAATCGTGCCCCGCGGAAGGATGGGCGACCAGCCGTACGGCCAGTTCGGCGCGGCCATTGCTCAGCGCGGCGCGCAGCAGCTCCACAATGCCGGTGCGCGCCGCCGCGCCCTGCGCGGCGACCAGCGCGGCGACCGCCTCGGCCAACGTGCGGCGATCGACGATCGCGCGCTGGTTGGCGATCCGGGGCTCAGACATGCGCTCGATGGCCTCTCTGCAGTCTGGAGGCGGTAAACCGATTACCTGGAAGGCGCTACCCGCGTTCGCGTTGCCATTCGGCGGTGTAGCGTTCGCGCAATGCCCGCTTGTCGACCTTTTCGGTGCCGAGCCGGGGCAGCGGTTGGTCTACCTGCCAATAGCGCACCGGCAGCTTGAACGGCGCCAGGCGCGTCGCGAGGAAAGCATGCAGCGCCTCGGGATCGAGCGCGGCCCCTTCCTCGACATGATAGACCACCGCCGGAACTTCGCCCATCCGCTCGTCGGGCAAGCCGAACACCGATGCTTCGGCAACGTCGGCATGGGCGTAGATCGCGCCCTCGACATCGATGCAGCTGATATTCTCGCCGCCGCGGATGATGATGTCCTTCTTGCGGTCGACGATGAACAGGTAGGCGTCCTCGTCGAGGTAGCCCAGATCGCCCGAGCGGAACCAGCCGTCGGTGGTGAACGCCGCTTCGGTAGCTGCGTCGTTTTGCCAGTAGCCGTTGAAATTGCAGATCGAGCGGATGCAGACCTCGCCGATGCTGCCTTGTGCGAGCACCCGTCCATCGTCATCGAGGATGCCCACTTCGGCCAGCGGGGGTGAGGCGCGGCCCGTGCTGGTCGGCTTGGCGAGGTAATTCTCGTTGAAATTGCCGCAGCCGACCCCGTTGGTTTCGGTCAGGCCATAACCGATGATCGGGAATCCCTGCGGCAGCGCCTCGCGGATGCGATTGACATGCTCGGTCGGACGCGGTGCGCCGCCGGCCGCAAAGGTCACGCAACTGGTCAGGTCGAATTTCGCGCGATCGGGATGAGTAGCGATTTCATAGCTCATCAGCGGCACCCCGACGAAATAGGTGCATTTCTCGGCCTCGATCAGCCGCATCGCCTCCAGCGCGTCCCACTTGGCCATCATCACCAGCTTGCGCCCCAGTGCGAAGCTCTGGAGCAGCAGCGGCACTTCGCCCGTCACATGGAACAAGGGCACGTTGACCAGCGTGGTCGGCTGGCTGGAGGGCATCTCGCCGCGTTCCTCCATCAGCCCGAGCACCGCGATCGACTGGGCGAGGTAATTCATCGTCGCCTGGGTGACCGAGCGATGGTCCGACCACGCACCCTTGGACTGCCCGGTCGAGCCGGAAGTGAACAGCATCGTCGCGCGGTCGTCGCCGCCGATTTCGGGCAGCGGGGTCTCCGCACCGCCGCCCTTGGCGGTCAGCGCGGCAAGGCCCTGGCCCGGCAAACAATCATGCGCCATCGGCAGGATCTCGGCCCCGTGGTCGAGCCCTTCAAGCCGCTTGGCGCGGCCCTCGTCGGCGATCACCAGCCGGCATGGGCCGAGCCGGATACCCTCGGCCATCTCAGTGCCCTGCCACCAACCGTTGATCAGCGTGGCGCAACCGCCCGCCATCAGCACCGCCATATAGGCGACGATCCAGCAAGCCGAATTGCGCGCCGCAATCCCGATGAACTCGCCGGGCTGAACCTTGTGGCCCTCTACCAGTCCGCCCGCCGCCTCACGCGCTGCCGCATAAGCCTGGGCGAACGTCAGCCGCACCGCGCCGTCGACGATGAATTCCTTGTCGGCGTTCACAGCACAGAAATAGGCGAAGAATTGCGGCAGCGCGGGGGGCGACTGCACCAGCACGGGCATCTCTACCCCGAACCGCGCAACCGCGAACGGGGCGGTCTCGAGCAGTCCGCCAGGGCCGCTATGGCGCTCGAACGCGCGTTCCAGATCGAGATCGAGTTGACTCGGCATCGTGCAATAATCCTCCCGCTCCCCAAGCCGCCGTGGCTCTCCGTTTTGGATTTGCGCGCGGCCCCGGCCCTGCCTAAAGCGACGGGACCCGAAGCCGCCCCGCGGGGCGTTTCCGCATGGTCTTAGGGAGTTCACCGGTTGCTGTCACTACTCTCTGCCCTGTCCGCTACGGCGTCGCTTGCGGCCTCGGCAGGCGCTGCTTCGGCGGGCGCTGCTTCGGCGGTCCCGCCGCCACTGATGTGGGAATCGCTGGGACTTTCCCCGGTTGCTCTCGACCTGGGGTTCTTCACGCTCAAGTGGTACAGTCTGGCCTATCTCGGCGGGATCCTGCTCGGCTACTGGCACTTGTCGCGGATGATCAAGGCCCCCGGCGCGCCGATGGCGCAGCGCCATGCCGACGATGTGTTTTTCTACGCCACGCTGGGCATCATCCTGGGGGGAAGGCTCGGCTATACGATCTTCTATCAGCCCGAACTGTGGAACAACCCACTCGACGTGCTCAAGCTGTGGGAAGGCGGGATGAGCTTCCATGGCGGGCTAGCGGGTGTGGTCCTGGCGATTGCCTGGGTGGCCTGGCGCAACAAGCTGCCGTTCCTGCGGCTGTGCGACTATATCGCGGTCTGCGTGCCGTTCGGGATGCTGTTCGGGCGGCTTGCCAACTTCGTCAATGGCGAGCTGTGGGGCCGGGTGGCCGAGGCGCGAGTGCCGTGGGCGATGGTCTTCCCCGGCGCGGGCGACCTGCCGCGCCATCCCAGCCAGCTGTACCAGGCGGGGCTCGAGGGGGCCTTGTTGATTGTCGTCCTGTTGTGGCTGTTCTGGCGGACCAAGGCCCGCTGGCGGCCGGGGCTGCTGGTCGGGCTGTTCACCCTGCTGATCGCGCTGGGTCGTTTCACCGCCGAGTTTTACCGTGAGCCCGATGCCCAGCTGGCCGAGTTCGCGGCGCGCACCGGGTTGTCGATGGGCCAGTGGCTGACGATCCCGCTGATGGCAGTGGGGCTGTTCTTCCTCGTGCGCGCGCTGCTGCGGCCAAGCCTTGGAAGCAGTTCCGCCCGGCCTGAAATTGCAATTGGCTAGCGAACCGCTGGCGGCGGTTTTCGCGCGCCTGATTGCCGCAACCGGGCCGCTCAGCCTCGCGCAGTTCATGGCCGAGAGCAACGCGCGCTATTACATGACGCGCGATCCGCTGGGCGGGGATGGCGATTTCGTCACCGCACCCGAGATCAGCCAGATGTTCGGCGAACTGATCGGGCTGTGGCTGGCCGACATGTGGATGCGCGCCGGGTGCGAAGAGCCGGTCCACTATGTCGAGCTCGGTCCCGGACGCGGCACCCTGGCCCGTGACGCGCTGCAGGCGGCCGGGCGCTTCGGGCTCTCGCCGCAAATCCATTTCGTCGAGAGCAGCCTGGCCCTGAAAGCCCGCCAGCTTGCGCTGCACCCCACGGCCCAATGGCATGACAGCCTGGCCAGCGTGCCGAC
>JBBSKI010000067.1:0-11106 GCA_038256425.1 Sphingomonadales bacterium
CACCGCCGCCGAAATTCCCGCGCGGTGGAAGCAGGCAACCAGCGCTTCGGCCACCGCCGGGGTCTTTTCCGAAGGCTTGAACACCACAGCGTTGCCCGCGATCAGCGCGGGCACGATGTGGCCATTGGGAAGATGTGCGGGGAAATTGTAAGGCCCGAGGACGGCCATCACCCCATGCGGCTTGTGGCGCAGCGCGGCAGTGCCCTGCAGCGCGGAGTCCAGTTTGCGCTGTCCGGTCCGCTCGCCATAGGCACGGATCGATATTTCCACCTTGTTGATGACGCTTTCGACCTCGGTGCGCGCTTCCCACAAGGGCTTGCCAGTCTCGCGTGCGATCAGCTCCGCCAGCTTGTCGGAATCCTTGCGGACTTCGTTGGCGAAGCGCCGGACCAGCTCCATCCGGGTGGTCAGGGGCAGCGCCGCCCAGTCCGGCCAAGCGCGCCGAGCCTGCGCGACGACATCGTCGACGTCCCCCGCAATGCCGCGCCACAACACGGCCCCGGTAGCCGGTTCGATGGATACGATTTCTGCCAGGCTCATCGAAAGCAACTCAAAGGTTCGGTATCCTGCTGCAACCCGCCACGGGGGAACCGGCCGGTGGCATAAGCCTCATTGATCGATAAAGCGAGATTGGGCCAGCAACGTTCTGTCGCCAAGAGTAAAAAGGTCTCGCGAACAACGTCAAAGCGCGATTGACAGGGATGCGAAGTGGTCGATAGTTAGTAGATAAGCCTAAAGGGCCGCACTCGTCCGCGCTGCGCGTAATGCGGCGTCTTCAAGTTCCACTCACGGGGCATCGCTCCGGAGAATTTCAGCAGGGGATTCCACTGATGGCATACCAGACCCGCCGCCTGGCCGTTCGCGCCGCTTTTGCCGCCTCCGCAGCGATCATGGCACTGGCGATGGCGGCTCCTGCCGCTGCGACTGAATGCCTGCTCGATACCGATGGCGATGGGCTCGCCAGTGCAGGCGATACCGATGGGGGGGCCACTTCGGATGGCACTCCCGCGTCGCTGGCTTGCGGCACTCTCGCAGTCGCCGGACCGACCGCGACCGCGGTCGGTCCGGGTGCGCAGGCTACGGGCGCCGGCTCGACGGCGACCGGCAACGCTGCTGTGGCGAGCGGAGCCCTTGCGGTTGCCAACGGCAACGCCGCCGCGGCCATCGGCAATGCCTCTGTCGCGATCGGAGCCCAGTCCTCGGCCGTCGGCATCCAGGCGGTTGCGACCGGCGGAGGTGCCAGCGCTGGCGGTACCTTTGCTGTTGCGAACGGTACTTTTGCAAACGCCAGCGGCGATCAGTCGCAGGCCATCGGCGACAGCGCGCTGGCCAGCGGGCTGGCAAGCACCGCGCTCGGCACTTTTGCCACGGCGACCAATGAAGGTTCGATCGCGGCCGGCGATAACGCGACCGCCACCGGGCTGACCAGCACCGCAGTCGGCAGCTTTTCGCGCGCGACTGACGAGGATGCCGTTGCAGTGGGCCAGCTGGCCGATGCCTCGGGTTTTCACTCAACTTCGGTAGGCGCCGAATCGGTTGCATCGGGCCGCGGCGCGCAGTCGTTTGGCTGGCAGGCGGCCGCAACCGGCAATCTTACTCTCGCGGCGGGCCATCAGGCCAATGCTTCCGGGATTCAGGCTACGGCGGTCGGCAAGAGTGCGTCGGCTGCGGGGAACAACGCTGCGTCGCTCGGCGCGTTTGCGGCGGCGACAGGCAATAGCTCGGTCGCTATTGGCGGACGTTCGTTGGTAACCGCTGATCGGGGCATTGCCATCGGCGGCGAGTCCACGCCAATTGGATCCATGACCCCGCGTCAGGCAACTACCTCGGCGATCGGCGGCGTCGCGATCGGTGCCGGCGCGATCGCAACCAACGGTAGCAATGCGGCTTCGCTTGGAACCAACGTGGCGATCGGCAACCTTGCCGAAGCGACCGACGAGGATGCGGTTGCAATCGGCGACCGGGCTCTGGCTTCAGGTTTTCACTCCACGTCGGTGGGCGGCGAGTCGGTCGCTTCGGGTCGCGGCGCACAGGCGTTCGGCTGGCAAGCCGTGGCCACGGGCAATCTGACGCTCGCGGCGGGGCATCAGGCGGTCGCTGGCGGCACACAATCGACTGCGGTCGGCAAGAACGCCAATACGAGCGGTGCCAACGCAGCAGCGCTCGGGTTCGCGGCCAATGCTTCGGGTGCGAGTGCCGTTGCAGTGGGCGATACCTCGGCTGCCAGCGGCGGCAACAGCGTCGCGATTGGCCGGGCTTCGGTCGCCTCGGGCATAACCTCCACCGCGGTGGGTAACGGCGCTTCCGCGACCGACGAAGACGCGGTTGCCTTGGGCGATCTTGCCATCGCAAGTGGCTTCCACTCGACGGCTGTCGGCGGCGAGGCGGTTGCTTCGGGCCGCGGTGCCCAGGCGTTCGGCTGGCAGTCGGTCGCTTCGGGTAACCTCAGCCTCGCGGCCGGCCATCAGGCAGTCGCCAGCGGGGTTCAGGCAACCGCGGTCGGCAAGAATGCCAATGCTTCGGGGATGAACGCCACGGCGCTCGGGTTTGGGGCAACCGCTAGCTTTGCCGGTTCGACCGCGATCGGTACCGGAGCCACCACCACTGCTGCCAACCAGGTGGCAATCGGTGGGGCGGGATCGACCGTGCGTTTCGGTGGGCTGACCTCGGCGGGCATCCTTGCCAACGACGCGAATGGCAACATCACCACCAACACCACGCTGGTTCCACAAGTCGCTGCCAACACCACCGCGATCACCGCGCTGCAGACCAGCACGGCCACGCTCAACACCAATGTCGCTTCGTTACAGACGCTGACTGCCGCACAAGGCGCGCAGATCGGTTCGCTGTTCAAGGGGGTCGACAAGGCCTACGAAGGTACCGCGCTGGCTCTCGCGATGGAATCGCCGCAGCTTCCGGCAGGCACCAGCTATGGCGTGTCGGGCGGCATCGGCTACTATAACGAAAAGGCGGCGGCCTCGGCGGCCTTCGCAGCGCGCGTTGGTGAGAACGCCTCGATCTCGGCCGGTGTCGGCTTTGGGTTCGACAGCGGCGAGGTTGGTGCCCGTGGCGGCTTCCAGTTCGCCTGGTAAAGCCAGGTCAAGGATTGCGAATACATAATGAAAACTGCACTTGTGTTCATGCCGGGGCTTCGCGCCCCGGCATTTTTTTTCGCCGCCTTGTGCCTTGCGTCGCCTGGCGCAGTTCTGGCGCAGGGCCAGCCCATGCGGCCGCCGGTCTCCAGCCAGCCGGTGCCGGGTGAACTCGAACTTGCCAAGATGATCTGGTCGACGATGGCGATGGTCGATCATGCCAACCGTTCGGGCAACTATTCGGTGCTGCGCGATACCAGCGCAACCGGCTTCCAGATCCAAAACGATCCATCGCGACTTGCGGAAATCTTCGCGCAGATTCGTGCCAGCCGGGTCGACATCGGCAATGCCTTGGTGGTTGCCCCGACCTATACCGGCGCCCCGACGCTGCTCCAGGCCGACGTATTCCGCGTTCAGGGCTACTTCGCGCTGCGCCCCACGCCGATCTTTTTCGACCTCTATTTCCAGTGGGAGCAGGGCCGCTGGAAGCTGTTCGGGATCAACATCGAACCAGGCTCGATGGTCCAGCCCAGCGCGCCACGGCCAACGGTTCAGCCGACCCCGCCGCGCAAACGCAACTAAGGTCGCTCAGCGGGCGTGCCCCGCCGCCACCGGTGGATCGCCGAAGGCAGCGCCCGTCCGCGCCAGCGCCGCCAATTTAGCCTCGAGCGGGGTCCAGTCGTCGTTGCGCTCGATCGCCGACCACAGCGCTTCGACCTCATCGATCAGCATCGATTGCGGAACGGGTTCGGACCAATAGGGATGGTTCGAGCCTGACGAAACATAACCCTTCAGCGCTTCACGCAGGCTTGGCGGTGCGTCGCGCCCGCCCCGGTGAGCGAAGAAAAACGCCTCGACCGGCATCGCGCTCTCACGCATGATCCGCTCGCTTGCCGCGATCAGCGCGGTGTCCGCTTCGCCGCCAAGCGGTTCCACGCCCAGCCGCCAGCAGAACCGGCGGGCGAGGTTCGCGCGGTACAATTCGGGAAAGCGCTCCAGCGCCGCGACCAACGGTTCGGCTTCGCAGAGTTGCCGCAGCGCGATGGCGAGTTGGCCGCAGTTCCAGTGAATTGCCTCGGGTTGCCGCCCGAACGCATAGAGCCCGTTGTGATCGAAATAGGCGGCGGTAAAAGCCGGGTCCCAGTGCGGCAGCCAGCGCCATGGCCCGTAATCGAAGCTCTCGCCCGTCACGTTCATGTTGTCCGTGTTGAGCACTCCGTGGACGAACCCGGCCGCCATGTAGCTCGCCGCCAGATCGGCCATCCGCTCGACCACCTGATGAAGCAGCAGCGCGGCGGGATTGTCCGGCCCGGCGCGCTCCGCGGCTTCGCTGGAACCGGGGAAATTCTCCAGGCAATAATCGACCAGCGCGGCGAGATGATCGCGCTCACCCAGCGCAGCAAGTCTCTGGAAGCTGCCGATGCGGACATGGCTGTGGCTGAGCCGCACCAGCACCGCCGAGCGGGTCGGTGAAGGTTCGTCGCCGCGATACAGCGCCTCACCGGTCTCGATCACCGAGAAGGTCTGCGAGGTATTCACGCCCTGCGCTTCCAGCATCGCGGTGGCGAGGATTTCACGCACCGCGCCTTTCAGCGTCAGCCGCCCGTCGCCCTGGCGGCTCCATGGGGTCTGGCCCGATCCCTTGGTGCCAAGGTCGAGCAATCGGTTGCGCCCGTTGACCTTGGCGTCGCGTAGCTGCGCGAACAGGAACCCGCGCCCGTCGCCGATCTCGGGATTGTACACCCGGAACTGATGGCCGTGATAACGCAGCGCCAGCGGCTGCGGGAGGTTTCCGGGCAGCGGCGCAAACCGGCCGAAATGGGCGATCCACTCTGCCTCGCTCAGCCCATCCAGACCGACGGTCGCTGCGGAGCACTGATTGCGAAAGCGCAGCGTCGTGGCGGGAAAATCGGCGGCCGAAACCGGATCGCCCAGCCATTCGGCCAACGCGGCGATCCGGGGGTCGGGCCGGTACTGGGGCCCGTAGATGCCGGGTTGCGGTTCGTCGCGCATCCGGCGATAGTGGCCATGGCACGGGTCCCGCGCAAGCCGCGCGAACCGGATTGCAGGGAAATCTCTTGGCGATGGCGCAATTCGAGGATCGCTTCTGGACCGGCGAGGACGGGTTGCGGCTGCATTTCCGCGACTATGCCGGAACCGCCAACGAAGCCGGTGGCGAGCGTCCGCCGGTCATCTGCCTCCACGGCTTGACCCGCAACGGCCGCGATTTCGAGACGCTCGCCGCGCATCTGGCGGGGCGCTGGCGGGTGCTGTGCCCCGATTTCCGCGGGCGCGGCGACAGCGCCTATGCCAGGGATCCGATGAGCTATAACCCGCTGACCTATGCGCGCGATATAGAGGCTCTGCTGGCGCACGAGGGGATCGCGCGGTTCATCGCGGTCGGTACCTCGCTTGGCGGGCTGGTGACGATGCTGCTGGCGCTGGGCGGGGCCGAACGGCTCGCCGGGGCGGTTTTGAACGACATCGGCCCGGAAATTTCCTCCGTCGGTCTGGAGCGGATCATGAGCTATGTCGGGCAGGGCCGCAGCTTTGAGACCTGGATGCACGCCGCGCGCGCGCTGGAAGAGGCGCAGGGCGATATCTTTCCCGACTTCGGGGTGTCCGAGTGGCTGGTCATGGCCAAGCGCTGCATGACGTTGGGCAGCAACGGGCGGATCGTGTTCGATTACGACATGAAGATCGCCGAGCCGTTTGCGGCGAGCGATGGCGCGACGGGGATCGACATGTGGCCCGCGTGGCGCGCGCTGGGCGGGCGGCCGCTGCTGCTGCTGCGCGGAGAGAATTCTGCCATCCTTGCACCGGAAGTGGCGGAGCGGATGCTGGGGGAAATCCCCGATGCGGAACTCGTCACCGTGCCGCGCGTCGGCCATGCCCCGACGCTCGACGAGCCCGATGCGGTCGCGGGGATCGAGCGGCTGCTCGCCAGGGTGGCCTGACCAACCGATGGCCGGGGCCCAACGTCCGCGACCCTTGCGCCTGCTGCACGTCCATTCGAGCTTCGATCCGGGCGGCAAGGAATTGCGCTGCGTCCAGCTGATCAACCGCTGGGGACCGGCTGCGGCCCATTCGATCGTTTCCGCGACCCCCGGCGCAATGGGCGCGGCGCGGCTGATCGCACGCGGAATTCCGGTGCTCCAGCTCAATCTGCCGGGGCTCAGCGGCTGGCCGGAACCGCGCAGGTTGCAGGCGCTGGCCGCAGCGATGCGCGGCTACGACCTGATCCTGACCTACAACTGGGGCGCGATGAATGCGGTGATGGCGCATTCGGCGTTCGGTCCCGGGCTCGGCCTTGCCCCGCTGGTCCATCACGAGGATGGCTTCAACGCCGACGAAGCCGTGCGGCTCAAGCGCAGGCGCAACCTGTTCCGCATGCTCGCGCTGGCCCGGGCGCAGGCGCTGGTGGTGCCTTCGCAACGGCTCGAAGGCGTGGCGCTGGGCGCGTGGAACCAGCCGCGCGAGAAGGTTCACCGCATCGCCAACGGGATCGACGTGCGCGCCTATGCGAAAAAGCCCGCGCGTGATGCGCTGCCCCGGCTGATCAAGCGCCCGCATGAGCTGTGGCTGGGGACGTTTGCGGGGCTGCGGGCGGTCAAGAATCTGCCGCGCCTGGTCCGCGCGTTCGCCGGCCTGCCAGAGCCATGGCAGCTGGTGATCGCTGGCGAAGGGCCCGAGCGGGCGGCGATCCTGGCCGAGGCCGAACGGCTGGGTCTGGCCGACCGGGTCCATCTCGCAGGCTTCGTTACCGATCCTGCCTCTGCGATCGGGCTGTTCGATCTGTTCGCGCTGTCCTCCGAAAGCGAGCAGTTTCCGGTCTCGGTGATCGAGGCGATGGCGGCAGGGCTTGCCGTGGCGAGCCCGGCAGTGGGCGACGTTGCGGCGATGCTCTCACCCGAAAACGCGCCGTTCGTCACGCCGCCGGGCGATGAAGCGGCGTTGTCCGACGCGATCGGGCGGTTGGCAGCCGATCCTGCGCGCCGTGCCGCAATCGGCGCAGCCAACCGGGCCAAGGCTCGCGCCGAGTTCGATACGGCAACCATGGTAGAGCGCTATGCCGCGGTTTACGGGGGCGTTATGCGCCGCGCCAGCTTCCCCTAGCCGCACCGCTTCACCGGCCATTCACCGCCCACCGTGCAATGCTGTGGCCAAGAGCATTGAAATGGCGCGGCCAATGGTTAAACAGCGCCCGATAGTCCATCTCCGCTCCCTGTGATCCGAGCTTCGAAAGCGCGCCTTGGCCCTTAGCCCCCCCCCAATGACTCGGGTGCCGACCCCGAACCTGCCCGCGACCCCCGCTGAATCGAAAGGTCAGGCGCAGCAGGATGTGTTCATGCGCGAGGTCGACGACGCTCTGCGCGAGGACCAGTTCCACGATGTGTGGAAGCGCTGGGGCGTGATCATCGTCGTGGCCATCCTGGCCGGGCTGGCGGCGCTGGCCGGGTGGCTGTGGTATGGCGAAAATCGCGCTTCGACGGCCGGCAGGGCCGGCGAGGAGTTGATCGTCGCGCTCGATCAGGTCGAAGCCGGCCAACTCGATGCGGGAGCCAAAGCGTTGGCGCCGTTGACCAACAACGGCCCCGCCGGACCGCGCACCGCCGCCAGGATGATGCAGGCGGGCATCCTTGCCGAACAGGGCAAGGCGGGCGAGGCGGTCAAGCTGTTCGCGGCGGTTGCAGCGGACGATTCAGCGCCCGGTCCCTATCGCGATCTTGCGAAGATCCGCGAGGTTGCGTTGAGCTTCGATACGCTCCCGCCCGAACAGGTCATCGCCCGGCTCAAGCCGCTGGCCGTGCCGGGCAACGCCTGGTTCGGCAGCGCGGGCGAGCTGGTTGGTGCCGCCTATCTCAGGCAGAACCGCGCCGATCTGGCCGGGCCTTTGTTCGCCGCGATTGCAAAGGACAAGGACGTACCCGAATCGATTCGTAGCCGCACCCAGCAGCTTGCCGGGTTGCTGGGGGTCGATGCGGTGACCGATCCGGAAGTTGCAGCCGGGATCGCGCCAGGCGCAAAGGCCGCGGCCCAATGATTTACGCCCCATGACATACTCGAGGACTTCACTGATGAGCCCAACCACCGCCGGCAGCGTTGCCCGCCAAAAACTGGCCCGGGCTTCGCTGATGCTGGTCCTCGCCATGGCCGTCGGGGCTTGCGGCGTATTGGGCGGCAACAAGACCAAGACCACCCCGACTCTGGGCAACCGCACCCCGGTGCTGTCGCGGATCGAAACCAGCGCCAAGGTCGATCCCAATCTGGCCTCGGTCGCGGTGATCCTGCCGACCGCCGAGATCAACCCCGAATGGGCACAGGCCGGCGGCAACGCGGGCAAAAGCTATGGCCACCTTGCGCTCGCCGCCACGCCGCAGCGCGCCTGGACCGCCAGCATCGCGGGTTCGAGCCCGGGCAAGCGGCTCGCCGCCGCGCCGGTGGTGGGGGGCGGACAATTGTTCGTGTTCGACACCGACGGGGCGGTCCACGCCTTCGATGCCACGACCGGACGCCCGAACTGGCGCACCTCGTTGAAGGGCGAGAACAATTCCAGCTCGCTGTTCGGCGGCGGGGTCAGCTTTGCCGATGGGCGGGTCTATGCCACCACCGGGCTGGGCGAGGTCGCCGCGCTCGATGCCACCAACGGCAGCCAGGTGTGGCGGGTCAAGCCCGCCGGGCCGCTGCGCGGTTCGCCGACGATCGCCTTCAATGCGATCTACGTGATGACGCAGGACAACCAGATCCACGCGCTCAACGCCGCCGATGGCGCACCGCTGTGGAACGAAAGCGGGGCGCAAGGCCAGGCCGGGGTGTTTGGCGTCGCCGCACCTGCCGCCGGGCAGGGAACGGTCATCGCCGGCTACAGCTCGGGCGAATTGACCGCCTATCGCTATGAGAACGGCCGCCAGTTATGGTCCGATGCCCTGGCGCGGACCAGCATCGCCACCAGTGTCGCGACCCTGACCGATATCGACGCCGATCCGATCATCGATCGCGGCCGCGTTTATGCGCTGGGCCAGGGCGGCCGCATGGCGGCTTACGAGCTGGTCACCGGCCAGCGCATCTGGGAACTGAACCTGGCGGGCATTTCGACCCCGGCGGTCGCAGGCGAGTGGATCTTCGTATTGACCGACGAGGCGCGGCTGCTCTGTTTGGCCCGCACCACCGGCAAGGTCCGCTGGATCGCCCAGCTGCAGCGCTACAAGAACGAGGAAAAAGAAAAGGACGAATCATTCTGGACTGGCCCGGTGCTGGCGGGCGACCGCTTGTGGGTGGCGAATTCACGTGGTGAAATCCAGACGGTCAACGTCGCCGATGGCAGCGTCAGCTCGTTCGTGAAATTGGACGACCCGGTCTCGCTGGCTCCGGTCGTGGCCAACGGGACGCTCTACGTGCTCGACGACGGCGGGAAGATTTCCGCCTTCCGTTGAGCCTTCACCCAAACTCAACCTCTGCCCGTTAACCACCCGCGCCATGAGCGCGCGAGATTCCGCCCCTTCGGGCCCAGCCGATCCCCGGCCCCCTAGCGACGTCTCCGTGGGCGTCGGCCTGGCCGGTCTGGCCGGCTTGTGCGCCTGGATCCTCGTCTGCCGCGAATGGGCGAGCGTTGCCGAACTGCTGAACCTGCCCGGTCCGCGCGAAAGGCTCAGCGGGCGCTATGCGGCGATGGCGGCGGTGATGTTCTCGGCGCTGCCGATGGTGTTGTGGTCGCTGCTGGTCGACAAGGTCCACCGCCGCGCCTCGACCGGGATCGCCTGGGACCGCCCGCGCCCGCTTTCGGAAATCGTCGACGTATCGATCACCAAACTGGCCGGGTTGTGGGCCACCTGGGGGCTGATCGCGGTCTTTTATGTGCTCGCCCGGTGGTATTGGCAGGGGCAGTACCTGTTCGCGATGGAGGTGCTGGAGTTCGCCGCGCCGCTGCTGTTCGTCGGCTCGATCCCCTATGTGCTGTGGCTCGATCGGGTGCTGGTGAACCCGCGCGACGGGGCCTGGCACTTTGGCGCAATGCTGATCGGGCGCGAGGCATGGGAAGCCGGGGAGGTCCGCCACCACTTGCGCGGCTGGGCCGTCAAAGGCTTCTTCTGCGCTTTCATGATCTCCATCCTGCCGCCCGGTTTCGCCACCGTGGTCGAGGCGGATTTCGGTGCGATCCTGGGCAATCCGGTGCGGCTGACGCTGCTGTTGACCGAACTGCTGTTCGTGATCGACGTCCAGATCGCGATGGTCGGCTACCTGCTGACGATGAAGCCGCTCGATGCGCAGATCCGCACCGCCAATCCCTATCTCTCGGGGTGGGTCGCGGCGCTGATCTGCTATCCGCCGTTCATCCTGATGGCACCGGGCGGTCCGATGGACTATCACACCGGCTCGGGCGACTGGGCGAGGTGGCTGGCCGATTACCCGGCGCTGTTGTGGGGCTGGGGGGCGCTGCTGGTGTTCCTGACCGCGATATACGCCTGGGCGACGGTGGCGTTCGGGCTGCGCTTCTCGAACCTGACCTATCGCGGCGTGCTGACCAACGGCCCCTATGCCTGGACCCGCCACCCCGCGTATCTTTCCAAAAACCTGTTCTGGTGGTGCGCGACGCTGCCGTTCTTCGCTGCCAGCGGGCTGACCTCGGACGCGGTGCGCAACACCGCGATCCTCGCGCTGGTCTCGGCGGTCTATTACTGGCGGGCCAAGACCGAGGAGCGGCACCTTTCGGCCGAGGACCCCAAATATGTCGCTTACTGGCACTGGATGGCGCGGCACGGGCCGGTGACGCGGGTGCTGGAGCGGCTGGCCAGGTTGCCGCGGCGGCGGGGGACGATCCTGCAACCGGCGGAGTGAAGCCTCAGACCGCCACGCCCTCGTCGGTCTCGTAAACCCGGATATTGCGCTCCGAAAGCCCCAGCGCTGGCTGGGCGGCGCGCCATTCGGCCATGTGCGGGGCGTTGAAATGGGCACCGAGCGCGTCGCGATCGCGCCAGCGTTCGGCGATGTGGATCAGGCCGGGATCGAGCAGGTC
>JBBSKI010000068.1:0-11060 GCA_038256425.1 Sphingomonadales bacterium
CCGTTGAAATCGAAGTTGCCCGGATTGCCGCCCCCCGAGAAGCCACCCTGGGGGTTTTCGCCGAAGGGTCGAACTGTGAAGTCGCGATCCACCGTCTGAAGTTCGGAGCGGTGCTGATAGCCAGCCGACAGGAAGACGCGGAACCCGTCTTCCTCATGCCCGAAGCTCACCGCCCCGCCGTAATCGCCCTTCGAACCGTCGATATAGCGATAATCACCCGAGACCAGGAAACCTTCCTGATTCTCTTTGGTGATGAAGTTGACCACCCCGGCGATGGCATCCGACCCATAAGTCGCGGCGGCGCCGTCCTTGAGAACTTCGACCCGGCCGATCGCGGCCGAGGGGATAAGATTGACGTCGACCAGCCCGACCCCGGTACCCGCCGACACGATGCGCTTGCCATTCAACAGCACCAGCGTGCGTTGCGGACCGAGCCCGCGCAGGTTGATCGAAGCAATGCCTTCGCTGCCTTGCGAGCGTGCGTCGAACTGGTTGGCATCGCCGATCACGCCATTCGAAGTCGGCAGGTTCTTGATCAGATCGATAACCGACGGTGAGCCCTGCTTGGCCAGTTCATCGGCAGTGATGACATCGATCGGCGCGGGCGCATCCTCGCTCGATCCGCGAATCAGCGATCCGGTGACGATGATCTCCCGTGCGGGGGCGGCGTCTTCGGCACCCTGCGGCGCGTTAGTGGCGTCCTGCGCAAATGCCGAAACGCTGGCCAGCGAAGCCAGGGCGAAAACTGCCAGCGAACCGGTGGCGCGAAGTGCTGTCTTGGACATCCTGAATTCTCCCTGCGACGCATCCGCCCTCTCAAAGGGTGACGGTGTGCTTGACCGGGGTTTGCCCAGCAACGCGAATACAGTCAACGGTGATTGTGACACATATGCTATTGATCGCGCAGGTGTGGCCGTGGTGCGTCAGTCAAGACCCGGGCGGCGCAGGGGCCGCTCGCGCGGAGGCGTGGATTTGGCGAAATCGGGGTCGGCCAGCCGTCGCATGACCAGCCCTTTGTACCAGATCATCAGCTCGAACGCGTCGTCGATGCTGGTATCGTCCTCATCCCAATAGAGCTTGTCGATCATCAGCCCGCGCATTGCCGCAACGTGCAGCCGCGCCATTGCCCGCACCAGCCGGGTATCGGCATACCCATGGTCTTCGGCAATGATGTTGGGTCCGTCGAGCAGCCTGCGATTGAATTCGCGCATCAGGGTGGCGAACGGACCGTAGATCTCGGGATCGCTGCGTGCGCCCAGCATGATCTCGGTCAGGGCCTTCGCCTCGGGTCGTCGCATCGAGTTCCACATGGCGTCGGTGATCGCGTAGAACCGCTCCTCGCCGCGCTCGATATCGCGCAGCATCTCGCGCCGGTCGATCTCCTGTTCGCGCAGCACATGCTCGGCGGTGGCGAGCAGCAGTTCGGCGCGGGTGCCGAAGTGGTGGAGCATCGCCCCGCGGCTGACCTTGGCGCGGCGGACCACTTCGATCGTGGTGGTGGCGGGATAGCCGACCGCGTTGAGCGTCGCGATCGTCGCGCAGATCAGCTTGAGCCGGGTCGCCGCGCTGCGCTCGGCATGACCATTGGCGGGCGGTCGGGTGGTGGCGGGGTTCGACGACATGGACCGGCACAGCGTAACATAACCCCGCGTGCTGTCCACATTGCCCCCGTTTGCGGTCCGGGGCGGCATCGCGGCCCGCGTCGTTTGCCCGTCTCGCCAGCCAGTCCCGGTCGATTGCCTTGCGCCCCGCCATCGCCTATATCCGGCGCTTCCGCCCCGGCCCTTCGATGCGTCAGTCACTCAGGCTGCATCGTGCCGGGGCTCTCGCGTTTCGAGCGTCCGCTCGCCCGGTTACAGGAAGTTTCTCCATGTCGCGTCGTCGCCAGATTTACGAAGGCAAGGCCAAGATCCTCTACGAGGGCCCCGAACCGGGCACGATCATCCAGTATTTCAAGGACGATGCGACCGCCTTCAATGCCCAGAAAAAGGGCACGATCCAGGGCAAGGGCGTCATCAACAACCGGATCAGCGAATACGTCTTCACCCGGCTGTCGCACATTGGCATCCCGACTCACTTCATTCGCCGCCTCAACATGCGTGAGCAGCTGGTCCGCCAGGCAGAGATCATCCCGATCGAGGTCGTGGTCCGCAACGTGGCGGCGGGCAGCCTGTCCAAGCGCCTGGGAATCGAAGAGGGCGAGCCGCTGCCCCACACCCTGATCGAATATTACTATAAGGACGATGCGCTGAACGACCCGATGGTCAGCGAGGAACATATCGCCTGCTTCGGCTGGGCGAGCAATGACGAGATGCAGGACATGTCGTCGATGGCGATCCGCATCAACGATTTCCTCTGCGGGATGTTCGCCACGATCAACATTCGACTGGTCGATTTCAAGGTCGAGTTTGGGCGGATCTGGGATGGCGACTATGCCCGCGTGATTCTCGCCGACGAGATCAGCCCCGATGGTTGCCGGCTGTGGGACATGACCACCGGCGAAAAGCTCGACAAGGACCGCTTCCGCCGCGATCTGGGCGGCGAGAGCGAGGCCTATCAGGAAGTCGCCCGGCGACTTGGCCTGCTCCAGGACGATAGCGGCCCGAGCGAGGTGTTCGACCTGTCGCACCACAGGAAGCTTCGGGGCAAGAAATAGGGAACGCGGCGGTGATCCGGACCATCTTGGCTGCACTGGCCGCCACGCTGCTGGCGTCGTGCGCTGCTACTCCGCGCGAGACCGCCTCGATCCCCGCGACGGTCGCTGGAACCGGCATCGCCAAAGACGACTGGGCGTTTCAAAAGAGCGACCTGGCGGTCGATCCGGCGTTTCGCTTCGGCAAATTGCCCAGCGGGTTGCGCTATGTCATCCGCCGCAACGCCCGGCCCGAGCGCACCGCGCTGGTCCGGATGAACATCCAGACCGGCAGCCTCGACGAGCGCGATGACGAGCGCGGCTTCGCCCATTTCGTAGAGCACATGGCGTTCAACGGCTCGACCAACGTGCCCGAGGGCGACATGGTCAAGCTGCTCGAACGCAGCGGTCTTGCCTTTGGGGCCGACACCAATGCTTCGACCGGGTTCGAGCAGACCCAGTACAAGCTCGACCTGCCGCGCAACGATCCCAAACTGCTCGACACCGCGCTGATGCTGATGCGCGAGACGGCCAGCGAACTGAAATTCGCGCCCGAGGCGGTCAACCGCGAGCGCGGCGTGGTGATGTCCGAGCTGCGTGACAGCCTGACCTACCAGCGGCGCAACCTTGAGGACCAGCTGGCGTTCTTCTATCCGCTGGCGGTCTATCCCCGGCGACTGCCGATCGGCGTTCCCGCGACGCTCGACGCAGCAACCGCCGAAACCCTGCGCGCCTTCTGGGAGCGCGAATATACCCCCGCCGACACCAGCATCGTAGTCGTCGGCGATTTCGACCCTGCGGTCGTCGAGGCGGCAATCGTCGCCAAATTTTCCGACTGGCCAGCCGGGCCGCAATCTCCGCGCGCCGGGCAAGGCAAGGTCGATCCCAAGCAGAAGGCCGCCATCGACCTGTTCGTCGATCCGGCGCTGTCCGAGCGTGTCACCGTCGCGCGCCACGGGACATGGCGCGACGAACCCGATACAGCGGCCAACCGCCGCACCAACCTGTTGCGCCAAATCGCTTATGGCATCGTCAACCGCCGTCTCCAGCGGATCGGGCGGCAAGTCGACCCGCCGTTCCGGGGCGCGGGCGTGGGCACCTCCGAAGTGTTCGAAATCGGCCGCACGACCCAGTTGATCGTCGACAGCGTCGATGGTCAGTGGCGCCGCGGGCTCGAGGCGGCGGTAGAGGAATACCGCCGCGCGCTGGCCTTCGGATTCACAACGAGCGAAGTCGCCGAGCAGGTCGCCAATCTTCGCACTGCCAGCCAAAACGCGGCCGCCGCATCCGCTACGCGCAGCAACGCCGCGCTGGTCGGCGTGGCGCTTGCGCTGATCGATGACGAACAGATTCCGACTACACCGGAAAGCTCGCTCGCCCGGCTCGAAGCCTTTGCGCCGTCGATCACCCCCGCCGCCGTGCTCGCCGCGCTGAGCGAAGAGGCCCTGCCACTCAAAGACCCACTGATCCGGTTCCAGGGGCGCACCCCTCCCGCAGGTGGCGAGGCGGCGATCCGCAGCGCGTGGAACGCAGCGGCCAAAACCAGGCTGACGCGCGGCACCGACGGAGCCAACGCGGGTTTCGCCTATACCGATTTCGGCACACCAGGCGCAGTCGTAGCCGATTCGCGCGAGCCGCTGCTGGGCATCCGCACAGTGCGCTTTGCCAACAACGTCATGCTCAACCTCAAGCGCACCGAACTGGAAGCCGATCGGGTTCAGGTCAGTCTGGCGATCGATGGCGGGGAGCTGCTCGATACCCGCACCAACCCGCATGCCACCGAGATGACCGGAGTGCTGGCGCAGGGGGGCCTCGGCAAGCACAGCCAGGACGAGCTGCAATCGACCCTCGCCGGCCGCACGGTGTCGGGCTCGCTGAGCGCTTCGGGCGATGCTTTCGTCAGCGGCGCAGCGACCACGCCGCGCGATCTCGAGCTGCAGCTGCAACTGCTCGCTGCCTATGTCTCCGACCCGGGCTTCCGCGCCGAGGGCGAGGAACAGTACAAGCTCAACATCGCCAACTTCTTTGCGCGGTTGCGCGCGACCCCCGCGGCTGCGTTGGGCAACACCCAGGGTACGATCCTGTCCGACAACGACCCGCGCTTTTCGCTCGGTCAGGCTTCGGAGTACCAGGCGCTGACCTTTGCCAAGCTCAAGGCCGACATCGGCGACCGCCTGGCCAAGGGGGCGATCGAGATCGCGCTGGTCGGCGACATCGACGAGGACAAGGCCATCGCCCTGGTCGCCAAAACCTTTGGCGCGCTGCCTGCACGCGAGCCCGCTTTCGGAGTTTGGACCGAGGCGCGCGAGCGCACTTTCACTGCCAAACGCGGGCAAAGCGTCATTCGCCATACCGGCGATCCCAGCCAGGCAACCTTGCGATTGATCTGGCCGACCCGCGATGATGCGGATCCGATCGAGGCGCTCGAACTCGAGCTGCTGGAAAGGGTGACGCGGATCGCGCTGATTGACGGCATCCGCGAAGCCTTGGGCAAAAGCTACTCGCCCTCGGCCACCAGCGGCTTGTCGCGCACCTGGAAGGACTACGGGACTTTCGCGTTGACCGCCTCGGTCAACGTCGCAGATATCGCCGCAACTCGCGAGGCGATGGCGGGGATCGTGCGCGAACTGCGCGCCGCGCCAATAACAGCTGATACAATCGACCGGGCCCGCGCGCCGCTGCTCGAGGAATACGACAATGCACTCAAGCGGAATGCCGGTTGGCTGGCCCTGGCCGACCGCGCCCAAAGCCGCGCGGATCGCATCCCGCGCTTCACCGCCGCGCGCGAGCGCCTGGCCAAGCTGACGGGCAAGGAAGTGCAGGCAATGGCGCGGCGTTATCTGGTGCCGGGCCGTGAGGTGGAAATCGTCGTGCTGCCAGAGGGCGCGGTGGCCCCCTGAACCCCGTCAGGCGGCGGCGCGCTGGTCTGCTCGCTGGACCTCGAAGCGCTGACTATCGCCGTACCGCGGCTCTGCCGGATTGTAGATCGACGAGACGGCGAAGCCCTGCTCGATCAGTTCGACCGCGCCCAGCCCATCGAGCTTGAACGTGCCCATCTTGGGTTCACGCGGCGGCAGACCATCGCGGGTGACCGTTATCGCATCGACATACAGCGCATCGTTGCGGGTATAGAGCACATGCGGAGCGAGCACGACGGGCGCGCGGTTGTAGGTCGCGGCGACGCAGCGGAGCCGGACAATAGCCTCGATGATCGTGGCGTTCGTGGTTCTCGGGGCGTGGGTGGAGGTGCTCATAATCATGAAAATGGGCACGGCGCCTGCCCTAAGCAAGCATTTTTTGTGCATTGCAGCATTTTCACTCTAACCGATCGCTTGCCGGTTTCCCGCCACGGCGGCATAGGCCACAGCGATTCTCCTGCCTTGCCCTGAGGTAAAGCCCATGAAAGCCTGCCCATGAAAATCCGTGTCGCCGTGTCGCTCAAGCCCGGCGTGCTCGACCCGCAAGGCCGCGCGATCCACCATTCGCTTGAGGGATTGGGCTTTTCCGGAGTGCGCGACGTGCGCGCCGGACGGCTGATCGAACTCGACGTGGCCGACGACACCACCGATGCTGCGCTCGACGAGATGTGCCGCAAGCTGCTCGCCAACCTTGTTATCGAAAACTACCAGATCGAGCGGGTCCCGGCGTGAGCGGTACCTTTCGCGCGGCGGTCGTCACTTTTCCTGGTTCGAACTGCGACCGCGACATGGCGGCGGCGCTCGAGGCAGTTTCGGGCACACCCCCGCTCAGGGTGTGGCACGGCGATGCCGAGCTGCCCGAACGGCTTGATCTGATCGCATTGCCCGGTGGGTTTTCCTACGGCGACTACTTGCGCTCTGGCGCGATGGCGGCCCGTTCGCCGATCATGCGCGCAGTGGTCGAAGCGGCGGCGAAAGGCGTCGCGGTACTCGGCGTATGCAACGGGTTTCAGGTGCTGAGCGAGGCGGGGCTGCTTCCCGGGGCGCTGATGCGGAACGCAGGCATACGCTTCGTCTGCCGCGACGTGATTTTGACGGTAGAGAACACTGCTTCGCGCTTCACCGCCGGGTACGGTTCGGGCCAGCGCATTGCGATCCCTGTGGCGCATCACGATGGCAATTATTTCGCCGACGAAGTCACGCTCGATATGCTGGAAAGCGAAGGCCGGGTGGCGTTCCGTTATGCCGAGCCGGTCAACGGCTCCTCGCGTGCCATCGCCGGGGTGCTGAACGCGGCTGGCAATGTGCTGGGGATGATGCCGCACCCCGAACGGGCGATCGAAGCCGCTCATGGTGGTAGCGACGGACGCGTGCTGTTCGAAAGCGTTATCGGCGGGTTCGTAAAAGCCTAGACCCTGTTCTAGGCTGCGGTACCCTGACGGCGCGCGCCGAAAAGGCCCAGAGCATCGATCCGGCTCATCGGGCGACCGAAATAATAGCCCTGGATCTTCTTGCAGCCGAGCTGGCGGATCATCTGGAGTTCTTCCTCGGTCTCGACCCCTTCGGCAGTGGTCGACATCTCGAGGCTGTCGGCCATCGCCACCACCGCGCGAATGATCGCGAGGCTTTCGGCCGAGTTCTTGGCCGCACCCTGAACGAAGCTGCGATCGACCTTGATGGTCGAGAACCGGATCTTGCGGAGGTAGCCGAGCGAGGAATAGCCCGTGCCAAAATCGTCGAGCGCGATACCGCAGCCCAGCGCCATTAGCTGTTCGAGAGTGTGCTGCGCCATCGTTCCGTCACGCACGAAAATGCTTTCGGTAACCTCGATTTCCAGGCGGTTTGGGGCCAGTCCGCTAGTCGACAGCGCGCCGACCACGACCGCGGCGAAGGTGGGATCGAGCAACTGCTCGCCCGAAACGTTGACTGCAACCTTGACGTGGCTCGGCCAGTTGATCGCCTCGCGGCAAGCCTCGCGCAGCACCCATTCGCCGATCGGCACGATCAGCCGGGTGTCTTCGGCCAGCGGAATGAATTTTGCCGGGCTGACATTGCCATGATCTGCGCTGTTCCAGCGCAGCAAAGCTTCAAAGCTGACCACGGTCTCGTCGATTGCATCGACCACCGGCTGATAGGCAATTGTGAATTCATTGCGTTCGAGCGCGCGGCGCAATGAGAATTCCAGCTTGCGGCGCTCTTCGGCGTGAACGTGAAGCGAGGGCTCATAGGTAAAATACTTGCCCCCGCCTTCGTCCTTCGAACGGTACAGCGCGAGATCGGCACTGCGCATCAGCGTCTCGACCGTCGAGCCATCGCGCGGACCGATGGCCGAACCGACGCTGGCCCCGACATACAGTGTGTGGTGGTCGATCTCGTATGGGGCCGACAGGGTTTCGATCACCTGCTGGGCCACCGCCGCGACGCGGTGGGCGTCCGATGCGTCGCGGATCACGATGCCGAATTCATCGCCGCCCAGCCGCCCAACCAGTTCATTTTCGGTAATAAGGTTCTTTAGCCGTTCGGAAACGCGTTCAAGCAATCGATCGCCGACCAGATGGCCAAGCGTGTCGTTGACGGCCTTGAACCGGTCGAGGTCGATCATCAGGAAGGCGCAACGGCTGCGCCAATGCTCGGCATATTTCATCGCCTCATTGAGTGTCTCGTTCAACAGCAGGCGATTGGGGAGCCGGGTGAGCGTGTCGTACCGTGCAAGATAAGCGATCTTTTCCGACGATTCGCGTTGCTGGGTGACGTCCGAACCGACCCCGCGGAACCCGTCGAACACCCCGGTCTCGTCAAGCCTCGGGGTGCCCGAAAGCTCCCACCAGCGGTGGTGTCCCTTGATGGTTACGCGGACTAGGTGGTTGGAAAAGCTCTCGCGTCGCTTGAACCGTTCGGACAGGTCGTGAAGGCTCGTATGAAAATGGCCCGACTCCCAGGATTCGCCGGCGATCAGCTTGATGAACGGTTGTCCGGCGATGTCTTCGGGATCGAGCCCCACCGCATAGGCGAAACGGGGGGACACGCTGCGCACGCGGCGTTGGGTGTCGATCTGCCAAAGCCAATCGGCGTCCCCCTCCTCGAATTCGCGCAGCAGGAGCGAGACAACCTCGCTCTTTTCCGCCAGCCCGGACTGCGCGACCTTGGCCATCAGATAGGTGCGGGAACTCTCGATCGTGCCGATGGTGATCATCACCAGCGAGATCGCGACGATCCCCGCGACCTCGTATTCGCCGCCCACAACGAAGCTGACAATTGCCGCCCCGCCGGTGATGAAGCTGAACAGCAGCGTTCCCAGTGGCACAGATGACAGCGCGATCGCCGAACCGGTCATCAACATGGCCAGCACGGTCCACAACGTCATCTTCTCGACCGCTGTGCCCACAGGCACAAACAGCACGATCGGCACAATCCAGACGAACCCGGTGATGGTCGAACTGAGCGCATGGTTGTTGATTTCAGACCGGCTCACCCGCCGCCGGTCCGATCCGCCAAGGCTGTGATCAAACTGCGCGCCGTAATAAAGCGTGGCGACCAGCGCCACTCCCCAGCCGAACAACACAGCCGGATTGACCACGTGGAGATAGCTGTGAATCACCACCAGCGCGCCGATGGTATGGGCCAGAAGCCGCGCGACCGTCACCTTGGCGAGGCTCGAATATTGCAAACCGCGCAATCGTCCCCAATCCCCTTCGGCGGGGCTCGACAGCCCCAGTACTGCCAGGGTCGGCAAGTCCTTGGGCATCGCAGGAGCGGTGACAGCGGATTTCACCCGCCCGAATTACCGAGCAAGTGTTAGCTTAGGGTAAAGCCTGGGCTGGAGGAGCGTCAGTCACCCTGAGCCCGCTCCAGTAAGCAAGGAAGGCCAGGACGTCGGCTCCACTGTCGATCACCTTGTCGGTCGGTTTGCCAGAACCGTGTCCCGCGCGGGTTTCGATCCGGATCAGTTGGGGACGATCGCCGAGATCGGCGGCCTGCAAGGCGGCAGCGTATTTGAAGCTGTGGCCCGGTACGACGCGGTCATCGGTATCGGCGGTCGTTACCAGGATCGCTGGGTAGGCCGGGCCCGCCGCACCCTTGCGGATATTGTGATAGGGCGAATAGGCGCGCAGCACCTTCCAGTCGGCTTCCACATCGGGCCGACCGTAATCGTCGATCCAGTAGCGTCCCGCGGTAAACCGGTCGAAGCGCAGCATATCCATCACGCCGACATCGGGATTGGCGGCAGCGAACAGATCAGGGCGCTGGTTGACCACTGCGCCGACCAGCAGTCCCCCATTGGAACCGCCCTGGATCGCCAGCCCATCCTTTGAAGCTATGCCCTGCGCGATCAGGTACTCGCCTGCCGCAATGAAATCGTCGAACACGTTCTGCTTGTTGGCCAGCCGCCCGGCATCGTGCCATTCGCTGCCGTATTCGCCGCCACCGCGCAAATTCGCCATCGCAAAGGCCCCGCCCGAACGCAGCCACGCCATCCGGGTCGACGAAAAGCCGGGGGTGAGCGAGATGTCGAACCCGCCATAGCCGTAAAGCAGGGTCGGCACGGCAGTCTTCGCCTCGGCGATCGCCTTGCTGCGAACCACGAACATCGGCACACGCGTGCCGTCCTTGGAGGTGAAGAAGCGTTGCTCGACCGCATAATCTTCGGGGCGGAACGATAGGCGCGGCCGAGCGAAAGGAGTGGTCCGACCGGTCGTGAGGTCGAGCCGGAAAATGGCAGCGGGCTGGTTGAAGCTGGAGAAGCTGAAGAACGTCTCGGGATCGCCCGGTCGCCCATCGAACCCCGCGGCGGTGCCGATCCCATTGAGCGCCAGCGCACGTACCGGCCTCCCCGCGAAATCGGTCACCACCGCGCGGGTGGAGGCGTCCTCCAGGTAGGACAGTACCAGTCGGTCGCCAATGACATTGGCTGCCTCCAGCTTCGCTGCGCGTTGCCCGACCACTTCCAGCGGGCGCGGGGTTCTGACTGACAGGTTCAACATGACCAGGCGATAGCGCGGGGCCGCATCGTTGGTGACGAACCACAGCAGGTCGCCCAGCCCGTCGACCAGCGTCCAGTCATGCGTGAACCCGCCAACGAGAGCACGCGCCTTCCACCCGGCCCTCTTGCGCTTGCGCAAATCGATAACGTGGATCGCATAGCGTGGGTCGGTACCGATCGTGCTGGTGATCACTGCCCACCGTCCGTCGGCGGTTACCCGCGCCGAATGGCCCTGCTCGGGATGAGAGGGCGTGGCGAAGACCAATGCATCCTCACTTTGTGGAGTGCCGATGCGGTGGAACCAGACCGCCTGATCGTAATTGCGCGACTGAAAATCCGGGCCGCTGCCGCGCGCCGGAAAGCGCGAGTAGAGCACACCCTCGCTGCCCACCCAGGCAATCTGCGAATACTTCACCCAGTTCAGCTGGTCGGGCAGTACCGCACCGGTCGCGACATCGACGAACCGGATGCTGCGCCAGTCGCTGCCGCCGTCCTGCACCGAATAGGCCAGCAGGCTGCCGCCCCGCGA
>JBBSKI010000069.1:0-10943 GCA_038256425.1 Sphingomonadales bacterium
CGGCTGGAAACTCCTTTTGGTCGATCGCGCGGCTACGCTGCGCCGCAATATGGGTCGGCGAGGCCCATCAAGGCAAGCGCCTTTGTCTCCAGCACCTCCATCGCTGTCGCCTCCGCCTCGTCCGCGACGTGATCGTAGCCCGCCAGATGGAGCAACCCGTGGAGGATCAGGTGCGCCGCATGAGCCTCCAGCGTCACACCCTTGCCATCCGCCTCGCGCGCGCAGACCCCGTGCGCCAGAATCACATCGCCGAGCATCCCTTCGTGGCGACCGTCACGCGCGGCGCACAGCACTTCCTCGCGGCTGAGCATCGGGAACGACAGCACATTGGTGGCAGCATCCTTCGCCCGCCATTGGAGATTGAGCGCCTGCACCTCGGCATCGTCGGCCAGCACGAGGCTGACCAGAAACTGCTCGTTCGCCAGTTCGGGCGCGACCTGCGCTGCGGCCGCGGCGGACTGTGCGGCAAGTGCTTCCCAATCGGTCGCCTGGGTCCAGACGGGGTCGACATCGAGTTCGAGCGTGGGGGCAGGCGCGCTGTCCGGGGGCATCAGGCGTCCGGTCCCTCGTATGCTTCGACGATCCGCCCGACGATCGGGTGGCGGACCACGTCGGCGCGGGTGAAGTGGACGGTCGCAATGCCTTCCACCCCCTCCAGCCGGCGAACTGCGTCGGCCAGCCCCGAATGGGCATCGCCGCCGGGGATGTCGACCTGGCGCGGATCGCCGCAGATCACCATCCGGCTGTTCTGGCCGAACCGGGTGAGGAACATCTTCATCTGCGCCGGGGTGGTATTCTGCGCCTCGTCGAGAATAACGAAAGCATCGGCCAGCGTGCGCCCGCGCATGAAGGCGATCGGCGCGATCTCGATCTCCCCGCTGGCGATGCGCCGCTCCACCTGCTCGGCGGGCAGGCAATCGTACAGCGCATCGTAAAGCGGACGCAGATAGGGATCGACCTTCTCCTTCATGTCGCCGGGGAGGAAGCCGATCTTTTCCCCGGCTTCGACCGCTGGACGGCTGAGGATCAGCCGCTGGACCGACCCGGTGATCAGCTGGCTGACCGCTTGTGCCACCGCCAGGTAGGTCTTGCCGGTGCCCGCCGGACCCAGCGCGAAGATCATGTCGTGGCTCGCCAGTGCGCGCATATAGTCGATCTGGGTGGCAGAGCGCGGTACGATGGTCTTGCGCCGGGTGCGGATCATGATCGGCGGTGAGCCTTCGCCGCCTGCGATGATCCCCTCGAGCGTCGGCTCGCTCGACATCGCAATCAGGCCTTCGACCGCGCCGGTATCGACTTCGAGCCCCGCCAGCAGCCGCTGGTGCAACCCCTTGAGCACGTCGCGCGCCCGCTCGACAGCGTCTTCGCTGCCCTCGATCTGGATGCGGTTGCCACGCGCCCCGATGTACACCCCAAGGCGGTTCTCGATCTGGACAAGATTGGCGTCGAACTGGCCGAACAGCGCGCCCAATACGCCGGGTTCGTCGAATTCCAGCTCTACGCGGGCACGGTGCGCCTCGTCGCGGCTGGCCTCGTTGCGGTTGGAGCCGGTACCGGTCGATTTCTCGGGCTTGTGCGCGAAGGCGCGGGCGGGTTTGCGGGCCATTCGATCCTTTTCGCGTCGGCGCGACCACCGCACCACGCAGTGTCCGACCCAATGAAGATAGGCCGCCCCGCGCCGGGCGCAATCGCCTTGCGGTATTTTCCACCGCGGCGATCCTGCCGCCGGGTTCGGTTGTGCCTTCGGACCGGGTTGCTCCTGGGTCTGCGCTCCGCCATGGGTTGCCGCGATCCGGCGTGAAGGAGCGGCATGACCATTGTTGCGTTCAAGGGGTTTGGCGGGGTTCGCCTGCAAGCCGAGACGAGCGGCGAGGAGTTGGACCCCTCGGTGCTGCTGGTCCACGGCCTCGGGCGAACGCGCGCGGCCTGGAACGAAGTGGCCGCCGGGCTGGTCAGAGCCGGTCGCCGGGTCGTCGCGCTCGACCTGCGCGGCCACGGCGACAGCGAATGGCCCGCCGATGGGCGCTACGATTTCGACGCGCAGGTCGAGGATCTGCGCGCAGTCCTGGCCCAGCTTGGCACGCGCCCGGTGGTGGTCGCGGCCGGGATCGGCGGATGGATTGCCACGGCGGCGCTGGCGACCGATGCGGGACTATTGGCTGCCGGGCTGGTGCTGGTCGATCTGCCGTCTGGCGATGCGCTTGCGTCCCCCGATCCGGAACACGCTTGCGATAGTCGTGCGTTTGCTGCGCTTCCACATGTCGAAGTCGCCGATCGGCTCGAAGCTGCGGCGCGCGGTATCGCCTTGCCCTCGCTGGTGGTGCGCGGGGGGCTCGATGCGCCCCATCCAGGTGGCGGCGCGGCGGACGGGGCCGAGGCGCTGGCGAGCGCGCTGCCCCTGTGCGACCGCGCCGAAGTGGCCGACGCCGATCTGCTGGTGGTGACCGACCGGAGCGAGGCTTTCATGGGCCTGCTGCTCGATTTCCTGGAACGCAAGCAGCCACGTGCCGCCGCTGAGTTCCGCGCCGGATCGGACCCGCGCACGCTGCGCGATGCGCTCGGCTGCTTTGCCAGCGGGGTCACGATCGTCACCGCGCGTGGGGTGGACGGCGTGCCGGTGGGCCTGACCGCCAACAGCTTCACCTCGCTGTCGCTCGATCCGCCGCTGCTGCTGGTGTGCATCGCGCACAGTTCGAACAGCGCGCCGACGCTGCTGGAGGCGGAGCACTTCGCGGTGAACGTGCTCCAGATCGGCCAGCAACCCGCCTCCAACCGCTTTGCGAGCAAGGCCGAGGACCGCTTTTCCGCAACGGCCTGGAGCGAGGGTCATGATGGCGTGCCGGTGCTCGACGGCTCGCTCGGCTCGTTCGAATGCAAGCGCCACGCGGTCCACGAGGGCGGCGATCACTTCATCCTGATCGGCGAGGTGGTGCGCGCCACTTTCGAACCGCGCCGCGATCCGCTGCTGTACTTTCGCGGCAAGTACCGCCGCCTCCATTTCGCCTGAGGGGACCGAAGCCATTATGACCGCCGATACCACTTCGCAAAGCTCTGGCGATCACGAAGACATCCGCCGCGCGGTCCAGGCGCTGTGCGCCGAGTTTCCGGGCGAATATTGGCGAGCCAAGGACCGCGACCGGGCTTACCCCGACGAATTCGTCAAGGCACTGACCGCGGCCGGTTTCCTCGCGGCGCTGATCCCCGAAAGCTACGGCGGTTCGGGCCTCGGGCTCGATGCCGCCGCCGCGATCATGGAGGAAATCCAGGCAAGCGGGGCCAACGGGGCGAGCTGCCACGCGCAAATGTATATCATGAACACGCTGCTGCGATACGGCAGCGACGCACAGAAGGCTGACTATCTGCCCAGGATCGCCAGCGGGGAACTGCGCTTGCAGGCGTTCGGCGTGTCCGAGCCGACCAGCGGGACCGACACCCTGTCGCTGCGGACGGTCGCAGTGAAGGACGGCGACCGCTACATCGTCAACGGCCAGAAGATCTGGACCAGCCGTGCCGAACAGTCCGACCTGATGCTGCTGCTCGCGCGCACTACCCCGCGCGACGAGGTGGCGAGCAAGACCGAAGGGCTGTCGATCTTCCTCGTCGACATGCGCGAAGCTGTCGGGGTCGGAATGACGATCAAGCCGATCCGCACGATGATGAACCATTCGACGACGGAAGTGTTCTTCGACGACCTTTCGATCCCCGCCTCGGCGCTGATCGGCGAGGAGGGCAAGGGCTTCCGCTACATCCTGTCCGGCATGAACGCCGAACGCATCCTGATCGCCGCAGAATGCATCGGCGATGCCAAATGGTTCATCGAACGCGCTTCGGCCTATGCCAAGGAGCGCCAGGTGTTCGGTCGCCCGATCGGCCAGAACCAGGGCGTCCAGTTCCCGATCGCGCGCTGCTATGCCCAGATGCGCGCCGCCGAACTGATGGTCCACCACGCCGCCCGGGTTTTTGACGAGGGCGGCAACCCGGGCGAGGAAGCCAACATGGCCAAGCTGCTCGCCAGCGAAGCCAGCTGGGCCGCCGCCGACATGTGCGTCCAGACGCATGGCGGCTTCGGTTTCGCCGAAGAATACGATGTGGAACGCAAATTCCGCGAGGCGCGATTATATATGGTGGCCCCGATCAGCACGAACCTGATCCTCAGCTATCTGGCCGAGCACGTGCTGAAATTGCCGCGAAGTTATTAGGCGGCGACGCGTTCCACCAGCCGTCCCGCCAGCGAATTGGGGCCCGCCTCCAACAGTTCGACCTCGACCAGATCGCCGATTGCCGCTTCGCCTTCGAAATAGACCGATTGCAACCACGGCGACTTGCCCAGCCACTGGCCGGGCTTGCGGCCATGGCGGTCGACGAGGACCTGGCAGGTGCGGCCGACGGTCGTGCGGTTGAACGCGAGGCTGCTGCGCTGGAGCGCGGCCTGGAGGCGTTGCAGGCGCTCGTCCATCACCTCCGCGGCGACCTGCCCGTCCATCGTCGCGGCGGGGGTGCCGGGGCGGGGGGAATACTTGAAGCTGAACGCCTGTGCATAGCCCGCTGCTTCGACCAGCGTCAGTGTTTCGGCAAATTCGGCCTCTGTCTCGCCGGGGAAGCCGACGATGAAATCGCCCGATAGTGCGATGTCGGGCCGCACGGCGCGCACCCGGTCGAGCAGGCGCAGATAGCTTTCCACCGAATGGCTGCGGTTCATCGCTTTCAGCACGCGGTCGCTACCCGATTGGACCGGCAAGTGGAGAAACGGCATCAGCTTGGCCACCTCGCCATGCGCCGCGATCAGCGCGTCGGACATGTCGGTCGGGTGGCTGGTGGTATAGCGGATGCGGGAGAGAGCGGGGATTTCCGCCAGCGCGTGGATCAGCCCGTCCAGACCGGTGACGCGGCCCTTCGCATCCGCGCCGCTCCAGGCGTTGACGTTCTGGCCGAGCAGCGTGATTTCTTTCGCGCCGCCCTCGACCAGCGCCTGTGCTTCCTCGACCAGATCGGCGTACGAGCGCGAAAGTTCGGCCCCGCGAGTATAGGGCACCACGCAATAGGTGCAGAACTTGTCGCAGCCCTCCTGCACGGTCAAAAACGCGCTGGGACCGCTGCGGCGGCGTTTCGGCAGCGCGGCGAACTTGGCCTCGGCGGGCATATCGGTATCGGTCGCGCGCGCGCCGTTGGCGGCCTGTGCGACCAGCTCGGGCAGGCGGTGGTAGGCTTGCGGGCCGACTACCACGCGCACCGACGGCGCGCGGGCCATGATCTCGGCACCCTCGGCCTGCGCGACACAGCCTGCAACCGCGATCACCGGTTCCGGAAGGTTGTCGCGGCGCCGTTCCTTGGCGATCCGGCCGATGTCCGAATAGACCTTCTCGACCGCCTTTTCGCGGATGTGGCAGGTATTGAGCACGACAAGGTCGGCGTCGGCGCGCTCCTCCGAGGCGGTCATGCCCTCGGAAGTCAGCAATTCCGCCATGCGCTCGCCGTCATAGACGTTCATCTGGCAGCCGAAGCTTTTGATATGGAAAGTGCGGGGGCGAGTGAGGACGGTCATGGAGCCGCGCCGATAGGCCAGTCCGCCGCTATGTTCAAACCCCGCGAGATCGCACCAGTTCGGTCAGCACGGCCGTGCGCGCCGCCACTGCCATCGTCTTGCGGTCACGCAGCGCCTCGCCGGTCAGCGGCGGCAGGAACCGAACGGTCAGCCGCAGAGGGCGCGAGCGGGCGAGAATGCGCTTGAAGTTATCGAGCCCGGGCTCCTCGCCGATCCAGGCGATATCGGCCGCTTCGGCCCCGTAATCCAGCAGCACCGGCTGGACCGCCACGCCCTCTGGCACCGGATCGAGCGCCGAAAGGAGCGAAGACTTGAATGGCAGCAGCCCGGTCCCGTCACTGGTGGTCCCTTCGGCAAACACCGTCAGCGCCGAACATTCGAGGATCGCGGTGCGCACCGCCGCGACCTGCGCCGCGACCGAGGTGCGATCATGGCGCGCGACGAACACCGTGTCGTTCATCTCGCACAGCCACTTGAGGACCGGAAAGGCAGCGAGCCCGTCGTGCGCGACAAAGGCGCTGCCGCTCGCCCCGGCCAGCGCGGGCACGTCGATCCAGCTAACGTGGTTGGAGACGAAGAATACGTTGCGCCGCACGCGTTCTCCGCTGGTCGTCACCTTGATCCCGGCAACCGCCGCGATCCCGCCAAGGAAAACGCGCGGCCACGGATTGGTCAGACGCAGCAGCCGGAAAAGATAATACAGGAGAACGCAGGTCAGCAGCAGCGCGATCATCGCGGTCAGCCGAACCCCAAGCCGCAACTTGCCGCCCAGCGAAAAAGAATCGGGCAGGGCAGTCGCAACGCCCCCCATTTCAGCTTTCGCGGTCGAGCCGAACGCCGAACAATTCCATGCGGTGATCGACCAGCCGGAAGCCCAGCTTCTCGGCGATCTGGCGTTGCAGCGCCTCCAGCTCGGGATCGACGAATTCGATCACCTTGCCGCTTTCCACGTCGATCAGGTGATCGTGGTGCGCTTCGGGCGCCGCTTCGTAACGGGCGCGACCGTCGCCGAAATCGTGACGGTCGAGAATTCCCGCCTCCTCGAACAGCCGGACGGTGCGATAGACCGTCGCGATCGAGATGCGCGGATCCTGGATCAGCGCGCGTTCGTGAAGCTTTTCAACGTCGGGATGATCGTCGCTTTCCGACAGGACGCGGGCGATGACCCGGCGCTGATCGGTGATGCGGAGCCCGCGTTCGGCGCAGAGCGCCTCGATGTCGATCGGATGGTGCAAGTTAGGTCCCATAGAAATGCCCCGCCGAGCATAGCCGGGCGGGGCGATTCTTCAAACAGCGACTTGGAGCCGCGTGTCGGCAGCGGTTCAGCCGGAAGTAGCGTTCTTGGGCGGCCGACCGCGACGTGCCGGAACCTTGGCGACAGCCGGGGCTTCCTTCTTGGTCATCTTCTGACCCGGCTTGCGGCCCAGACCGATCTTCTTGGCAAGTTCGCGGCGCTTTTCGGCATAGGCGGGCGCGACCATCGGATAGTCGGAGGACAGACCCCAGCGCGTGCGATACTGATCGGGGGTCATGTTGTAGTGCGTCATGAGGTGACGCTTGAGCATCTTCAGCTTCTTCCCGTCTTCAAGGCAAACGATGTAATCGTTCTTGACCGAAGAGCGGATCGAAACGGCGGGTTCGGGCATCGGTTCGGGTGCGGGAGCCGCGGCGCCGAGACCCTGGAGCGAAGTGAACACATTGCTGATAAGCTGGGGAAGCTCGTCCACCGTGACATTGTTGTTGCTGACATGCGCGGCAACAATGTCCGAGGTCAGGGTAATCAAGGTTTCGTGGATATCGTTTTCGAGTTCGGTCATAGCGAGTTGCCTCTTGTTATTTTGCGATCCGAAGGCTGGCAGACTTCGTGGTCGCGCCTTAGACACGCGCGAAGGGTTCTGTAAAGCCCCGCGAATCTTTTATTCAGAGATTGCAACAAGTCTGCCCAACTGCCTGCGAGGTTGGCAAGTAGCGAAATAATAGAGTTTTCAGTCGAGTTCGACTGCGAAACTCAAAGCATCGATCCTTGTGCCATCCTGGCCGCGATAATAGGCGGGGCGGACGCCCACGGCGCGAAAGCCGCGCGCCTCGTAAAGGGCGGCGGCGGGGTTGCCGCGCCGCATTTCCAGAAACAGGCGACGGCTCCCGCGCGACCTGGCGTCATCGATGAACCGTTCCAGCAGCGCCGCCCCCAAACCCTTGCCGCGCAGCGCGGGGTCGACCGCGATCAGCAGCAGTTCCTCCTCATCGAGCACCGCGCGGGTGAGAGTGAACCCCGCGGCCTCGCCCTCGCCATGCAGGCCGATGACCCCTGCCGCATCGATCAAAGTATAATGGCAGGTGCCCAGCAGCAGCGCATCCGACACCTGGCGGCGGTTCCACGCCTCGCCGTGGCGCGGGTCGAAGGCGCGGGCCATGACCGCCATGATTGCATCGACCGGATCGGTGGGAAAGGAAGGGGCGGCAGCCATCCGGGCGTTCAGGCAGCCACCGCCGGGGCCGACCCCAACGGAAGCCGCGCGTCGGGCGCGCGACCATAAGCCGGGCGTGGTTCGGCGTGCAGCGCGGCTGGATCGAGCAATGCGAAGGCGCGCGCGTCTGGCCACAAGGGGAGTGCGCGGGCATCGCCGCGCAAGCCCGCCAGGGCCTCGGCCTGGCTCCCCGAGATCACCGGGGCGGTGGCGAGCGCGGCTGCCTGTGCCGGACCGAGCGAAGCCACGGGGCCGAGCGGAGTGCCGTTGGCGGAGAAGTTCTGCACGAACCATTCGCCATGGCCACCGCTCATCGCGACATCGACCGGGACTTCGCCATACTCAGCGCGTGCCATCGCCGCGACAAGCGCAAGCGCGCCGTAACCGCACAGTTCGGCGTCCCACGCCAAAGCCAGGGCCTTGGCGGCAGCAAGTCCGACCCGGATCCCAGTGAAACTGCCCGGCCCGACATCGACCGCGATCCGCGCCGCCCTGCCGCGATCTGGCAGCGCCGCGATCATCGGCACGAGCTGTTCGGCATGACCGCGCCCGAGCATCCGCATTTCACCGGCCAACAGCACGCCATGCTCGAACAGCGCGACCGAGCAAGCCTCGGTCGCGCTGTCGATCACCAGCGTTCGCATGGCCTAGATGACGGTGTTGAAGGTTTCGAAACCGGGACGCGGGCTCCGCTCGAACACCGTCGCCGGATCGCCGTAGCCTAGCGTCGAGATGAAGTTCGAGCGAATGTTGGGAGTATCGGCGAAGAACGCAGCGTCGACCGCCTGGGGATTGAACCCCGACATCGGCCCAGCATCGAGCCCCAGCGCACGCGCGGCGACAATGAAATATGCACCTTGCAACGACGAGTTGCGCAACGCGTGCGGTTCACGCGCCTCGCGGGTGGGCCACCAATGTTGCGCCGATGGATCGTGCGGGAATAGCCACGGCAGCTGCTCGTGGAAATCGAGGTCCATGCCGATCACGACGGCGACCGGAGCGGCAACGATCTTTTCACCGTTGCTGGGCATCGCACAGGCGGCAAGCTTCGCCTTGGCCTCGTCCGAGACGCACCAGACCAAACGGGCCGGCAGCATGTTGGCCGAGGTCGGCCCCATCTTCATCAGCTCCCAGATTTCATGGAGCTGCGTGGTGCTGACCGGCTGGTCGAGATACCCGTTGGCAGTTCGCGCGGTGCGGAAAATCCGGTCGAGGCAGGCGTCGGGCAGCGGTTCGGACATGAAAGTTCCTTAAGCGGCGCGCACTTCGTGCACTTCGGGCACATAGTGCTTGAGCAGGCTCTCGATGCCCTGCTTGAGCGTGGCGCTCGACGACGGGCAGCCGGCGCAGGCACCCTGCATCTTGAGGAACACCACGCCCTCGCGGAAGCCGCGATAGACGATATCGCCGCCATCGTTGGCGACTGCCGGGCGGACCCGGGTCTCGATCAGCTCCTTGATCTGCGCAACCACGTCGGCGTCGGCAGGATCGTCGTCGATCCCCGGCTCATCCTCGCCCGGCACATCGAACCCGGCCGAACCGCCGGTAAACAACGGGGCCTGGCTGACGAAATGATCGAGCAGGATGCCCACCACCTGCGGCTTGAGTGCCGACCAGCTGGTCCCCGGCGCGGCAGTAACCGAGACGAACTCCCGCCCGAAGAATACGCCGGTAACATCGCCCAGATCGAACAGAGCCTCGGCCAGCGGCGATGCGGCGGCATCCTCCGGCGACGCGAATTCGCGCGTCCCCGCTGTCATGACGGCCTCGCCGGGCAGGAATTTGAGCGTGGCGGGGTTCGGGGTGGTTTCGGTCTCGATAAACATGACTTTGCATGTAGGCCCGGCGGGGCGGTGGTCAAGGTGCGGTATACCGGACGGGCCGCCAGCCCGCGCCCACCGCCTCCCTTGCGCCGGGCCTCCCCATCTAAAGCACTAGCCTGACTGTCGGGCGCCATTGCGATAGTGTCGCAGTCCACGGCGCAGAGCTGGGCAAGCGGAAAGGTGGCGAAATGGCCGAGCGAGTGGGTCGCCGAACAAGGGCTCCGGACATGACCCGCGGCCACCATCTGATCTCGCTCGCCGCGGGGGTCATGCCCGAATTTTCGCCGCAGCAAACCGTCGCGGCGGCGGCGGCCAGCGGGTGGCCCGGCGTCGGGATCTGGTACGATCCGGATACCTGGACCCCGGCGACGACCATCGAAGTGCGCGACCGGGCCGCCGATGCGGGTCTGGTGCTGCTCGACATCGAGGTGGTCTGGCTCAAGCCCGGCCCCGACGATCCGGCGCATTTCGCGGCTATCGACGCCGGTGCCGCAATCGGCGCGCGCAATGTGCTGGTGGTCAGCTCGGAACCCGATCCGGGGGACACCGCCGACAAGCTGGGGCGACTGGTCGAGCACGGCAGGGCGGCGGGGCTGCGCGTGTGTCTCGAATTTGCGGCGTTCACCTCGGTCGGATCGCTGGGGGCGGCGCTCGATATCACCGCCCGCGCCGGGCCCGACACCGGGCTGTTGATCGACCCGCTGCATTTCGCCCGCACCGGCGCGAGCCCCGCCGACCTCGCCGGGCTCGATCCCCGGCTGTTTCCCTATGCCCAGTTCTGCGACGCCCCGGCCAGCGGCCCGCCGCCGGCGGACGTGGCGGCGATCATCCATGAGGCGCTGGACTTGCGACTAATGCCGGGCGAGGGCGGATTGCCGCTAACCGAATTGCTCGACAAGCTGCCGGCACAGATCCCGCTGAGCATCGAATTGCGCAGCGCCGCGCTGCGCGACGGCTGGCCCGATCCCTCCGACCGCGCCCGCGTCCTGCTGGAGGCGACACGGCGCTGGCTTGCGGGGCCGGCGGCCTGACCTAGCTCGAAGTCGCGCTCGACAGCGCCGTCCACTAAATTAGCCGGCGTGGCTGGTAAATCGGGGGCGAGCCACCAGA
>JBBSKI010000070.1:0-10759 GCA_038256425.1 Sphingomonadales bacterium
CACCTCGGCATGGCGCACGCTGGGGCGCACGATCCGGCTTGGCATGCTGGGGCGCTAGGCTATGTTCTGGGCGATGAGAGACCCTGCGTGAACCGGCCCACATGAACAGGATGCTGCTTGGGGCCCTTGCCGCGCTGATGCTGGTGGCATCCGGCGTGTTCTGGTGGACTGGGCGCGCCGCGACCGAGCAGGGCGCACCGCCGCCCGATCTCGAAACAGCCGCCACTCCCGCCGATGCGCCGACCGCGCTGCCTTCCGCCGACATAGCCGGACAGCGCGGGCCCGCGCCGCCCATTGCCAGCGAAATGAGCCGCGAGCAGCGGCGGTTTTTCCGCTTTGACCGCAACGGCGACCGGATCGTCACTCGCAACGAGCTGCTGGCGACGAGAACTGCCGGGTTCCGCAAGCTCGACACCGACGGCAACAATCTGCTGACGTTCGAGGAATGGGCGGTCACGACCGCGAATCGTTTCAAGGGCGCGGATCGCGACGGCAATCTCCAGCTCACGCCCGAGGAATTCCGCGCCACCGCGCCCAAGCCGGTGACAAAGGCGGCCTGCCGGTGCTGAAATACTATTGACACAAGTGTAAGTAGAGGGTATCGGCGAATCATGGACAGCTACGCTACCGCAGCCGCTTTCTCCAACGGGGTCGAGGCCGACGCCGTTGTCGAGACTCCCCGCGAAAGCCATTTCGACGATCAGGCATTTATTGATCCGCGCCGAAAGCAGCTTGGCTATCGCCCGCTCAAGGCCTGGCATCATTTTCGCGAGCTTCTGAAGGACAAGGAAAACACCGAGGAGGTGTTTCACATCTTCGAATCGCTGCCGTGGAAGGGGGTCGAGTCCGCCGCGCGCGCTTATCTGGCCAGCGAGCGAGGTCGGCAGATCCGGGCGAGCGAGGCCTATCTGGTCCCGATCCTCGATGATCACGCCGCGCTGCGCCTGATGCCGGAAGGCTCGGTGGCGCAGGCCTATTGCGATTTCATGGAGCGCGAGGGGCTGTCCGCGCAGGGCCTGATCGACGAATTCGACAAGTTCAGCGCCAACCGGCCCAAATTCGACGACCAGCTTGAATGGTATTTCCGCCGCCTGCGCGACACGCACGATCTGCTTCACGTCCTGACCGGCTATGGCCGGGATGCGCTGGGCGAAGCTTGCGTACTGGCCTTTACCTACAGCCAGCAGCCAGCCCCGGCGAACCTGTTCATCAGCTATCTGGCCGGGCTCAACATGCGCAAGCGCGGGACCACCGACGCGCCGATTCTGCGCGCGATCCGCGAGGGCCAGCGGCTCGGCAAGGCCTGCCCGCGCATCGCCGAACAGTCGATCCGCGAGCTGCTGGCGATGCCGCTGGACGAGGCGCGTGCGAAGCTCAACATCACGCCGGCAAAGTTCTATCACGACGTGCACCAAGTCTGGCAGGACAACGGGATCGACCCCTATGACCTGCTGACGGATAAGAAGGCGGCCTAGAGCCAACTTGCGATCTGTTCCAACGGCTTGCGCTTTGTGGCGTGGACCGGGACGGTTGCGCCTTCGGCCGGGTGGCCGACCACGATCAGCATCAACGGCTTTTCATCCGCCGGGCGCTGACAGATCGCGTTTAGAAATTTCATCGGTGCGGGCGTGTGGGTCAGCGTGGCGAGGCCCGCTTCGTGCAAGGTGGCCAACAGCAGCCCGGCAGCAATCCCGACGCTTTCGGTCACATAGTAGTTCTGGCGATGGTCTGACGGATCCGGCCCACCGCGCCGCTGACCGAAAACCACAATCAGCCACGGCGCAATTTCCAAGAATGGCTTGCTCTCATCCGTGCCGAGCGGGGCCAGCGCCTCAAGCCATTCCTTGCCCGCCTTTCCGGCATAGAAAGCGCGTTCCTCCGCTTCGGCCCCCAGCCTGATTTCGCGGCGCTTTTCGGGCGAGGATACGACCGCAAAATGCCAGGGTTGGTGATTGGCTCCGGAAGGCGCGGTTCCGGCGGCGAGTATCGCTTGCTCGATAACTTCGCGCGGCACCGGCGCATCGGCAAACTCGCGGCACGTCCGGCGGGTGCGGAGCCGCCCATACGAAGCAGCGGCGCGCGCCAGGCGTTCGGCATCGGACAGTTCCGGCAGCGCCGGGTAGGGTAGTTGAGGGTAATCGCCGCTCAAGCTTCCATCCAGTCGAGGAAGAAGCTGTCGCTGGCTTTGCGCAGGGCTTCTAGCGAAAAACCGGCGATCATGTGCTGGTCATTGGTACGACCAATTCTCACAGCTCCATCAATCTCCACTCCCGGTCTTACCGTTACGACATAGCATCCCTGGTCTTCACCAAAGGCATCAGCCGCACTCATATCATCGTAGTAAGCGCCGATATTTCCGGCCAGTGCCATTTCAACCATTGCTACCAAGACGCCGCCGTCTGACACATCATGCACAGCCGTCACCAATCCATCAGCGCTAAGCTGACGGATCTGTTCGCCCATTGCTCGTTCGGCAACAAGATCGACTGGCGGCGGTGGCCCACCTTCGCGGCCATGTATTTCGCGCAACCAGAGCGATTGGCCCAGAAAGCCGGAGTGCTTTCCAATGAGCAGGATATCTTCGCCAGATGCCTTGAACCCGATCGTCGCCATCTTTCCATGGTCTTCCATCAACCCCACTGCGCCAATTGCCGGGGTCGGCAGAATCGCGCTCCCGCCACCCGTCGCCTTGCTCTCGTTGTAAAGCGACACGTTCCCGCTCACGATCGGCATATCGAGTGCCACGCAAGCCTCGCTCATGCCCTGCAAACAGCCGACGATCTGGGCCATGATCTCGGGCCGCTGGGGTGATCCGAAGTTGAGGCAGTTGGTGATTGCCAGCGGCTTCGCACCGACCGCGCACAGATTGCGATAAGCCTCGGCCACCGCCTGCTTGCCGCCTTCGACCGGGTCGGCATAGCAATAACGCGGGGTGCAATCGGTGGTCATCGCCAGCGCCTTGCTGGTGCCGTGAATCCGCACCACTGCCGCGTCGCCGCCCGATTTCTGGAGCGTGTCGGCGCCGACCTGGCTGTCATACTGCTCCCAAATCCAGCGGCGCGAGGCCAGGTCCGGACAAGCCATCAACTTGAGCAGGTCGGCCCCGATGTCGGTGCTTTCCGGGATGTCGCCAAGCGGTTTCACGGCCGCCCACACCTTGTATTCGTCCTGCGTCAGATAGGGCCGGTCATACAGCGGCGCATCGTCGGCCAGCGGCCCGAGCGGGATGTCGCAGACCACTTCGCCGTCGAATTCGAGCACCATGTGGCCCGTATCGGTGACTTCGCCGATCACCGCGAAATCCAGTTCCCACTTTCGGAACACCGCCTCGGCCATCGCTTCCCTGCCGGGCTTGAGCACCATCAGCATCCGCTCCTGGCTCTCGCTCAGCATCATCTCATAGGGCGTCATCCCCTCCTCGCGGCAGGGGACAGCATTCATGTTCAAACGGATGCCGGCGCCGCCTTTTGAAGCCATCTCAACCGAACTTGAGGTCAGCCCCGCCGCGCCCATGTCCTGGATCGCGACGATCGCATCGGTCGCCATCAGTTCCAGGCATGCCTCGATCAGCAGCTTCTCGGTAAACGGATCGCCGACTTGCACGGTGGGGCGCTTCTCGTCCGAATTCTCGTCGAATTCGGCGCTGGCCATGGTTGCGCCGTGGATACCGTCACGCCCGGTCTTGGAGCCGACATAGACGATCGAATTGCCCAGCCCGGTGGCGGCGGAGTAGAATATCTTGGCCTGATCGGCCACTCCCACGGTCATCGCGTTGACCAGGATGTTGCCGTCATAGCTGGGGTGAAAGTTGGTCTCGCCGCCGACCGTGGGCACGCCGACGCAGTTGCCGTAGCCACCGATCCCCGCGACCACGCCCTGGACCAGGTGCTTCATCTTGGGATGATCGGGCCGCCCGAACCGCAGCGCGTTGAGATTGGCGATCGGCCGCGCGCCCATTGTGAACACGTCGCGCAGGATGCCCCCGACCCCGGTCGCCGCGCCCTGGTAGGGCTCGATGTAGCTGGGGTGGTTGTGGCTCTCCATCTTGAAGATGCAGGCCAGTTTCGTGCCATCTGGACCGGCGCCGATGTCGATCACCCCGGCGTTCTCGCCCGGCCCGCAGATCACCCACGGCGCCTCGGTCGGCAGCTTCTTGAGGTGCAGGCGGCTCGATTTATAGCTGCAATGCTCGGACCACATCACCGAGAAGATACCCAGTTCGACCATGTTCGGCTCGCGGCCGAGCGCATGGAGGACGTTGGCGTATTCGTCGTCCGACAAGCCGTGAGCGGCGACGATTTCGGGGGTGATCTGGGATGATGCCGTGTGTGCCATGCGCGCGCCCTTAGCGGTGCAGGAGCAAGCGCGCCAGCGGCGGACCGGGGGCTTGCACAGGGTGACAGGGGTTACACCGTGTAACCCAGGTGTCACCCCCCATTTCGCGGCAGATTTCAGCCGTTCTGCCGGTCCAAGATAACAGGTTACACATTCTGCCGGGATTGGCCTTTCCTTGCGCTGGCGGGCATCGCCGTTCCGCAGCGCTGCCGCAGCGGCCGGCCGATAGGAAAGTAAAAACGCTAGCCGCGTCTGAGCCGCAGCGTGCGAGAAGTCCCCAGCCACCATGCGGCCAGCGAGGCCAGACCAAAGGCAAAAAACGCCAGGAACGAGGTGCCTGGGGTGATTTCGTTCGCCACCGGGCCGAACCAGTTCACCGCCTGAAGCAGAACCAAAATCGAACCCAGCACGATCACGGGGACAACCGGCCCGCGCGATCGGGCCAAGAACAGCCACATCGCGCCAAAAGTCAGCCCAAGCTCCAGCGGTATCTCGATCCACGGATAGTTCCACAGGCCCAGCCCCAGCTTCGGCGGCGATCCGGCCACGGTCAGGTCGGGGCGGTGCACCAGCAGGTCTAGCAACCAGTGCGACAGCACCACCGCAGCGGCAATCGCCGCGGTCTTCCAGTCGCGCCGCGCCAGCCAGACCAGCGCCGCGAAGCCGAGGGCCCACACCGCGCTGCCCAGCAAACTGTGCGTATAGGGCATGTGGTAAAGATCCAATGGGACCATCGCGGTGATCCCGGGCACGACCCGCGCCCGTTCCGATCCGGTCAGCAGGAGGGTGAAGAACCCCCAATCGACCAGCTGAGCGGCAATAAACAGCGTGCCCAGCTTGGGTGCGCGGGGATGTGTGGCAGCGACGAACGCCGGTGCCCAATGGCCGATGAACATAGTCCCCCCAATTCCTTGTACGCTTCCGAACGACGTCCCGGTTTCGCGCTTACCCCCAGCGCGTCGCGGCCCAGCAGCCGACCCCAGCCGCCACGGCGCTGGCGAATGCGCCCCAGGCGATATCAATCAGCGTGACGTGCACCGGCCAGACCCTCATGGTCGCCTGGTTGGTCAGGTCGTATGTGGCGTAGCAGATCCCCCCAAGCAGCGCGCCGTTGAGAACCGCCAAACCGACGCCGCCCATATGGCCCGCGCGCACCGCGAACCACACCAGTGCCGCGATGTAGAGCAGATAGAACACGATCGCCGGAGCCATGCGGAAGTTGGTTGCGAGGAGATCGCCAAGCGCCGGGCGATACAGGTTCGGCCCGGCCCAGCGCAGCCACATGGCATCCAGCGCACCAAAAGCCACGCCCGTCGCCAGATAGGCGATAATCCATTTCATCGGCGGTTCCCCCTCAAACCTGTTCGCTGCCAGCTTGACCCTGCCGCTGCGCGCCGTCAATGCTCGCGCAGATGGGAGACCACACCGATATCGCAGCCGCCAGGCCCTATGTGGACCTTTCCGGCCTGAGCTTCGAGGATGCGCTCAAGGCGCTCGAGGACATCGTGCGCCGACTCGAAAGCGGCGATGCGCCGCTGGAGGAGTCGATCGATCTATACGCGCGTGGCGATGCCTTGCGCGGCCATTGCCAGGCGCGGCTCGATGCGGCGCAGGCGCGGATCGAGGCGATCGTCGCCGGGCCCGATGGCAAGCCGATCGGTTTGCGCCCGTTCGACGGCGGCCCGTTCGACGATAGCGCCGGGTGACCAAGAATGATCGAGGCTGACACTCCCGCCAAATCGCCGCTTGTTGCCGAATTGGCGCGGATCGCGCGCGATGTCGATGCCAGCTTCGATAGCTTGCTTCCGGTGCCCGACGATCCCCGCGCCCGGCTGGTCGAGGCGATGCGCTATGCCGCAATCGGTGCGGGAAAGCGTCTGCGCCCGCTGCTGCTGGTCGCCACCGCCGAGATGCACGCGGTCAACCGCGCCGCCGCTATCCGTGCGGCCACCGCGATCGAGGCGATCCACGTTTACTCGCTGATCCACGACGACCTGCCCTGCATGGACAACGACGCGATCCGCCATGGCAAGCCGACGGTGCATCGTGCTTTCGACGAGGCGACCGCGGTGCTGGCGGGCGATTCGCTGCACGCCTTCGCGTTCGAGGTGCTGGCCGATCCGATCACCAGCGGCGATCCGTTCGTGCGCGCCGAGCTGGTTCAGGCGCTGGCCTGTGCGAGCGGGGCAGGGGGCATGGCGGGCGGCCAGATGATGGACATCGCCGCCGAGACCCAGAAGTTCGACCTTCCGACGGTCACCCGGCTGCAGCAGCTCAAGACCGGGGCGCTGCTGGGTGCGGCGGTCGAGATGGGGGCAATTCTCGGACGGGTTCCTGCCGAGGGGCGCACGCACCTGCGCGGTTTTGCGCGCGATATCGGGCTGGCGTTCCAGATCGCCGACGATCTGCTCGACGCCGAGGGTGACGAGGCGCTGGCGGGCAAGGCGCTGCGCAAGGACGCCGACGCGGGCAAGCAGACCTTCCTGTCGCTGCTCGGTGCGGATCGGGCGCGCGAACAGGCCGCGATGCTGGTCGATCAGGCGGTCGGGCAACTGGCGGGCTACGGCGACGAAGCGCGAACCTTGCGCGCGGTTGCGCGTTATGTCGTGGAGAGGAACCACTGATGGCCCAAGCGACTGGAGGTCAACGCATCGGCGTTTATCCGGGTACTTTCGATCCGATCACGCTGGGCCACATGGACATCATCGGACGCGGGGCGAAACTGGTCGACCGGCTGATCGTCGGGGTCACCACCAACATCGCCAAATCGCCGATGTTCAATGACGACGAGCGGATCGCGATGGTCAAGCGCGAGGTTTCGACGCTTGGCGGCGACATCGAGGTCGTCGGGTTCAATTCGCTGCTGATGGACTTTGCCGAGAGCCAGGGCGCGGCGACGGTGATCCGCGGCATTCGCGGAGTGACCGACTTCGAATACGAGTACCAGCTGACGGGCATGAACCGCCAGCTCAACGACCGGATCGAGACGGTCTTTCTGATGGCCGATGTTGCGCTCCAGCCGATTGCCAGCCGGCTGGTCAAGGAAATCGCGCTTTACGGCGGGGAGATCGCCAAGTTCGTGACCCCTGCGGTACGCGCTGAGGTTGTGGCGCGGGTCTTGCGCGATGCACGGCTGGGGGCTTCCTGAGCAAGCCGCATTTGGGTTTTCAATCCTTATTCATTGCGGCGACAGGCGCTTTTGGCTAACCGGCGGCCCATCCGGCGGGATCGAATTTTGCCGGAATTTCTGCGGAGCACGAACCGGTTATGCGTTTTTCCACCCTTGCCCTGGCCATGCTGCCCGGTCTGTTTCTCGCAGCTTCACCGCTCGCCGCACAGGATACTCCCGCGCCGGCGGCTGCGGCGATGCCGGTTGCGGTCGATGCCAGCCTCGAGAACGATCCCGAGAACATCCTGCTGCTCGACTTGTCCAACGGCGGCCGGGTTGCGATCCGGCTGATGCCGCAATGGGCCCCGGGACACATCGATCGGGTCAAAGGGCTGGTCCGGCAAGGGTTCTACAACGGGGTCATTTTTCACCGGGTGATCGACGGGTTCATGGCGCAGACCGGCGATCCGACCGGGACCGGGCAGGGCGGCTCACCGCTTCCCGATCTCAAGGCCGAATTCAACAAGATCCCGCATCTGCGCGGCACCGTATCGATGGCCCGCACCACCGAGCCGGATAGTGCCAACAGCCAGTTCTTCATCATGTTCTACCCGCGCTTTGCGCTCGATAACCGCTATACCAATTTCGGGCGGGTGATCGCGGGGATGGACCACGTCGACACGATCCAGCGGGGCGAGCCGCCCAGTGCGCCGACCCGGATCATTCAGGCTTCGCTGGCATCGGACCGGCTGGCCCCCCCTGCGGTGACCGCCGTGGCACCGGCCGCGCCCGCCAGCATCGACCAGCTCAACAACTCGCAATCGAACTGAGCGGGCGCGCCGATGCGCGTTGACCTGTTCGATTTCGAGCTGCCACCCGAACGGATCGCGCTGCGCCCGGCGCGACCGCGCGATGCGGCGCGGCTGCTGGTGGCGGACAGATTTGGTCTGCACGACAAGATCGTGGTCGATCTGCCAGCGCAGTTGCGGCGCGGCGATGTGCTGGTGTTCAACGACACCCGCGTCATTCCTGCGCAGCTTGAGGGGCGGCGGCTCCGGGATTCGACAAACGTCGCCAGGATTGGCGCGACCCTGCACAAGCGGATCGACTTGCGCCGCTGGCAGGCCTTCGTACGCAACGGCAAGCGCCTGCGCGATGGGGACCTGATCGAGTTTCCGGCCGGGGTTTCCGCAAGTGCCGAGACCCGCCACGCCGATGGAAGTTGGACCCTGGCCTTCTCGGGCGACGAGCCGGTCGAGGTGCTGCTCGAACGCGCCGGGAGGATGCCGCTGCCGCCTTATATCGCCCAGCGCCGCCCAGCCGATGCCGCCGACGCCGACGACTACCAGACCATGTTCGCGCGCGAAAAAGGCGCGGTCGCGGCACCGACCGCCGCGCTGCATTTCACCCCCGCGCTGCTCGATGCGCTGGCGGCGGCGGGGATCGGCCACGAGATGCTGACGCTGCACGTCGGCGCGGGTACCTTCCTGCCGGTCAAGGTCGATGACACCGCATCCCACGCGATGCATGCCGAATGGGGGCGGATCGAGCCCGACGTCGCCGCCCGGCTCAATGCGGTGCGGAAAGCAGGAAGCCGGGTAATCGCGGTCGGCACCACCAGCCTGCGCCTGCTCGAAAGCGCGGCGGGCGATGACGGCGAGATCCGCTCATTTGCGGGCGATACCTCGATCTTCATCACGCCGGGTTACCGCTTTCGCGCAATCGACGGCCTGCTGACCAACTTCCACCTGCCGCGCTCGACGCTGTTCATGCTGGTCTCGGCGCTGATGGGCCTGGACAGGATGAAAGACGCTTACGCTCATGCCATTGAAAACCAATACCGTTTCTACTCCTACGGGGACGCGTCGCTGCTACTGCCGTGAAAGTGCGTCCGGTAGCTGATGATGGGTGGGCCGATCTGAAGGCCCGTTCATGGCCGAGTTCGAACGTGCCCAGCCGGGCGTCCGCAATCCTCGATTCGTGCGGGCCTTGGATCGAAGCGCCGTTCGCTAGACAAATGGGGCGCCGATGGGTGGAAGCGTCACCAGCCTGGGTGTTGAGCCGATCCCAGTTGTGAGCACTCCCGCCTATTGGCCGCCTCATTCGTAATGATGGGGTCAGAGGTTCGAATCCTCTAAGCGGCACCAACCTTTCAATAGGGAAATCCGGAGGGTTGAGCGGAAGGGCCTTCCGGCTGGGTCCGCGTTTGGGTCCTGTTTGGGGCACTTTGAGCAGCGAATTGGGACCGACCCACGCTATACCCCGTAAGTTCGGTCCCTTGATCTGTTGCCACTTATGTGCCTCCAGCGGCAGCTTTCAGCGCTCCCTTTCGGAGAGGCCTACGTCCGGAATGGGGTGGTTTCGAGACTGGCAGGTTTCGGACCGGGAAAGCCGAAAGCGGACGTTCACATTATGGCGTAGGCGGGGCCGCGTGCGGTCGGGCAGCTTTCCGAGCTCAAAGGTCGGAGAATTCATCTCGCAACTAAACTAGGTCTTGGTCGCCGACCCTTTGCCGGCCAAACGTGCTGCCTGTATACGACAGTCGTAGCGTAATTTGGGGTCGCTGCAGAAATCCGGCCACTTGCCTCGCGCGCGCCAATCAGCGACCAAACCCAACTCAGCCATGGCTTTAAAAAATCGTGGATCACGGCGCATTGTGGCAGCGTTTGGCCAAAACAGAATGCCCCATTGGTACGCGGCCTCGCGCTTTGGGGCGCGCTCAACCCACTTAAGCGCCCGATCGCTGTCGCCGAAACTGTTGAAGGCCGCGGCGATATACCATGCACTCACAGGGTTACGGGTAAACTCGCTGTCTGCTTCGCGATCGAGTGCCTTGAGGTCGACCTCGTTTGTGCCCGCTTTCCAGCGTAGTCCGGAGCGGAGCAGTGGGGGCAGCCGCTCCCCTGCGGGAAGTTTCGCGACCAGTTCGTCGAGCTTGGCCAGGGCGGCTTTGGGATCAGACTCGTTGGCCAGCATATAAATTCTTTGGCGAATGAGGCTCGGCTCGTCAGGCCAAAGCCGCTCGGCCTTGTCTTGCATCGCCCGCCCCTCTTCTAAGCGCCCAGTTGCGAGTAGACGTCGGACGACATTGCCATAGGCACTGCGTGAAGTGGGATCGAGTGCAAGTGCTCGTTGCGCGGAGGTGACACTGGCCTGGGTATAGCCTGCGTTGAAGAGCGCGACCGACCGGACCGAATGGAGTGCCGGCAGCTCTGGCTCCGCGGCGATGCCTTTTTCGAGCAACTCAAACTGAGCCGGGCTGCCGCTGCGCTCGGACAGGGCAAGCGCCTGAAACGCCAGGCCATTTTGGGGGTC
>JBBSKI010000071.1:0-10650 GCA_038256425.1 Sphingomonadales bacterium
CACCGTGTTCGAGTGGTACGATTTCTTCATTTACGGCACGCTTGGCGTGATCCTGTCGAAGACCTTCTTCCCCACCGGCAACCCCGCGCTGGAAATGTTGCTGTTCTGGCTGGTCTTTGCGGTCGGTTTCGGGTTTCGCCCGCTCGGCGCGATCCTGTTCGGCTATCTTGGCGACAGGCTGGGCCGCAAGTACACCTTCCTGGTTACCGTCACGCTGATGGGCATCGCGACTGCCGGGGTCGGCCTGATCCCCTCGGCGGCGAGCATCGGGCTGTGGGCACCCGCGATCGTCATTTTTCTGCGGATTTTGCAGGGGCTGGCGCTGGGCGGCGAATACGGCGGCGCGGCGATCTATGTCGCGGAACACGCACCGATGGAGAAACGCGGCTTTTTTACCAGTTTCATCCAGTCGGCCGTGGTTGGCGGGTTCGTCCTGAGCCTGTTGGTCGTGCTGGGCTGCAAGGCGGTGATGAGCGACGCGACCTGGAACGACTGGGGCTGGCGGGTGCCGTTTCTGCTCAGCATCGTCCTGCTCGCCATATCGTTGTGGATGCGGCTCAAGCTGTCCGAAAGCCCGGTGTTCGTGGCGATGAAGGAAGAGGGCGAACTGGCCGGAAACCCGTTCGTGGAAAGCTTTACCTATCCCGGCAACAAGAAGCGCATTTTCATCGCGCTGTTCGGGGTGGCGGCGGGGCTGACCGTGATCTGGTACACCGCGATGTTCTCTGGCCTGAATTTCCTCAAGTCGGCGATGCACATCGAAGACACTTTCGCCGAAATCATCGTTGGCATCGCTGCGCTGATCGGGATGGGTTTCTACGTCTATTTCGGCCACTTGTCCGACCGGGTCGGGCGCAAGAAGCCGATCGTGATCGGTTATGCGCTGACCCTGCTGTTGCTGTTCCCGACGTTCTGGGTAATCGGCTCCGCAACTGCCGACAGCCGCAATACGGGCGCATGGACGATCCGCGGGCCGGACTGCGATTACAGCCCGTTCCTGAAGGACCAGAAATCGAACTGCGGCAAGCTGATGAGCGATTTTGCGGGGGCGGGCATCGCCTATGATCTGCAGTCCGGCCCCGTGCTGGCGCTCGAGCGCGATGGCGTAGCGATTCCCTCCGATGCTTTCGACTGGAGCGACACCAAGGCCCGCAAGGCGCAGATCGAGGGCGCTGCAGGCTCCACCGTGTTCAACGTCGCCAAGATCGTCCCGACGCCTGGGCAGACATTGATCATCATTGCCGCTCTACTGGTGCTGATGGCGCTTTCCGCAGCGACCTATGGATCGGTTGCCGCGCTGCTGACCGAGATGTTCCCGGCGAAGGTGCGCTATAGTTCGATGTCGATCCCCTACCACATTGGCGCGGGCTATTTCGGCGGGTTTCTGCCGTTTATCGCCAGCTATATCGTCGCCAAGACCGGCGATCCCTATTCGGGGCTATGGTACACCTGGGTGATCGTGCTGATGGCGCTGATCGTCGGGCTTTGGGGCCTGCCCAACGGCCCGCCGCGCGATTTCGCCGATGACGTCAGCTGATTTTGCGCCTGAGGCTCCGCCGGCCGCACTGCGGCTGCGGATCGATCGGGACGCACTGGCCGCCAACTGGCGCGGGCTCGATGCGCTGTCGGGAAGCGCTCGGGCGGGTGCGGCGGTCAAGGCCAATGCCTATGGGATCGGGGTAGCACAGGCGGTGCCCGCGCTGGCCGCGGCGGGTTGCGCCACCTTCTTCGTTGCCCACTGGAGCGAAGTGCCGCCGCTGCTGGGGCTGGTCGAACCGGCCCAGATCTCGGTGCTGCACGGGCCGATGAACGATGCGGATGTCGCTTTCGCCCGTGCCACCGGGGTCAAACCGGTGCTCAACAGCCTGCCCCAGATCGCGCGCTGGCAGGCGAGCGGCGGGGGCCGTTGCGACCTGATGGTGGACAGCGGGATCAATCGCCTGGGCCTGCCGATGGATCAGCTGGGTGAGCCGGCGCTGGCCGGGCTCGACCTCGACCTGTGCATGAGCCACCTTGCCAGCGCCGATGAGGACGTTGCCCAGAACGCGGTGCAGCTCGCGCGTTTCGCCACGATCCGCGGCGCGGTACCTGCGCGCCGTTACAGCCTCGCCAACAGCGCCGGGATCGCGCTGGGGGCCGACTATCACGCCGATCTGACCCGGCCGGGGCTGGCGCTGTATGGCGGTATCCCGCGCGCCGAATTGGCCCCGCACATTGCGCAAGTGGCTTATCCCGAAGCCGCGCTGATCCAGGTGCGAAACCTCGAAGTGGGAGACAGCGTGGGCTATAACGCCACGTTCACGGCTCCCGCCCCGATGCGCGTCGGGGTCATCGCGCTGGGATACGCAGATGGATATTTGCGCTGTTGGTCGGGCAAAGGGCGGTTTTCCTGGGGCGGGGCAAGCTGCGCCGCGCTCGGTCGGGTATCGATGGACATGACCGTGATCGATTTGACGTCCGTTCCCGCTGCACAGGAAGGGGACTGGCTGGCGGTGGACTACGATCCGGTCGCGTCGGCCAAAGCCACCGGATTGTCCCAGTACGAACTGTTCACGCTGCTCGGCCGACGGTTTGCCCGGGCCTGAGCCCTGCGTCCTGCATCAAGACTCATGTTGCACTGCACTTGCTGCACTTGCTAAGTGTGACAGACTGCACAGCCGGACATCGAGTCCGTCCGGACGATCAGAAAGCGCACGGAATGACCAATGCGAACAAGACCGCCGAGGGCGAACCGATCGTCATCAAGAAATATGCCAACCGGCGGCTCTACAATACCAAGTCGTCGAGCTATATAACGCTCGACCACCTGGCGACCATGACTCGCGAGGAAATCGAGTTCCGGGTGATCGACGCCAAGACCGGGGCCGACATAACCCACTCGATCCTGACCCAGATCATCATGGACGAGGAAGCCGGTGGCGAGCAGATGCTGCCAACCAGTTTCCTGCGCCAGCTGATCGGGATGTATGGCAATTCGATGCAGGGGCTGGTCCCGGGTTATCTCGAAGCCTCGATGGATCACTTTCGCGAAAACCAGGTGAAGCTGCGCAAGGCGATCGAGGAATCGATTGTCGCCAATCCGCTCGCCCAGCTGGCCCAGCGCAACATGGAATTGTTCAAGGCCGCTGCAACCGCCTTCGTGCCGGGTTCCAAGGGCAGCGCCCGGGGTGAGCGTAATGTACCCACGGTCTCGGAAAACACCGAGATTGCCGCGTTGCGCGCCCAGATGGCCGAAATGCAGAAAAAGCTCGACGCGCTGGCCAAATAGGGGTGGGGCCAAATAGCGGGGGCCAAATAGCGGGGGCCAAATAGCGGGGGCGCCGCGCAAGCATGACTCTGGGCAAATGGGCTGCCCGCCGCTAACAGCCGCGCCATGAGCCAGAACCCCGCCGTCCGCCCCGTCCAGATTAGGCACGCGCTTTCAGTCAAACGCGCCGATGATTTCGCCCAATGGTATCAGGCGGTGGTGTCCGAAGCCGACATGGCCGAGGAGAGCGGCGTGCGCGGCTGCATGGTGATCAAGCCATGGGGCTATGGCATCTGGGAACGCATCCAGAAGCTTCTCGACGCCGAGATCAAGGCGACCGGGCACGACAACTGCTATTTCCCGCTGTTCATCCCGCTGTCCTATTTCGAAAAGGAAGCCGCGCACGTCGAGGGCTTCGCCAAGGAAATGGCGGTGGTCACGCACCACCGGCTGATTTCCGATGGGCAGGGCGGGCTGGTGCCCGATCCGGCGGCCAAGCTGGAAGAGCCGCTGGTCGTCCGGCCGACCTCGGAAACCGTAATCGGCGCGGCGATGGCGCGCTGGGTCCAGTCATGGCGCGACCTGCCGCTGCTTACCAACCAGTGGGCCAATGTGGTGCGCTGGGAAATGCGCACCCGGATGTTCCTGCGGACCACCGAATTCCTCTGGCAGGAGGGCCATACCGCCCACGCCGATCGCGCCGATGCGATGGAGGAAACGCTGCGGATGCTCGAGGTCTATCGCGCTTTCGCCGAAGGGCCGCTGGCGATGCCGGTGATCGTCGGAGAAAAGCCGGCCAACGAGCGCTTTCCGGGCGCTGACGCGACCTACAGCATCGAGGCCATGATGCAGGACGGCAAGGCGCTCCAGGCTGGCACCTCGCACTACCTCGGCACCACCTTCGCCGAGGCGGCGGGCATCCGCTATCAGGATCGCGAGGGGCAGCAGGCGCTGTGCCACACGACATCATGGGGGGTCTCGACCCGGATGATCGGCGGGGTCATCATGACTCACGGCGACGACGACGGGCTGCGTGTCCCGCCGCAGATCGCGCCGTGGCAGGTGGTGATCCTGCCGATGCTGCGCGAGAACGAAGGGGATGCCGCGCTCCTTGCCTACTGCGAGGCCCTCAAGCGCGAACTGGCGGCACAGTCAGCACTGGGCGAGCCGGTGCGCGTTCTGCTCGACAAGAAGCCGGGCAAGGCCACCGCCAAGCGCTGGTCCTGGGTGAAGAAAGGCGCGCCGCTGATCCTCGAGATCGGCGGACGCGACGCGGAAAGCGGCCAAGTCTCGGTCCTGCGCCGCGACCGCTTGTGGAATTCCGTCGCCAAGCCCGATTTTCAGGGCGTGGCGCGCGATGTCTTCGTGGCGGAAGCGGGCGCGACGCTCGAAGCCATCCAGACCGCGCTGTTCGAGGAGGCTCGCGACCGGCGCGACGTTAATATCCGTCGCGACATTGCCACACTGGAAGATCTGGCTGTGTTTTACGCGGAGGACGCCCAGTTTCCGGGCTGGGTTGAGCTGGCGTGGTCGCGCCCCGAAGGCGCGGCGCTGGATGCGGTCGACGCCAAGCTCAAGGCGCTGAAGCTGACCATCCGCAACACCCCGCTGGACGGTGCGCCGGTTTCGGGAACCTGTCCGTTCACCGGCGAGCCTGCGGTCGAGCGGATTTACGTGGCACGGGCCTATTGATCGCACAACTTTTCGTTTTCCTATGGGGCCTTGCGTGTGCAGGATGGGGAAATGAAAAGCTCACCCGATAAAAACCTCCCCGCGCAAACGTGTAACCTTTCACCCTGGCGATGGTTAAGATCTAGTTTTCCGAGGCTTGGGGAGGGTTACACCAGGGTGACACCGTGTCACCCGTGTCACCCTGTGCTGGCTTTGACGGCGCTTCTGCTTGCCTCTCCCGCCATGGCCCAGACCGCGCCCGCCGCCGACGTTTCCGAGGCCCGCCTGCGCGCCGATGTCGAAAAGCTGGAGTCGTTCGGCACCCGCCACACGATGTCCGATCAGGTTTCCAAGAAGCGTGGAATCGGCGCGGCCCGGCGTTGGGCGGAGGCGGAATTTCGCAAGACTGCCAAGGCCTGCGGCGGGTGCCTGACAATCGTGTTGCCCGAGAAAATGGTCACCGCACCGCGCATCCCCACGCCGACCCGACTGGTCGATGTTGTCGCGATCCAGCGCGGGACAGAGCGCCCCAACGAGGTGGTCATCGTTCAGGGCCACATCGACAGCCGCGTTTCGGACGTCATGAACGCAACAGCCGATGCGCCCGGCGCGAACGACAACGCCTCGGGCACCGTGCTGGTCCTCGAAGCCGCGCGGGTGCTCTCGCGCCACAAGTTCCCGACGACGATCGTCTATGCGGCACTCTCGGGCGAGGAGCAGGGCTTGCACGGCGGGCAATTGCTGGCCGAATATGCCAAGGCGCAGGGCTGGACGGTCAAGGCCGTGCTTAACAACGACATCGTCGGCGGATCGCGCGGTTCGGACGGCCTGGTCGATAACACCAACGTCCGCGTGTTCTCCGAAGGCCCGCGCGCCGATGCGACCGATGCACTGCGCGCTGCCGCCCGCCGCGACGGGGGCGAGAACGACAGCCCCAGCCGCAATCTCTCGCGCTGGATCGACGATCTGGCCCAAGGCGATCCGGCCGGGCTCGATGTGCGCCAGGTCTGGCGCGCCGACCGGATGGGGCGTGGCGGCGATCAGCTGCCGTTTCTCGACGCGGGCTTTCCCGCGGTCCGCTTTTCGGTCGCCGTCGAAGACTACGAGCACCAGCATCAGGACCTGCGGGTCGAAGGCGGGGTGAAGTTCGGCGACACCAGCGACGAGATGGATTTTGCCTATCTCGCCAAGGTGACCCGCCTGAATGTGCGCGCCCTGGAGAAACTGGCCGCGGCACCCCTGCCTCCCGCCGCGATCGCCAAGGCGGCGGTGCAGACTTTCACCGATATCGAATGGGCGCCAGTGGCGGGCGCGGCGAACTATTCGGTGTGGCGGCGGCGCACCGACGCGCCGTACTGGGAGGATAAGCCAGTGATCGCCGATGTCGTGGCAACCAGCGCCCGGCTCGAAGGCGTGCGCGGCGATGATTGGGTATTCGGGGTAAGTTCGCGCAGCGCGGGCGGCACGGCAAGCCCGATTGCCTCGGCAGTTCCGGGCGGCGCGTTCAAGCCTTATGGCGCTCCGCTTGCGGACAAGTGACCCGTCGCCCATAGCCCGGCGATGTTCATAAAACCGACGAACAGGGCTGCCAAGCCCGCCCCCGGCCTGCCGACCCGCCAGCAAGTCCTCGATTTCCTCGCCGCTTCGCCGGTCCCGGCGGGCAAGCGTGAGATCGCCAAGGCGTTCGGTTTGCACAGCCAGGACAAGATCGCGCTCAAGACACTTCTCCGTGACATGGCCGACGAGGGCCTGATCGACGGCGAAAAACGCGCGTTCCACCGCATGGGCGGGGTACCGCGCGTCACCGTGCTGCGGGTCGTCGCGATCGAGGACGGCGAGCCCTATGCGGTGCCGGACAACTGGTCGCCCGACGACGGCGCACCGCCGCCCCGCATCCGCATCATCGATCGCAAGGGCCACACGGCGCTGCGCAAGGGCGACCGGATCCTCGCGCGCACCGAGGATTCGGGCACCGGGCTGCGCGCCCATCCGATGAAGAAGCTGCCCGCCGCCGCTGCCGATCAGTCGCTCGGCGTGGTCGAAATCGATGCGGCGGGGAAGGGCTGGCTCGCCCCGGTCGACAAGCGGGTGCGGACGTCATCGCCGATTTCGGACCTGGGCGAGGCGAAGGCCGGGCAACTGGTGCTGGCCGAGCCTTCCGGGCGCGGCCCGCGCGCCGGGGTAAAGGTCACCCAGGTGCTGGGCGATCCGCTGCTCCCTCGCGCCTTCAGCCTGATCGCGATCCACAAGCACGGCATCCCCGATGTATTTGCATCCGAGACGCTGGCCGAGGCGGAGGAGGCAGCCCGCCTCCCACTCAGCGAGGACCAGCGCGAGGATCTGCGCCATCTGCCGATCGTCGCGATCGACCCCGCCGATGCGCGCGATCACGACGACGCGATCTGGGCCGCACCCGACGACGATCCGGCAAATTCCGGCGGATTTCGCGCGGTTGTCGCGATTGCCGACGTCAGTTTCTATGTGCGGCCCGCCAGTGGTTCTGGAGGGGGCAAGATCGACCGCGAGGCACGAACACGCGGCAATTCGGTCTATTTCCCCGACCGGGTGGTGCCGATGTTGCCCGAAGTGCTCAGCGCCGAGGTTTGCTCGCTGAAAGCCGGGGCGGATCGCGCGGCGATGGCCTGCCACCTGACCATCGATGCGCGCGGCAAGATCACTGCGTTCCGCTTCACCCGCGCACTCGTGCGGATTGCGGAAGTCATTGCTTACGAGGATGCCCAGGCGCGTTTTGATGGGACAAGCGACGAACCCGCGTTGCGCAACCTGTGGGCCGCGTGGACGCTGCTCGCTGCGGCCCGCGCGGCGCGCGACCCGCTCGAGCTCGACCTGCCCGAGCGCCGTGTGGTGCTCGATGCGGCGGGCAAGATCGCCGAGATTGCCCTGCGCGAACGGCTCGATGCGCACCGGGTGGTCGAGGATTTCATGATCGCGGCCAATGTCGCTGCCGCCAGGGCGCTCGAGAGCAAGGTCGCGCCCGTGGTCTACCGGGTCCACGAGCCGCCGAGCCGTGAGAAGCTGGTCGCTCTGAAGGACTATCTCGCCAGCTTCGAGCGCAAGTTCGCGCTGGGGCAGGTGATTACCCCTACGCTGTTCAACCGGATGCTCAAGGACGTGTCCGATGACGCTGAAAAAGCGTTGATTATGGAGGCGGTGTTGCGCAGCCAGACCCAGGCCTATTACGGCCCGCGCAATGCCGGGCATTTCGGTCTCGCGCTGGCGAGCTATGCCCACTTTACGTCGCCGATCCGGCGCTATGCCGATCTGCTGGTCCACCGCGCGCTGGTCGATGCCTTCGGGCTTGAGCAGCCGGAACCCAAGGCACGCGCGATCCCGGCCCGCAGCGGGCTGTCGGACAGCGACCGCGCCGATCTCGCCAAAGTTTCCGAAGCGATCAGCGTGACCGAGCGCCGCGCGATGGAAGCCGAGCGCGACACCATCGACCGCTATGTCGCCGCCTGGCTCGCGGGCAAGGTCGGCGAGGTGTTCCAGACCCGCGTGACCGGGGTGCAGTCGTTCGGGCTGTTCGCGACGATCATCGGCCTGGGCGGCGACGGGCTGGTTCCGGTTTCGACCCTGGGAGCCGAACGCTTTGCCTATGACGAAAAGGGCCGGGCGCTGGTGGGCGAGCGTACCGGCGAACGGTTTTCGAGCGGCCAGTTGCTGGAACTGCGCCTGGCCGAGGCCAATCCGCTGACCGGGGCGTTGAAGTTCGAGCCGGTTGAGATGGTTGCGGGTGTGGGACGGGTCGAGCGGCGCGGGGGCAAGCCATCAGGAAGCAGGCCATCAGGGGGAAAACGCGGCAGGCCCGGAAATATCCGTCACCAGGGGCGAAAGCGTTAGACCCGGCAGGCAAATTCAGCTCAGCCGATCGAGCTCTTCGTCTTTGATCGAGCCGGGCACGATCATTAGCGGGCAGGGGAGCTGCCCCGGATGGCTGGCCGCAAAGTGCGTTACCAGCGGCCCCGGCGTGCCATCTGCCGCCGCGCCCAGCACCAGCGCGGAAACCTCGGGATGCTCATGCAGATAGTCTCGCACCGCCTGCACCGCCTCGCCCTCGCGCACCGAGACCACCGGCATCCGCCCGCTCTCGCTGACGATATTGCCCGCTGCGCTGGTCACCAGCACCTCGGCGCGGTTGCGCGCTTCCTCCTCGATGGTCGCCTGGACCCCGCCGAACGCGACGAATTCCTGGCGCGGGACCAGCGCGACGATGTGGACAAGGCCCCCGGTACGCGCGGCCCGGCGCGCGGCGAAACGCAGCGCGAGCCGGGATTCGTCGGTTTCGTCCATGATCACCAGATAAACGCGTTCGGCCATGCGATCCTCTCTAGCTCGCGAATATGAAGCAAATGGTCGACCGCGCAAGTCTAGCCCCTTGACCCCGCGCGCCGGGAGCGCAAAACGAGTCCCGGCCCGCGCGCCCTGCCGACCTCACGGTGCGCTCGCCAAACGGGGGACCCACCGGATGCCGATCGCGATCAAGATGCCCGCCCTGTCGCCGACGATGGAGGAAGGGACCCTCGCCAAATGGCTGGTCAAGGTGGGCGACAAGGTGTCCTCGGGCGACATCATGGCCGAGATCGAGACCGACAAGGCGACGATGGAATTCGAGGCGGTCGACGAGGGCACAATCGTGTCGATCGAGATCGCCGAGGGTGCCGAAGGGGTCAAGGTCGGCACAATCATCGCGCAACTGGCCGAAGAGGGCGAAGATGCCAGCGCGGCTCCGGCCCCGGCGGCTAAGGCTCCTGCGGCTCCGAAGGCCGAAGCTCAAGCTGCGGCCGAGGCCCTAAAAACAGAAGCTGAAGTCAAACCCGACTTTCCGCCGCCCAACGCTCCCGCCGCCTCCCCGCCCAAGGCGGCTGCGACTGCGGGCGACAGGATCATCGCTTCGCCGCTCGCCAAGCGGATCGCTGCGGACAAGGGCATCGATCTTTCCACTATCACGGGCACCGGTCCGGGCGGGCGGATCGTCAAGGCGGACCTCGATGCGCCGCAACCTGCTGCCGCTGCGCCCGCCGCCGCTACTGTCGCGAGCGCCCCGGCCGCCGCACCCGGCGCCCCTGCCGCATTGCCCGATTTCGGCATCCCGCACGAGGACGCCAAGCTCAACAACATCCGCAAGGTCATCGCCCGCCGCCTGACCGAGGCCAAGCAGACGATCCCGCACATCTACCTGACCGTCGATGTGAAGCTCGACGCGCTGCTCAAGCTGCGCGGCGAACTGAACGCGGCGCTGGCCAGCCAGGGCGTCAAGCTCAGCGTCAACGACCTGCTGATCAAGGCGTTGGCCAAGGCGCTGGTCCAGGTGCCAAAGTGCAACGTCAGCTTCGGCGGCGATGTGCTGCGAACGTTCAGCCGCGCCGACATCTCGGTTGCGGTCGCCGCGCCTTCGGGGCTGATCACGCCGATCATAGTCGATGCCGGATCGAAATCGGTCTCGGCCATCGCGACCGAGATGAAATCGCTCGCCGACAAGGCGCGCGAGGGCAAGCTCCAGCCGCACGAATACCAGGGCGGCACCGCCAGCCTCTCCAACCTCGGGATGTTCGGGATCAAGCAGTTCGACGCGGTAATCAATCCGCCCCAGGCGATGATCCTCGCGGTCGGCGCGGGCGAGCCGCGGCCTTACGTGGTCGACGGCGCGCTGGCGGTGGCGACAGTGATGAGCGCAACCGGCTCGTTCGATCACCGCGCGATCGACGGGGCGG
>JBBSKI010000072.1:0-10499 GCA_038256425.1 Sphingomonadales bacterium
TGCCAGGTGAAAATCGCCACCGCCCCGCGGTGCGGTCGCCACGCCTCGGCCAAAGCGCGAACTGCCTTCTCATCCGGCCGCACTTCGTGGCCGAGCAGCTTGCCCAGCCCGGCCTGGACCGCCAGATCGCCGGCCGGCCAGATGTCGGGGCGGCCTTCGGCGAACAGCAGGTAGATTTCGGCCGACCAGCGCCCGATGCCCTTGATCCGGGTCAGGACGGCGATTGCTTCCTCGTCGTCGGCGGGCAGATCGTCGAGGTTGAGTTCGCCCGAGACGGTCAGCTCGCACAGGCTGCGCGCGTAACCCTGCTTCTGGCGGGACAGGCCGCAGCCGCGCAGCGCGTCGTAATCGGCCTCGAGCAGCAGTTCGGGCGGCATCGCCTCGCCCAGCAGCGCTTCCAGCTTGTTCCACACCGAGGCGGCCGACTGGACGCTGACCTGCTGGCCGACGATGGTGCGCAGCAGGGTGCGGTACCCGGTCGGGTTGATCCGCGTCTCGGGATATCCGGCGATCTCGATCGCGCGGGCGAAAGCGGGTTCGATCGCGGCGGCGTGATCGAGACCTTCGCGGATCGCCTTTGCGCTAAGTCCCATTACTGCTCCCATCCGCTTGTCTCATCCGGCCGCTTGCCAAATCAGGGGCGAGCCGATAGCAGCCCGCCTCGAACGCCGATAGGGCGGGGACGGATCGACAGGGATTGCGGGACATGCCGAAGCTGGTGGTGGTCAATCGGGCGGGTGACGAATCGGTGATCGAGGCCGAGACCGGGCTTTCGGTGATGGAAGCGATCCGCGACAACGGGTTTGACGAGTTGCTGGCCCTGTGCGGCGGATGCTGTTCGTGCGCGACCTGCCACATCCATGTCGATCCTGCCGATTTCGCCAAGCTCTCGCCGATGAGCGAGGACGAGAACGACCTGCTCGACAGTTCGGATCACCGCGACGAGTTCTCGCGCCTGTCGTGCCAGATCCAGATGACATCGGCGCTCGACGGCCTGAAAGTGCGGATCGCCGAAGAGGATTAAAATCCTCCCCGAGGCAATCTCGGGGAGGATTTTTCTACAGCCGCAGCCCCGCCGTCTCCTCAAGCCCCGCCATCAGGTTGAGGCTTTGCACTGCAGCGCCGCTGGCGCCTTTGCCGAGGTTGTCGAGCAGCGCGATCAGGCGGATGCCCTCGGCCCCGTCGAACACGTGCAGGGTCAGCGCATCGCTCGGCCCCACCGAACCGCGCAGCACCAGTTCGCCGTCGGCGGGAGCCTGCTGCGCCACGCGGACGATCCGCGAATCTGCATAGAAGGTGGCGAGCGCAAGGCGCAGGGTTGCTCCATCGATGTCGATCACCGCGCGCGGAACCGGCACTTCGACCGCCATCCCGCGATAGGCCGGGACGACCGCCGGGGCGAACAGCGGCGGATGCTTGAGGCCCGCCTGGAGCTGCATTTCGGGAACGTGCTTGTGCCCGCCGCCCAGCCCATAGCCGCGCCAGGCGATGTCGCGATCTCCCTCGAACCGCGCGACCATGGCCTTGCCGCCGCCCGAATATCCCGACACCGCGTTGACGGTATAGGGCCAGTCGGCCGGCAGCAGCCCGGTCGGCACCAGCGGCGCGACCAGCGCGAGAAACCCGGTCGGGTAGCAGCCGGGGTTTGACACCCGCTGCGCCCCCGCCACCTCTTCGCGCCCGATCAGTTCGGGAAAACCATAAGTCCAGCCCGGCGCAATGCGGTGCGCGCTGGAGGCGTCGATGATCCGCACGCTCGAACCCTCGGCCAGCGCCACGGCTTCGCGCGCGGCCTCATCGGGCAGACACAGGATCGCGAAATCGGCCGCATGAAACGCCTCGCGCCGGGCCGCCTCGTCCTTGCGCCGCGCCTCGTCGAGCGTCAGCAGCGCGAACTCGGACCGCCCGGCTAGGCGCTCGGCGATCTCCAGCCCGGTGGTGCCGACCGCGCCGTCGATGAAAACGGTCTGCGTCACAGCACCCGCCGCCGCACGGTGATGCCGCCATCCTTGCGCGCAACCACATCGGCCAGCGGCTCGATCACCACCGCTCCCCCAATTCCCGCAGCGCCCTGGCTGGCGTGGATCAGCGTTCCGGCGTCGAGCAGGATGCCGACATGGCCGTGGAAGAAGATCAGGTCACCGCGGGCCGGGGCATCCTGCTCACCCAGCAACCGTCCGGCGCTCGCCGCCTGTTGATCGCTGTCGCGCGGCAGCTTGTGGCCGGCGCGGGCAAATGCGGTCTGGACCAGCCCCGAACAATCGATCCCCGCCCCGCCGCGTCCGCCCCACAGGTAAGCCATCCCGAGCAAACCCAGCGCCACCGCCACCGGATCGGCGGACCCAAGCGCGGGCGCGGGAAATTCCGCAGGATCGCCCAGTGCGTCCAGCGCGAGATAGCCGTTGTAGCAATCGTGCGCGCAATATCCCCAGGCGTGCTGGCCCGCGATATCGAGCACCAGGAAGCGTTCGCCTTGCAGCAGTTCGCTGGTCTGCCCGGCATCGCCGCGCCCGCTGTCCATCAGCGCCGCGAACGGCACCGCGACCGCGCGTTCCATCGGCACGACATAATGCGGCGCGAACAGTTTGCCCGCCAGCGCGATGTCGGCCAGGTCGCCGCGGATCGGGGTCACCCGCGGATCGCGCACCTTCGCCGGGCCGGACAATGTGTATTGGCCGGAATAAGGGTTCGACCCGGAGGACAAAGGTTCGTTCAAGGCGGTCCCATCCGCGAAAGCGGCGCCGATTAGCGCCTGCTCGGCATCCGAGCAAGCCGCCCTGGCCCCGCTGCCCAAAACGGCACGGGTCAACCGAACCGCTCGCGCAGGAAGTGCCATGCTGCGCGCAAGCCCAGCGCCTCACCCCCCTTGGGTCGGCCCGGCTTGGCCACCGGGCGCCACGCGAAGGTATCGAAATGGGCCCAGTCGATCCCCTCGTCCACAAACCTGTCGAGGAACAGCCCGGCCACGCTCGCGCCCGCAAAAACGTTGGCGGGGCTGTTCACACAATCGGCGATGTCGGACTTGAGAAACTCGCGGTAGCCCTCGTGCAGCGGCAAGCGCCACACTGCATCGTCGTGCGCCAGCCCAGCTGCGATCAGCCCGGCAGCGGTCTCGTCATTGCGCGTCATCAGCGCGGGCAGATCGGGCCCCAGCGCGACACGGGCCGCGCCGGTCAGCGTGGCGAAATCGAGGATCAGTTGCGGCTTTCCCTCGCAAGCCCGCGTCAGCGCATCGCCCAGCACCAGGCGGCCCTCGGCGTCGGTATTGGTGATCTCCACCGATGTTCCGTTACGGGCGCGTAGCACGTCGCCGGGGCGGAAGGCGTTGCCGGCGATGGCATTTTCGACCGCCGGGATCAGCAGGTGAAGCCGCACCTTCAGTCCCGCGCCCATCACCAGCCCGGCCAGCGCCAAGGCGTGGGCCGCGCCGCCCATGTCTTTCTTCATCAGCGCCATTCCCGAAGCTGGCTTGATGTCGAGCCCGCCCGAATCGAAGCACACGCCCTTGCCGACAATGGCGACCCGGGGGTGTTTCTCAGACCCCCAATCCAGCGCGATCAGGCGCGGCGCGTGGTGGCGCGATGCGGCGCGGCCGACCGCGTGGATCATCGGGAAGCCCTTTTCGAGGGCATCGCCGGTGGTGACGGTGAGGTCTGCCTTGAACAGCTTGGCCAGCCCGCGCGCCTCGGCCTCAAGCGCGGCGGGGCCCATATCCTCGGCCGGGGTGTTGACCAGATCGCGCACCTTGTTGACCGCCGCCGCCTCGGCCAGCACGCCGGGAAGCGCCTTGGGCTCGCCGCTCAGGAGAATGCGCGGGGCGTTTTTGGCCCTGGCATCGTCCTTGGGCTTATGCTTGTAACGATCGAAGCGGTACTGTCCGTTGATCCATCCGAACGCGGCCTTGCCCGGCTGACCCCCGTTGGCACCACCCTCGGCGAGCCGGTAGATTCCGGGCGGAAGCACTTCGGCAAGCTTGGCCATGCACCAGCTCGACAGCGCCGCGACATTGGCCACGCCGCCAACCACCGACCACGAAAGGCCGTCGGGCACGATGGCGTGCTGGTACCCCTCAGCCTCGAACCGCTGCGCCTCGATCGTCGCGCGCTGGGCGGGGGTCAGCGTCTTCAGCCAGGGTTCAAGGCCCGCCTTGTCTATCAGGCGAATGGTCGTGGCAGTCTGGCCCCGGTCGGGCTGGACCAGATCGGGCTGGCCCAGATCGGAGGCGACGTGTTTGGCGGCTGGCTGCTTGTGGCTCATGGTGTTGCCGCTTAGCCCCAAGCGCCAAGCCCTTGCGAGGATTTTCGATGCGTCGCCCGTTGTCCGTAATCCCGTTGTCCATAATCCCGTTGTTGGCCATCCTGCTGCTCGCCGCCTGCTCGTCCCCCGACGAGCCGGTGGCCGCGCCATCGGCGAAGGCGGGTGCGGGGGCAACCGCCGCCACCCCCGGCGCCCCGGAAACTGCAAGCGCCAGCGCGAGCGCGGAGGCGACCTCCGCCGGAGCCGTTTCGGCCGAGAGCGACGATGGCGTGCTCCAGTTCAGCTACAAGCACCCGGCCGAGTTGGGCGCGATCCCCGAACTGGCCGCGCTGCTGCGGGCAGAAGCCGAAACCGCGCGCGCCGATGCCCGCATGGCCGCGCTGGAAGACAAGGCCAGCGCCAAGACAGAGGGCTATGAAGCTCACACCCATTCGCTGGGGATCGAGTGGAAAGTGGTCACCCAGACCCCGCGCTTCCTCAGCCTGTCCAACGCGTTTTACACCTTCACCGGCGGGGCTCATGGCAATTACGGGTTCACGGGCCTGGTGTGGGATCGCCGGGCCGGTCGGCGACTTGCGGCGATCGATCTCTTTGTCTCGAAGGCGGCGCTCAAGGCGGCGGTGCTCAAGCCGTTCTGTGCCGGGCTCGATGCCGGGCGGCGCAAGAAGGGGATGGAAGCGCCCCAGGTCGGCGCGACCTTTCCGCGCTGCGTCGATCCGGTGAACGAGGCGACGATCGTGCCGGGTTCCAGCAACCGCCGCGCCTTCAACCGCATCGGCTTCTTGATTGACCCTTACGTGGCCGGTTCCTATGCCGAGGGCGCTTACGAGGTGACCCTGCCGGTGACCCCGGCGATCCTCGCGGCGGTCAAGCCGGAGTACCGCGAGGCTTTCGCGCTGCGCTGAAGCGTGGCGCAATGTTCCCATTTCAAAACCGGTTGGGTGGGTGAGTGAGGTCGAAGGGGTCGCAATCCGCCCTGCGCCGCGCTATATCGCCCTCGATGACCGACTACATGACCATCGACGACACCGACGTCCTGCCGCGCGACGGCACGATCAAGCTCCACGGGCCGGGCGCCTTCGAAGGGATGCGCCGGGCGGGTCGTCTGGCGGCGGAAATCCTCGACGCGCTGGCCCCGCTGGTCGTGCCGGGCGTCACCACCGCCGCGCTCGACGACGTGGTCCGGGCGATGACGCTGGCGGGCGGCGCGGTTCCGGCAACGCTGGGCTATCGCGGCTACAGCCATTCGTGCTGCATCTCGATCAATCACGTCGTCTGCCACGGCATCCCTTCGGACAAGACGCTGAAGGATGGGGATATCGTCAACATCGACGTCACCCCGCTGCTCGATGGCTGGCACGGCGATACCAGCCGGATGTATCTGGTCGGGGATGTCGCGCTGAAGGCCCGGCGGCTGGTCGAGGTGACTTACGAATGCCTGATGATCGGGATCGAGCAGGCCCGCCCCGGCGCCCGGTTGGGCGACATCGGCGCGGCGATCCAGCACCATGCCGAACGCAACCGTTATGGCGTGGTCCGCGAATTCTGCGGCCACGGGGTCGGCCGCCTGTTCCACGACGCGCCCGAAGTGGTCCATGCGGCGCGCGCCGGAACCGGCCCGGAACTGCGCCCCGGCATGTTCTTCACGATCGAGCCGATGATCAACCTGGGCAAACCGCCGGTGAAGCTGCTTGATGATGGCTGGACGGCGGTCACCCGCGATCGCTCGCTCTCAGCCCAGTTCGAACATTCGATCGGGATAACCGAGACGGGGTGCGAGGTGTTCACGACCAGCCCGGCGGGGCTGCACCAGCCGCCCTACGCCTGACCGCTGCCTAAAAACGAGGCAGGTCTGCGCAAATTTTAGGCATGATCGGCCTGCCCGAGCCACACGATCTTGCCCGAAAGCCCGCGCGCTTCGCCTGAAAGTTGCTGCAACCGCGAAAATGCGCCTTCCGCGTGCCCATGCAATCGCATAGGGAACGGGTCCAAGCCACTGGCACGATTCTTGATGAGTTGGTGTCTGACACGGCCTCGCCAAGGGGCCGTCTGGGGGTCACGTGAAAAAGATCGAAGCGATCATCAAGCCGTTCAAGCTCGACGAGGTGAAGGAGGCGCTGCACGAAGTCGGCGTCTCGGGCATCACCGTGACCGAGGCCAAGGGCTTCGGCCGCCAGAAGGGCCATACCGAGCTTTATCGCGGCGCCGAATATGTCGTCGATTTCCTGCCCAAGGTGAAACTCGAGGTGGTCGTGCCCGACGCGCTGGCTGAGCGCGCGGTCGAGGCGATCGCCAGCGCGGCGCAGACCGGACGGATCGGCGACGGCAAGATTTTCGTGTTCGCGGTCGAAAGCGCGGTGCGCATCCGCACCGGCGAGCGCGACGACGACGCAATCTGACGCAGCGATCCGGCTTGCCGGAAGGAACCGTCGTTCCGACCGCGACCGATTAGACCATTTCGACAACAGGGAAATCCGGTTCCGGCCGGCACCGCACATTGAAAAGAAGGATCATCATGGCCAGCGCAAAGGACATTCTCGCCCGGATCAAGGACGAGGAGATCGAATGGGTCGACCTGCGGTTCACCGACCCCAAGGGCAAGTGGCAGCATCTGACGATGGTCGCCGGCCTGATCGGCGAGGACGAGCTCGAGGACGGGTTGATGTTCGATGGCAGCTCGATCGAGGGCTGGAAGGCGATCAACGAGAGCGACATGATCCTCAAGCCGGATCTCGACGCGGTCTATATCGATCCGTTCAGCGCCACCCCGATGATGATCATCTGCTGCGATATCGTCGAGCCTTCGACCGGCGATCTTTATAGCCGCGATCCGCGCTCCACCGCCAAGCGCGCCGAAGCGTTCGTCAAGTCGAGCAAGGTCGGCGATACCGTCTATGTCGGCCCCGAGGCCGAGTTCTTCATGTTCGACGACGTCCGCTTTTATGACGGCTACACCGGCAACGGTTTCAAGATCGACGACATCGAGCTGCCGACCAATTCGGGCCGCGAGTACGAGGGCGGCAACATGGGCCACCGGCCCAAGGTCAAGGGTGGCTATTTCCCGGTCGCCCCGGTCGACAGCGCGGTCGATATCCGCGGCGAGATGGTCTCGACCATGATCGAGATGGGCCTGCCCTGCGACAAGCATCACCACGAAGTCGCCGCCGCGCAGCACGAACTGGGGCTGACCTTCGGCACCCTGGTCCAGACCGCCGACCGGATGCAGATCTACAAGTACGTCGTCCACCAGGTCGCGCATGCCTATGGCAAGACCGCCACATTCATGCCCAAGCCGATCCAGACCGACAACGGCAGCGGCATGCACACCCACATCTCGATCTGGGAAAAGGGCAAGCCGCTGTTCGCGGGCAACGGCTATGCCGGGCTGTCCGACATGTGCCTGTATTTCATCGGCGGGGTGATCAAGCACGCCAAGTCGCTCAACGCCTTCACCAACCCCACCACCAACAGCTACAAGCGGCTGGTGCCGGGCTATGAAGCGCCGGTGCTGCTGGCCTATTCGGCGCGCAACCGCTCCGCCTCGTGCCGCATTCCCTATGGCTCGGGCGACAAGGCCAAGCGGGTCGAGTTCCGCTTTCCCGATGCGATGGCCAACCCGTACCTGTGCTATGCCGCGCTGGTCATGGCCGGGCTCGACGGGATCAAGAACAAGATCCACCCGGGCGAAGCGATGGACAAGAACCTTTACGACCTGCCGCCCGCCGAGCTGGCCGAAGTGCCGACGGTGTGCGGATCCCTGCGCGAGGCGCTCGATTGCCTGGCCGCCGATCAGGACTATCTGCTGCAGGGCAATGTCTTCACCCGGGACCAGATAGAAGCCTATGCCGAGATCAAGTGGGCCGAAGTGATGCGGCTTGAGACCACTCCCGCCCCGGTCGAGTTCGACATGTATTACAGCGCCTGAACGCACTTCAGCTTGAAACCGAAAAGGGCGTCCGGAGCGATCCGGGCGCCCTTTTCGTTGAAGTGCGCGCCATAACCGGCCAGACAGGCGGCGACGAAGGGCGTCCAAAGCGCCCGGAGGGGACGCGTCATGACTTTCCAGATCGATTTCGCGAACTTGTTCGCGCTCATGCCCTCGCCCTACATGATCCTCGACCGCGAGCTGCGCTTCGTCGATGCCAATCCCGCCTATCTGGCGGTGACCGGGCGCAAGCGGGAAGAGATCATGGGCCGGTTCGTGTTCGATGTCTTTCCCGAGACAGCCGAACGTCGGACCCGATTCGAGGATGCGTTCCGCCGCGCCATCGCCGGTGAGCCCAATGCGATAGTCCGCCAGCGTTTCGACATCGCCCGGCCTGCAAGCGAAGGCGGCGGTTTGAAGCCGGTGATCTGGACCACCCACCATATTCCGATTCGCGACGCGGACGGCGCGATTGTCGGGATGCTCCAGAAGGCGCTCGACTGCACTTCGGAGGTCGAAGCCGAAGAAACCCGCGACGCGGTGCTGCGCGAGTTCGATCACCGCATCAAGAACCTGCTGGCGAAAGTCGGTGCGATCGGCGAGCTGACCGCGCGCGAGGAAACCGATCTCGCGACCTTTCTCGACAAGTTTCGCCAGCGGCTGGTGGCGCTGGGCCGCACCCAGTCGCTGCTGCTGCAGGGCAAGCAGGAGGCCGCCATCGCCGACCTGCTGCGGTCCGAGCTTTCGCCTTATGGCGCGGCGGGCGATGCGGTCGAATTGTCCGGGCCGGACGTATCGCTGGGTGGATCGACCGCGCAGACGATGGGCATGGCGTTCCATGAGCTGACCACCAATGCAGTCAAATACGGCGCGCTCAGCCGCCCCGGCGCGAAAATCCGGGTGACCTGGTCGGTTGATAGCGAGCCGGGGATGCTCACCCTCGAATGGGTCGAAACCGGCTTTGCCGCCAGCAAGCCCGAAAAACGCGGGTTCGGCACGACCATCGTCGAACGGCTGGTACCGATGGACACCGGCGGAAAGGTCGAACGGCGGTTCGATGGCAACGGCCATTTCGTGCGGTTTGTGATCCCGCTGGAAAAGCTGAGGGGCGGCTGAGGCACCGGCGGGCGCTGGCTGCGTTGTCGATGGTAGCCAAAAGGAACCGTCCATGCCCGAACAATCCGCCAGACCCCGCGCCATCGCGATCAACTGCACGCTCAAGGCCGAGGGGGTAAGCTCGACCGACGCGATGATCGCGGTGTTGAAAGAGCACTTCGCCGGGTTGGGCGTCGAACTGTCCGAAACTATCCGTATCGCCGCCGAGGGGGTCAAGCCGGGGGTCACTTCGGACGAAGGCGCGGGCGATGGCTGGCCCGCGATCCGCGAGAAGATCCTCGCTCACGATATCCTGATATTCGGCACCCCGATCTGGATGGGGCAGATCTCCAGCGTCGCCAAAAACGTGCTCGAGCGGATGGACGCGTTCTTGTCCGAGACTGACGATGCCGGGCGGATGCCGAGCTATTCCAAGGTCGCGGTGGCGGCGATCGTCGGCAACGAGGATGGGGCACACTGGGCCTCGTCGCAGCTGTTCCAGAGCCTTAACGACACCGGCTGGACCATCCCTGCCGTTGCCGCATGTTATTGGGTCGGCGAGGCGATGGGCGATCTCGATTTCAAGGACCTTCCGCACCGCCCGCGCAAGGTCCAGCAGACCGCCGCAATGGTCGCCGCCAACGCCGCCCACCTCGCCGGATTGCTCATGCGCAGTCCCTATCCCGGCTGACTGCGGCAACCGCCATGCCCGATGAATCAAGGAACCAGTCGGCAGGCCGTTCGTTCGATCTGCACATTGGAGTATTTGGAATGCTGCTGAAATTCATCACCGGAGCCGCCGCAATCGCGCTCTCTGCCACAGCCGTCAATGCCGATCCCGGCGGCGGCAAGGGCAACGGCGGCGATAAATCTGCTGAACAAGGCAAGGGTGGGGGCGGCAACGGCAAGGCGAAGAATTCCGACAAGCAGGACAAAGCGCCGCAAGGCAATTCCGCGAAGTCGGAGCGCGGGCCCGATCGTTTTGAGGCTCGCGATAATTCGGGCCGCTTCGACGATGGCGGGAAAGATCGGGGCAAGCGGGCGGATAAAGCCAAATCGCGCAGCGACGATCGCGACGATGTTCGCTTCGGCGGCAACGATACCCGCGATGGTCGCGGCGAGCGGTTCAGCTGGTCTTCGCTGGACCGTAACGAGGTCGCGAAGGGTTGCCCGCCCGGACTGGCCAAGAAGAACAACGGCTGCCTTCCGCCGGGGAAAGCCA
>JBBSKI010000073.1:0-10048 GCA_038256425.1 Sphingomonadales bacterium
CGCGAAGCCGAAATCGAATCGACCCTCCACCATCGTCGTCCAGCGGTTGTCCATCTGCCAGCTTTGCGCGCCCCCGCCCGAGATCGCTTCATAGACCTTGGCCGTGTCGAGCCGCGAGGCCTGGGCGAAGCGCACCGCCTCAGCCAGCCCGGCGACCACTGCGCCGATGCAGATCTGATCGACCATCTTGGTCGATTGCCCCGCACCGGCCTTGCCGACGTGCGTAATCCGTTTGGAATAGGCCAGCATCACCGGGCGCGCGGCTTCGACCGCCTTCGCGCTGCCCCCGCACATCACCGACAGCGTGGCGTTTTCCGCACCGGCCTGCCCGCCCGAAACCGGGGCATCGACGCACAGAATCTCCTTGTCGCGTCCCTCGACCGCGATCTGCCGCGCGATCTTGGCCGAAACCGTCGTGTGATCGACGAACACCGCGCCGCGCCGCAGCGTCTTGAACACGCCGGCGGGCCCCATCACCACGTCGGAGAGATCGTCGTCGTTGCCCACGCAGGTCAGCACCGCATCGGCCCCCTCGGCGGCCTCCGCCGGGGTCGCCGCTATCCGCACGGCAAGGCCGGGATGATCGGCCTGCCACTGGACCACCCGGCCCTGGCTGCGGTTGTACAGGGTCACCGCGTGGCCGGCGTTGACCAGATGCCGGGCCATCGGCGCGCCCATGACGCCCAGACCCAGGAAAGACACATTCAGGGGTTCGGAGAGGGGCACGGGGAGAGGTTCGCTCATGCCGACATGGTAACGCGATTTGAGCCGCGCGCCAGTGCGAGATGGGCCGGGCGGCGCGATGACACGTTGACGCAAGGCTCTTGCGCCCTATTTCCCGCCGCTATGGTCACTGCCCAGCCCGAACGACAACCCGAACGCCATGGGGCCAAGCTGCGCGCGCTGTTCTGGCTGCTGCTGGGATTCACTTTTGTGATGGCGCTGCTGCCCAAGCCGCCGGGGTTCCTGTCTGGAACCCTGGGCGACAAGTTCGAGCACATCGTGGCGTTTGCGACGATCGCCTTCTCGGCCAGTCTGGCCTTTCCCGCCTGCCCGCCGCTGCGGATGATCGAGCGGCTGGTGTTCGTCGGCGCGGCAATCGAGGTGCTGCAATCGATCCCGGTGCTCAATCGGGAATGCGATGCGATGGACTGGCTGGCCGACAGTATCGCAGTGGTGGTGGTGGTGGGCGTCTTTGCCGCGTGGCGCGCGCTGCGCAGTTCCGTAAAAGCATAGCGGTTCCCAAGCACCGGCGCTTGGGTTACGGGCGCGGCCTATGGACCAGCCGAACCCGAAGTCATCCGAGCCGCTACTGACGATCGAACACGTGCGCGCGGCGGCGGCCCGAATCGCGGGCGCGGTGGTCCGCACTCCCACGCTGCACAGCCGCACCCTGTCGGAGATCAGCGGGGCCCAGGTCTGGCTCAAGTTCGAGAACCTCCAGTTCACTGCCGCTTATAAAGAGCGCGGCGCGCTCAACGCGCTGCTGCTGCTGGGCGGAGACCGGGGCAACCGCGGGGTGATCGCGGCCTCGGCCGGCAATCACGCGCAAGGCCTCAGCTACCACGGCACGCGGCTGGGGGTGCCGGTGACGATCGTGATGCCCAAGACCACGCCGACCATCAAGGTCATGCAGACCGAGAGCGTCGGCGGCAAAGTGGTGCTGGAGGGTGAGACCTTCGACGAGGCCTATGCCTATGCGCGGCTGCTGGAGATCGAGCTGGGGCTGACCTTCGTCCATCCGTTCGACGATCCGCACGTCGCGGCGGGGCAGGGCACCGTAGCGCTCGAAATGCTCGAGGACGTGCCCGAACTCGATATGCTGGTGGTGCCGGTCGGCGGCGGCGGGCTCCTCTCGGGAATGGGCACGGCGGCGCGCGCGATTCGGCCGGAAATCGGCCTGATCGGCGTCGAAGCCGCGCTTTACCCGTCGATGTACAACCGGCTCAAGGGCACCGACCTCCCCTGCGGCGGCGATACCCTGGCCGAGGGCATCGCGGTGAAGGAGCCCGGCGAGTTCACCGCGCGCGTGCTCGAAAGCCTGATCGACGACATCGTGCTGGTCGACGAACCGGCGCTGGAAAGCGCGGTGGCGCTGCTGCTCCAGATCGAGAAAACCGTGGTCGAGGGCGCGGGTGCCGCCGGGCTCGCCGCTGTGCTGGCACATCGCCCGCTGTTCGAAGGCCGCAAGATCGGCATCGTGCTGTGCGGCGGCAACATCGACCCCCGGCTGCTCGCCAACGTGCTGCTGCGCGATCTGGCGCGGCAGGGCAGGCTGGCGCGGCTGCGGATCACCCTCCAGGACCGCCCCGGCGCGCTGTTCAAGGTGATGCGCGAATTCGATGCGCACCAGGTCAACATCATCGAAATCTACCACCAGCGCATCTTCACCACGCTGCCCGCCAAGGGCCTGATTACCGACATCGAATGCGAGGCCCGCGACAAGGACCAGCTCGAACGGCTGGTCGAGGCGCTGCGGGCGAAGGGTTATGCGGTCAACCCGGTGGAGCTGGCTTGAGGCGAGGCCGTCTCTACCGGAGTTTCAGGTCTATTGGCAGCGCGCGCGAGAACCGCTCGAACTATCGATCGCGGCACCCGCCGCAGCACCGCCGATTGCGCCGAGGATCGTCCCGAGGGTGTTGGAACCGCCTGGCGCGATGATGTTGCCGGCAATCCCGCCGACCACTGCGCCGACCACGAGGCCGGTCGTGCCATCCGAGCGACGGCAATAATAGCGGCCGTCGCGACCGCGATAGATCCGATCGTTGCTCCCCAACTCGCGAGAACGATAGCGGCGGTCCTGCCGGTAATAGTTATCGGCATAATAGCCGCCGTAGCGTGGATCGGGGTTGTTGTAGTCGTAGCGTCCATACTGGTTGTAGGAGGCGCGGTCGTAATAGCCGTAATCGTCGCGATATGAATCGCGCGAGGTCGTGCAGCCCGCTGTGACCGCAACAACGGCAGCGAGTGGAAGCATGAGCAGCCTGTTCATCGTAAGATCCGATCGTATGATGGCCGCCCTTGAAATGAGAATTGCGGCGACACGTTGCTTTTCATCAATGGTTGTGGACCCACGCGGTTCCGGCGGGTGGTACCGAACGTGAGAAGGGCTGCTGGACAGGGTCCGCGCGGCAAGCCAGACTGGCACCCCCAGTAGCGAAGGCACAGCGATGGCCACCGTAACCGATTCCCCGACCCTGACGGATGCCGCCCGGGCGCTCGCCCCCAAGCTTACCGCGCTGCGCCGGGCGATCCATGCTGAGCCCGAACTGGGGCTGCACAACCCCAAGACCAGCGCCAAAATTCGCGCCGCGCTTTCCCATCTGCCGCTCGAATGGCGCGAGGGGCCGTCCACCACTGGCCTCGTCGCCACTCTCAAGGGCGGCGGTTCAGGGGCAAAGCCGGGTCGCTCGGTCCTCCTGCGCGGCGATATGGATGCGCTGCCGATGCCCGAGGAGACCGGACTGGATTTCGCCTCCGAGGTTGCGGGGGCGATGCATGCCTGCGGGCACGATGCGCATGTTGCGATGCTGGTCGGCGCGGCGGAGATCCTTTGCGCGCAATCTGATGCGCTGGAAGGCGAGGTGCGCTTCATGTTCCAGCCGGGGGAGGAGGGCTGGCACGGCGCGCGCTTCATGCTCGACGATGGCTTGCTCGGTGGAGGCGAAAATGGGCCGTTGCCCGATGCCGCCTTTGCGTTGCACGTCATGCCCAATGCGCCCAACGGGCTGGTCGCGGGACGGGCCGGGCCGCTGCTGGCCGCGGCCGACCGGCTGGAAATCACGGTCAAGGGGCGCGGCGGCCATGCCTCGATGCCGCACCAGACGCTTGACCCGATCCCGGTCGCTTGCGAGATCGTCATGGCGTTGCAGGCGATGGTCACGCGGCGGTTCAATGCGGCCGATGCGGTGGTGGTCACCGTCGGCCGAATCACTTCGGGCACGACCAACAACGTCATTCCCGATTCGGCCGAGATCGAAGGGACGATGCGGACACTCTCACCCGGCGCGCGGCGCGCCCTGCGCGAGAATGTCACCCGGCTCGCGCAAGGGATTGCCGCCGCGCACGGGCTGGAGGCCGAGGTCACGATCCACGAGGGCTTCCCGGTGACGATCTGCGATCCGCGCGCGGTCGATCTGGGCGCGGCGGTGACCGCCGGCCTGTTCGGGCCTGCCGCTTTCCGCCGGCTCGATGCGCCGATCATGGGGGCGGAGGATTTCGCCTATGTCCTTGAGAAAGTCCCCGGCGCGATGTTCTTTATCGGGGTGGCGCACGATGGGGTCGACTGGGCGAGCTGCTGCGGATTGCACTCGACCAAAATGGTGCTCGATGAGGCGGTCATGCCGCGCGGCGCAGCGTTGCTGGCAGGGCTGGCCACACATTTTCTCGCTCACGGATTCGCCTGAAACAAGGATTGCTCATGCCGATTTCTCTCTATGACGCCGTCGTCCCCAGCCAGCGCCAGGTCATCGCGGCGGTGTCCGCGCTGGTCGCCAAGGCGGCGGCGCATTGTACCGAACGCGGCGAGCCCGACAGCACCCTGGTCGAAGCGCGGCTGATCCGCGACATGGGGCCGTTCGGGTATCAGGTGAAAGCGGTGGCCGAACATTCGCGCGGCGCGATCGAAGGGGTGCGGGCAGGGGTCTATACGCCCAGCCTCGAACCCTGGCCGACCAGCTTCGCGGCGCTCACCGCCCGGCTGGCCGATGCCGATGCGTTTCTTGCCGGGCTCGATCCCGCCGAGCTGGAGGGCTTCATCGGCCGCGACATGCGGTTCGAATTCCGCGACCGGGGCATGAACTTTACCGCCGAGTACTTCCTGCTCAGCTTCGCCCAGCCCAACTTCTATTTCCATGCCACCACCGCTTACGACATCCTGCGCGCGGCGGGGCTGGCGATCGGCAAGCGCGACTTTTTGGGAATGCCGCGCATCAAGGTGTGAGCCGGAAGGCACGGCGGCCCCTGCCCCCCCCCCCGGCGCACAAAAATATGCTCCTTCCCACGGTTTCGTGGTTAAGGGGCTTTCACCATTTCCGGCCCTGCTGCATAGTCCTCCCCAGCCGCAGACCGCTGCGGATTCCGGCCAGAGGATCGTGCATCCCGTGAACGCTCCCGTCCGCTTTCCCCGCTTCTTTGTGACCAGCCCGGCGCCGTGCCCCTATCTGCCGGGCAAGAGCGAGCGCAAAGTGTTTACCGAGTTGAAGGGACCGCATTCGGACTCGCTCAACGATGCGCTCGGGCGGATCGGGTTCCGCCGCTCGCAGACTGTGGCCTATCGCCCGTCCTGCCTCGATTGCCAGGCCTGTGTTTCGGTCCGCGTGGTGGCCGAGGAATTCGCCCCGTCGGCCACCCAGAAGCGCATTATCCAGCGCAATTCGGACCTCGAAGTGTCGGCTTGCAAGCCATGGTCGACAGCGGAACAATTCGAACTGCTCCAGCGTTACCTCGGCACGCGCCACCCCGGTGGCGGCATGGCGACGATGGATGAGATGGACTTTGCGGATATGGTGGAACACACCCCCGTAAAGAGCTATGTCATTGAATACAGAGAGCCGGGTGACGGGGTCGTACCCGGTAAACTGATCGGCGCGTGCCTTACCGATCAACAGGCCGATGGCTTGTCGATGATCTACAGTTTCTATGATCCCCAACACGAGACGCGCACCGGGCTTGGCAACTTCATCATCCTCGACCACATCCTGCGCGCCGCGCGGGCCGGGCTGCCCTATGTCTATCTCGGCTACTGGGTCGAGGGATCCGCACGGATGCAGTACAAGGTCCGCTATCGCCCACTCGAACGGCTGGGCAGCGAAGGTTGGGAGCGTTTTTCGCCCGGCGATCAATCTGCTGCGATCAGCCGCGCCGCCGCCACGCATCGCGACGATGCTCCGCTGTTCGACGGTCTGGGCAAGGACGGCGTCCCCGGCGGACAGGGTCGCTATCGGATCGTCTGAGCCGGCTTTTCGTCCCGGTTCATGGCTGGCCTTCGGGCTGCTCGTGCTGGCCCCACTGCCGCTCCACGCCCAGCCGCGCGAATCGGATGCCGAACTCGAGGCGCTGATCCCCGACAGCGCGATCGACAATCCCGATACCTGGGTGGCAGAGACCCCCGCCGCGCGTTCCGATCCTGACGGGGTGCTGGCGGACCCTTCCGGCGCGGTGGCCGATGCCGCCGCCGCGGCGATCGATCCCGAATCGCCGCTTGCTCCGCTGGGCGATCTCGATCTGGCCTGGCCCGACGCCAGCGAACTGCCCGAAGTCGAGCCGCTCAGCCCCGAACCCGACATCCAGCTCGCGCAGGAAGCGGCCGAGGCCGAACTCGCCGCGATCGGGGTCGCGCCGGGTGAGGAAGCGCCGCGGCTTGCCGATGCGAAAGTCGAGCAATTGGGCAAAGGGGTCGAACTGGCGTTCGGCGCAACCGACTTTGTTGAGCGCGAAGCGATCCAGAGCCGTTTCGCCGAGCTTTCGTCGCTGCGGCGGCTGCGCGATGACGACGACAACATCGCCCAGCTCGCGCGCCGCGCCCGGACCGATCGCGACCTGCTGCTCAAGACGATGCGCGTCTACGGCTTCTACGATGCCGAAGTTTACCAGTCGCTGGGCGGGCTTGCCCCGGGCGAGGGCGGCGACGCCCCCGTGACGACTGCCGACGTAAAAGTCCGGTTCGATGTCATCCCCGGCCCGCAGTATCTGTTCGGAGCCATTGCGCTGGGCGATCTGGCGCGTGTCGGTGAAGACTTCGCGGTGCTGCGCAAAAGCTTCGACCTGGATCCCGGCGATCCGGTCAACGCCGATGCGATCGTCCAGGAACGCACCGACCTCACGATCGAGCTGGGCGAAACCGGCTATGCCTTCTCGACCGTGGGCGAGCCCGACCTGCTGATCGACCATGAGCGGCGCGAGGGTGACCTGACCCTGCCGGTCGCGCCCGGCGGCAAGTATGCGTTCGGCGAGGTGGTCAGCGCGCTGCCCAGGTTCCTCAGTTCGAAGCATCTCGCGCGCATTTCGCGGTTCGATCCCGGCGATGTTTACAAGCGCTCCGATGTCGAAGACCTGCGCCGCGCGATCCTCGCCACCGGTCTGGTCTCGACCGTCAGCGTGGTACCGCGTGAGACCGTGGCTCCGGCACCGGGTGCCCCGGGCACGGTGGCGCTGGACGTTGCCATGACCAAGGCGCCCTTGCGGACCATCGCGGGGCTCGCGGGCTTTTCGAGCGGCGAGGGCCTTCGCGTCGAGGCCAGTTGGGAACACCGCAACTTCTTCCCGCCCGAGGGCCTGCTGCGGGTCCGCGGAGTGGCGGGCACGCGCGAGCAGCTGGCCGGGGTGACCTTCCGCCGCAACAATTTCACCGCGCGCGACCGGGTGCTGAGCCTCGACCTGTTCGCCCAGACGGTGGACCGCGACGCCTTCGATGCGCGCACCGTGTCGTTCATCGCCGGCCTCGAGCGGCAATCGACGATCATCTACCAGAAGCGCTGGACCTATGGGCTGGGCCTTGAAATCATCGCCACGCAGGAGCGCGAAGGGCCGGTGGACGGCATCCAGTCGCCGCGCCAGACTTTCTTCATCGGCGCGATTCCCGCGCGGATTGGCTATGACGCCAGCGACAGTCTGCTCGATCCCACCACGGGCTTTCGCATCGGGCTGCGGGTCTCGCCCGAGATATCGAAGCTCAACGGCGGCGGCATGTCGAACTACGTCAAGGCCCAGGCCGACGCGAGTTACTACCAGCCGCTGGGAGACAAGCTGGTGCTGGCCGCGCGCGCCCGGCTGGGGACCATCGCCGGGGCCGACATTTCGCAGATCGCACCGTCGCGGCGATTCTACGCGGGCGGCGGCGGTTCGGTGCGCGGCTATGGTTATCAGAAGATCGGCCCGCGCGATGAAATCGGTGATCCCAGCGGCGGGCGCTCGTTGAGCGAACTGTCGCTCGAAGCGCGGGTACGGACCGGATTGTTCGGCGGGGCGCTGGCCTTCGTGCCGTTCATCGATGCCGGATCGGTCGACGAGACCACTACGCCCAGCCTCTCCGACCTGCGCTTCGGCGCCGGCATCGGCATCCGCTATTACACCAATTTCGGGCCGCTGCGGATCGATGTCGGCACCCCGCTCAACCCGCGCAAGGGTGACAGCCGGATCGGGGTTTACGTCGCGCTGGGCCAGGCGTTCTGATGACTGAGGGGGCACCGACAGCGGACGAGGGGCCGGTCACACGGTCCCCATCGCGCCCACCGCGCAACTGGCGGCGCTATCTGGCAACGCGGGGCGCGGCGCTGATCGGCGCGCTCCTGCTCGGGATTGCCGCGCTGTTCGTGCTGATCGACAGCCAGATCGGCCATCGCTTCGTCATCGACCGGATCGAGGAGCTGGCCCCGCGTTCGGGCCTGCGCATCGAGGTCGGGCGGATCGAGGGTTCGATCTATGATTCAGCGGTCCTGCGAAGTGTGGTCCTGAGCGACCCGGACGGCGTGTTCATGACCGTACCCGAGGTTGAGCTCGAATGGCGGCCGTTCGCCTGGCTCAAATCCGGGCTCGATGTGAAGAAGCTGGTGCTGCGCCGGGGCGAATTGACCCGGCTTCCCAAACTACGCCCGGGCGACCCCGACGATCCGATCCTCCCGCAATTCGACATCCGCATCGACCGGCTCGAAATCGACAACCTGACGATCGGCAAGTCAGTGGTCGGCCAGCGTCGCCGGGTCGATCTGATCGCCAAGGCGGATATCCGGGCCGGCCGCCTGCTGCTCGATCTTGACGGCAAGCTGGGCGGGGCCGACCGGCTGATCGCCAAGGTCGATGCCGAGCCCGATCGCGACAAGTTCGACATCGCCCTCGATTACCGCGCCCCGCGCGGCGGGTTGCTTGCCGGGTTGGCCGGGGCGGACAGCGAAGTGCGTGCGCGGGTGTTCGGCAGGGGCAAGTGGAGCGACTGGAACGGCGGCCTTTATGCCACCCGCGATGGCGCAAGGCTCGCCTCGTTCGCACTGAAGAACCGCGCCGGCCGCTATTCCGCGCTGGGTCAGGCCTATCCTGGCGACCTGCTGACCGGCACGCCCAGGGCCGCCGTCGGTCGGGCGCTGTCGCTTCTGTTCGACGGAACCTTCATCGACAGCCGTCTCAGCGGCCAGCTTTCGGCGAGCGGCGCGGCGTTCCGGGCCAATGCGGGCGGGGCGGTGGACTTTGCCGAGAACCGCTTCGAAGCGTTGCTGACCAAGACCGCGCTGACCCGCCCCGACTTGTTGTTCGAGTCATCCAAACGAGATGGGCCCAAACTCGAAGACGTCGAATTGACCGCCACGTTCGACGGTCCGTTCCGCAATCTGACCGTCGATCACCTGCTGACCGCACGCAAGCTGACCTTTGGCACCACCGTGGCGCAAGGTTTGCGGACCGCCGGGGTCGCGCGCTGGGACGGAACGCGGCTGCAATTGCCCGTCGACCTGACTGCGGAGCGCGTCGTGACCGGTAATGCCCAGCTCGATCCGCGCCTCACCCAGGCCAGCCTGCGCGGCGATTTCGTGCTGGCGGGCAACAAGCTGCAATCGGACAATATCGCGCTGAACCTGCGGGGATTGGCCGCCCGCCTCGCGCTGCGCGGCGATCTGAACACTGGTGGCTACGATCTGACCGGCCCGGTCACCGCGCGCGGCTTTGCGCTGCCCAATCTGGGCCTGATCGATGCCGAGGCCAAGATCCGCTTGGCGCTGGGCCGGGGCGTTCCGTGGCGGCTTGCCGCCAATGCCGCCGGGCGGATGACCCGGATCGATAACGCCACCCTCGCCAATCTGGCTGGAACCAATATCCGTTTTGCCGGAGGCGTGAGCCTGGGCGCCAATGCCCCGCTGCTGTTCAACAACGCACGGCTCACCGCGAGCAAGCTGGCGCTGACCATCGATGGCCGCCGCCTCGCCGATGGCCGCACCACGCTCGCCGGGCGCGGGCGGCACGTCGATTACGGCCCGTTCACGGTCGAGGCCGCGGTCGGTAATGCAGGGCCGAGCGCGGTGCTGGTCTTCGCCAGTCCCTATCCGGCGGCGGGGCTCAGCCA
>JBBSKI010000074.1:0-9905 GCA_038256425.1 Sphingomonadales bacterium
GATCAAATCCGAAGGCTCGGGCAGCTTCGGGGAAGGACCCGACGACGCCGAAGTCCAGGCGCTCTACAGCCGCGCGATCGGGCCTTACTTCAACCTTCAGGCGGGCCTGCGCCACGACATCACCCCCAACCCCTCGCGCACTTACGCGACGGTCGGTTTTGAGGGACTGGCGCCATACTGGTTCGAGGTCGAGGGCGCGCTGTTCCTGTCCGACAAGGGCGATGTGCTGGGCCGGCTCGAAGGGTATTACGACCAGCGCATCACCCAGCGGCTGATCCTCCAGCCGCGTGCGGAGATCAACCTCGCCGCACAGGATGTGCCCGAAAACGGCATCGGCGCAGGGCTGTCGGATATCGAGTTGGGCCTGCGGCTGCGCTACGAAATTGCTCGCGAGTTCGCGCCCTATGTCGGGGTGTCGTGGGACCGCAAGCTCGGCGATACTGCCGACTTTGCGCGGGCGTCGGGTGAAGACCCGTCGTCGACCAGCATCGTCCTGGGCATTCGCGCCTGGTTCTAGCAAGGTCGGAGGCGGGGCAGTTGAAAAGGGGATCTAGAATGAAGATGATCGTCACGATCGCTGTTGCGGCTCTGGCCATTCAACCGGTGGCCACTCAACCGTTGGCTGCGCATACGCCGGGCGAGCATTTGCCGGGCGCACCGACCCGGGCGGTGCAGAGCACCGACGAGGTCGCGGTCCGTTCGGTCCTCTCGCAATACAAGGCGGCGATCGAGCGCCTCGACGCCACCGGCACCGAGCGGCTGTTCGTTGCGGATGCGGCCATATTCGAGACCGGCGGCGTCGAAGGCAGCTATGCCAATTATCTCGCGCATCACCTCGGACCCGAGCTCGCCGCATTCAAAAGCTTCGGCTTCTCGGACTACACGGTAGACGTCCGCTTCGAAGGGCCGGTCGCGCTCGCGACGGAAACCTACAACTATCGCATCGAAACCAAGACAGGCGAGATTGCCGAGCGGCGCGGCGTCGCGACCAGCGTGCTGAAGAAGATCGGCGGCGAGTGGAAAATCCTGTCGATGCACAACTCGGCACGCAAGCCCAAGGCAAGCTGACGGTCGCCAGTTGTTAGGCGCTGCGAGCGGGGACCATGTCTGCGCCGCGCGGAGCCCGACTGCATTTCGGTCTGGCGATTATGTCCCGGTCTGGCGATCCACCGCCAACCGCCCCGGCCCGTTGGCGTAGAAGTAAAGCAACGCGCCCATGATCGCGATGTTTTTGAGCAACGGCCCAGTGTGACCCGGTGCGACGTGGACGGCGATGGTTATCGGGATCAGCGTGATCAGGATAACAAGCGCCGATACCCGGGTCAGAAACCCCAGAGCGAGAGTCATCCCAAAGATTACGAAAACGACGCCGCTGAGCCACAGCAGCCACGATGGGTCGCCGATCGAGCCGACCACGCCGCGCCAGGGCGATTCTTCCATCCGCCGGAGCATATCGTCATGGGCTGCGAAATGACCGATTCCGCCGATGATGAAGATCAGACTGGTGGTCACGCGAAATAGCGGGTCGAACCACGAGCGAAGATCCTCGCGGGGTGCCAGCCAGGCGTCGATTTGCGTTAGTTCCCTCATGATACCTCCCAAAAAGCCTGGCCGCTTTGCCAGAGCATATATGCCGCTACAAAAAAGATCAGGACGGCGAACACTGTCTTGAGTGCACTGGTTCTGGTGGCCAATCGCCTCGAGACTGCGCCACCGACGATGCTGCCGACGATTCCGCCGCCCACGAATACCGCCGCAAGCGGCCAGTCGATCAGGCCCGACGCGGCGTAACTCGCAGCGGTGGTCAGTCCGAACGCGGTCACCGCAACGAGCGAGGAGCCGATCGCGTTGAGCATCGGCATGCCGGTCGCGGCGACCAGTCCCGGCACGATCAGGAAGCCGCCACCGATCCCGAAGAAGCCCGAGAACGCCCCGCTGCCCAGACCGAAACCGACGACCTGTGGCGCGTTGGTGCGGGTGCAGACGACATCGGGATTGCCGGGATCGCCCCGACCGCGCAGCATTGTCACGCCGACTACGATCATCACGATGGCGAACAGGAACAATAGCCGCTGTCCGTCGATCGCCTTGCCGAGGATTGAGCCACCAAAGGCGCCGAGGCTGCCCGCGGCCGCAAACATCAAGGCACAGCGCCACTTCACGGTGCCCGCGCGGGCATGGCTTACGAGCGCTGCGGCTGCGCTGGCTGCCACCGACAGCGCGCTGGTTCCGATCGCGACATGCGGGTTAACCACCCCGACAAGATAGACCAGCAAGGGCACCGCCAGGATCGAGCCGCCCCCGCCGACCAGTCCCAGGACGATACCGACGATTCCTCCCGAAAACGCGGCAAGCAGGACCTCGATCTGGGTCATCGCAATTCAGACCGATTGCGCCGGGCGGTTCCACGGAAGGTACCGCAGCAGCTTCGCCATCCCGCACCAGCCGGTCGCGCCCGCCATCATCAGCCCCGCCCCCACGAATGCGGAAAGCCCAAAGAAGGTCGGTGAGACGATAAACCCCAGGATCACCCCTGTCAGCACCAAACCGCCCGCGACCAGCTGCACTTGGCGCATGATTTCGAGCGGCTGACGCAAGTCGCGCCGGGTCGGCTGCCCGGCGGCGCGCCACGCATCGATTCCGCCGTCCAGCAGCCGCCACGGCGCGCCCTTCGCTGCCGCTGCGAGCTGCGCGGCGTTGGCGCTCGTGCGCATCCCCGAGCGGCAATGAAACACATACCCTTGGGGGCAGAGGGGCAGCTCATCGAGCCGCGCCAGCGGCAGATGAAGCGCGCCGGGGATCGCTTCGCGGGCATGCTCGTCGCGCTCGCGGATGTCGACCAGCAGCGCGCCCTCGGCGATCGCCGATCTGACTTGCGAGGGAGTGAGGGAGGGCATGGTCATTGCGTCAATCCTTGCAGTAAAGCTGATAGAGAGTGGCCAGCAGCGTCTCGGTGCGGGGGTCGGCAATCCGGTACCAGAGGGTCTGGCTCTCGCGGCGGAAGGTGACGAGGTTCTCATCGCGCATCTTCGCGAGGTGTTGCGACAGCGCCGATTGCGACAGCGCGACTTCGCCCGCCAAGTCCCCCACGGTCATCTCGCCATGTTCGACCAGCTTGCACAGGACCATCAGCCGGCGGGTGTTGGCCATCGCCCGCAACAAAGCAGAGACATCGCCTGCTTTGGTCTCGAACGTGGCGAGGTCCATGGGGGGCTTGAGCATCGAACGGGCCTCAGTGGATTAGAGCTTGCTTAATTAGCACAAGCTTATACACTGTCAAGCGTCATCAAGGAGCCCAGCGATGTCCACCCAGCCGATCATCGAGGCGTTCTTCGACGCGCCGACCAATACCATCAGCTACCTCGTCGCCGATCCCGCGACGCGCGACGCTGCGGTCATCGACCCGGTGCTGGATTTCGATCTGGCGAGCGGCGAGGCCGACGCGCGATCGGCCGAGCGCATCCTGGCGTTTGCCGCCGAGCACGGCTGGCGGATCGTCATGGTGCTCGAAACCCATGCCCACGCCGATCATTTGTCCGCCGCGCCCTTTTTCAAGGCGAAGACCGGTGCCGCGATCGGCATCGGCGAGCACATCCGCGACGTGCAGAAAATCTTCCGCCCGGTCTTCGCATTCGACGATCTGAAGACCGACGGATCGGACTTCGACCGGCTGTTTCGCGATGGGGAGCGCTTCGCCATCGGCGACCTGGCCGTGGAAGTCCTGCACGTTCCCGGTCATACGCCTGCCGACGTTGCCTATCTGATCGGCAATGCGGCATTTGTCGGCGATACGCTATTCATGCCCGACTATGGCACTGCCCGCGCCGATTTTCCCGGCGGGGATGCGCGCCAGCTGTATCGCTCGATCCGCCGGGTGCTGAGCCTGCCAACCGACACCCGGTTGTTTCTGTGTCACGATTACAAGGCACCCGGCCGCGACGAGTTCGCCTGGGAAACCACCGTGGACGAGCAGCGCCGCACCAGCGTCCAGGTCCACGATGGGATAACCGAGGACGAATTCGTGGCCATGCGCGAAGCGCGCGACGCGACGCTGTCACCCCCCAAGCTGCTGCTGCCTTCGATCCAGGTCAATATCCGTGCCGGAAACTTCCCGGAAGCGGAGGCAAACGGGGTGAGATTCCTGCGCATCCCGGTAAAGATCAGGACCAAGGGCGAGGCCACATGACCCTATCGGCGGCAACAGAACCTACTGCTTAGGCTTGTCCGATCAGATCAGCTTGTGATTGGCCGAGATGAACTGGCCGCCGGGAGTCATCAGGACATAGAGCCGCTGCTTGGCGCGCGCGCGCTCGGCCTTGTTTTCGAAGGTCACCACCCACTGTTGCGAAGTTCCCTTGATGCGCATTTCGCTCTTGATGGCCTTGGCTTTAGTCCAGCTGGCCGGCAGTTTCGCTTGCACAACGAGTTTCACCACCGAATCCTGCGCAATCTCCGCGATCGGCCTGGGCTGCTGGCGATACTCCATCTCGTGACCGTCGGGATGAGCAACAGCCGGGGTTATGGAAGCAGCAAGAGCAACGAGTGCGATGGCGAAGAGGCGCATGTTCAAAAGTCCCTGGTTACGGTGCAGCTGGGTGATGAGTGATTTGCGATGAACAGAGTGTGGCGCATCAACCCTTGACCTGCTCGAACTTCTGGAAGGCCCCGCTCGCCTTTACCGTGATCTCGACCGGCTGGCCCGAGCGGTTGCGCCAGAACCAGCCGTGAGTCCCGTCGAACGGTGCACGGAAGGTTCCCGACTTGGCCGCCGACTTGCCCTTCTCGTAACTGGTATATTCGCTGGCGGCGGCGCCCAATTCTTCACCGTGAAGCTCAAAATTCACCACTGGGCCGTTGGTGCGCCACTCATAGCGCAACTCGCCTCCGGCTTTCATCGTGGCCTTGACCTCGGTGCCTTCGTCGGGCGCAAGGGTTAGCGTGACTTCGCCTTGCTGGGCGCCTGCGACCGTCCCGTCAGTGGGCGCGGCGGGAGCCTCATCGAGGGTTAGCTCGCCTGTATCCTCGCTGGGCGCTGCCGCGTCCGAGGCCGCCGCAGCAGCCTGGTCACGTTTCATCTCGCCCATCGGGGTGAGACCGAGCGCCGACCCAGTTCCAATCGGGTCGATGCCATATTCGGCGGGCAGGATCACCGCGACAAGCAATCCGGCGGCAGCGACCGCAGCAACCGCCGTAGAGCGGAGAAGCTGGCGCGACGTGGGCAGGTCTTCGAGGCGGGGCATTTGCGAATTGAACATGAATATTTCCCGGTCAGGCGGCAGCGAAGCCGGTCAGCTGGTAGCCAACGAGCGTGAAGCCCGCAGCCATGAGGATAACGTTGGCAGTGTAGGCGTGACGCGCGAAACTGGTGGTTCGGCGCCAAAACCCCATCGCGATCAGGATCGCGCCGAGCGCCAGTAGCTGGCCGATCTCGACCCCGATGTTGAACGCTATCAGGTTGGTCAGCAGACCGTCCTTGGACATCTCGAAATCGAGGATCTTGGTCGCCAGGCCGAACCCGTGAAAGAACCCGAAGATCAACGTGGCCCACCGCGTGTCGGGCTGGACCCCGAACCAGCGGCGGAATGCGCCGAGGTTGTCGAGCGCCTTGTAGACCACCGACAGGCCGATGATCGCGTCGATCACATAGGCGTTGGCGCTGATCCCGGTCAGCACGCCGAACAGCATGGTCGTGGAGTGCCCGACCGCGAACAGCGTCACGTAGAGGCCGATGTCCTTCATCCGGTAAAGGAAGAAGATCACTCCGAACAGGAACAGCAGGTGGTCGTAGCCGGTCACCATGTGCTTGGCGCCGAGATAGACGAACGGCAGGAACATCGCCCCGCTGCTTTCCTGGATGAAGCCCTTGTCGCCCTCCGCGACCCCGTGGGCATAGGCATCGACCGACGCGAGCAGGAGCAGCAGGAACACGCCCAGCAGCACCATCCAGCGTGTTCGATCCAGAGCAATTCTATCGAGAATGGCAGGCAACACGGTTCTCCGATTGTCGGTCATGAGGTGGCGGCCGGGATGGTGGGCACGAGGACAGGCTCGTTTTCCTCGCGCGCCCGGCGCCTGTAAATAAGCCGGTAAAGCGCCGGCAGAACGATCAGGGTCAGGATCGTCGATGAAATGATCCCGCCGATGACGACCGTGGCGAGCGGACGCTGGACTTCCGAGCCCGCACCGACGTTGAGCGCCATCGGCACGAACCCCAGCGAAGCGACCAATGCGGTCATCAGCACAGGGCGCAGCCGGGTCAGCGCACCCTCGCGGATCGCCGCATCAAGCGCGTGGCCGCGTTCGCGCAAATCGTTGATGAAGGTGACCATAACCACGCCGTTGAGCACCGCCACACCTGACAGGGCGATGAACCCGACCCCTGCCGAGATCGACATCGGGATGCCGCGCAGCGCCAGCGCAAGGACGCCGCCCGTAAGCGCGAGCGGCACTCCCGAAAAGACGATCGCCGCATCGCGCATCGAACGGAACAGCGCGTAAAGCAGTCCGAAGATCAGTAGCAGCGCCAGAGGCACGACGATCTGAAGGCGGGTTGCGGCGGATTGGAGCTGCTCGAACGTGCCACCATACTGAACGAAGTACCCGTCGGGCAGCTCGACCTCGGCGTCGATCCTGGCCCGCAAATCGGTGATAAACGAGCCGAGATCGCGATCCCGGACATTGGCGGTGATCACGGCGCGGCGCTTGCCGTTCTCGCGGCTGATCTGGTTGGGGCCAACCGAAAGGGCGATGTCGGCGATCTCGGACAACGGCACGAACTCGGTCACCCCACCTGCGGTCTTGCGCGGGATCGGCAAGCGGCCCAGCTCGGCCAGGTTGGTGCGACTGACCTCGGGCAGGCGCACGACCACATCGAACCGGCGATCGCCCTCGAACACCTGCCCCGCCTCGCGGCCGCCGGTCGCGATTGAAACCGCATCCTGCACATCGCCGACATTGATGCCATAACGGGCGAGCATGGTCCGGTTGGGCGTGACCGACAGAACCGGCAGGCCGGTGACCTGCTCCAGCTTGACGTCCTGGGCCCCCGGAATGGCGCTCACCACGCCTTCGATTGCGCCACCGGTTTCGAGCAGTTGGTCAAGATCCTCGCCGAACAGCTTTACGGCTACGTCGGCGCGCACGCCGGCGATCAGTTCGTTAAGTCGCATCTGGACCGGCTGGGTGAACTCATAATTGTTGCCCGGAATCTTCTGGACCGCTTCATTCAGCTCGGCGACCAGTTGCTCGCGCGGCTTGCGCGGGTCGGGCCATTCGCTGCGATCCTTCAGCATGATGAAATTGTCGGCCACCGAGGGCGGGACCGGATCGGTCGCGACGTCGGCCGTGCCGATCTTGGCGAACACGCGCTCGACCTCGGGGAACTTCGTGATCCGCTTTTCGAGCGATTCCTGCATCGCGATCGCCTGACTCAGGCTGGTTCCGGGGATGCGCAGGGCGTGCATCGCAATATCGCCCTCGTCGAGGTTGGGAATGAACTCCGAACCCAGCCGGGTCGCCAGCAGACCGCTGAGCAACACGAGCGCCAGCGCCCCGCCAATCAGCAGCTTGCCGCGATGAAGTGTCTTGTCGAGGAGGGGGGCATAGCGCGCGCGCATCCAGCGCATCACGCGGTTTTCCTTTTCCTCGACCTTGCCGGTCACGAACATGGCGATCGCGGCGGGGACGAAGGTAAGCGACAGGATCAGCGCCGCCGTCAGCGCAATCATCACCGTCAGCGCCATCGGGTGGAAGGTCTTCCCCTCGATCCCGGTCAGCGCGAAGATCGGCAGATAGACCACGGTGATGATGATCACCCCGAAGATGCTCGGACGGATCACCTCGCTGCTCGCCGAGGCAACCAGGCCAAAACGCTCGTCGCGATCGAGCAACCGGCCCAACCGGTGCTGCGCTTCCCCGAGGCGACGCAGACAGTTCTCAACGATGATCACTGCTCCGTCGACGATCAGGCCGAAGTCCAGCGCGCCCAGGCTCATGAGGTTCGCTGAGACGCTTCCCGCCGCCATTCCGGTCAGCGTCATCAGCATCGCCACGGGGATGACCGCAGCGGTGATCAGTGCCGCGCGGACATTGCCGAGCAGCAGGAACAGCACGAGGATCACCAGCAGCGCGCCTTCGGCCAGGTTCTTCTCGACTGTGGCGATCGTCCGTTCGACCAGCTCGGTGCGGTCGTACAGCGGCTGCGCCACGATACCAGCGGGGAGCGACCGGTTGACCGCCTCGAGCCGCTCGGCGGCGGCCTGCGCCACGATCCGGGGATTGCTGCCGGTCAGCATATAGATGGTGCCGAGGACGATTTCCTTGCCGTTCTCGGTCGCCGCACCCGTGCGCAACTCGGAACCGATGGTTATCTCGGCGATGTTCGAAACGCGGATCGGCACGCCGCCACGCGTCGTGACGATGATCTCGCCAAGATCGGCCTCCCCCGCCGCCTGGCCGGGTATGCGGATCAGGATTTGCTCGCCGCCGCGCTCGACATAGCCGGCCCCGGCATTGGCGTTGTTGCGCTCCAGCGCCTCGACCAGATCGCCGAGCGATATGCCCAGCGCAGCCAATTGCTTGGCGTTGGGGGTGACGTGGTACTGCTTGGTATAGCCGCCGACGGTGTTGACCTCGGCGACGCCGGGAACGTTGCGCAGCTGCGGACGCACGACCCAGTCGTGCAATGTGCGCAGATCGGTCGGGGTCCATGCGCTGCCATCGGGCTGGCGCGCGCCCGGCTTCGTCGTCACCGAATACATGAAGATTTCGCCGAGCCCGGTCGCGGTGGGGCCCATTTGTGGTTCGATGCCCGGCGGCAATTGCGCCTTGGCGGCCTGGAGTCGCTCGTTGACGAGCTGCCGGGCGAAGTAGAGGTCGGTACCATCCTCGAACACGACCGTGACCTGGCTCAGGCCGTAGCGCGAGACCGAGCGGGTGTAATCGAGCTTGGGAACACCCGCGAGCGCGGTCTCGATCGGATAGGTGATCCGCTGCTCGGCTTCGAGCGGCGAGAATCCCTCAGCCTTCGTGTTGATCTGGACCTGGACGTTGGTGATGTCGGGAACCGCGTCGATCGGGAGCTTGCTGGCGCTCCACAGGCCGATCGCGACCAGCGCGGCCACAATGGCCATGATCAGCCAGCGTTGCCGGATCGAAAAGCCGATAATGCGAGGAAGCATGGTCAGGTGTCCGATCAGTGATCGTGGCTCGCGCCGGACTTCTCGATGTCGGCGCGGATCAGGAAGGCACCCTTGGCGGCATAGGAAGTGCCCGGCTTGAGCCCGGAGACCACCTCGGTCCATTCAGCCGACCTGCGCCCCAGTTCAAGCATCCGCACTTCGTAGTCCTCGCCGAAATTGGCGAATACCACGGTGAAGTCGCGGAAGGGCTGGAGCGCCTCGGTGCGCACCGCAAGCGGTACCGTGACCGCGTTGACGACAACCCTACCGCGAAGCGCCATTCCGGGGCGCCAGCGGCCATCGCGATTGGGCAGGCTGGCGCGCATCAGCGCAGTCCCGGCTTCGGCATTGCCCTCGGGCAGATAGCCAGACAGCGTGGTCTCGGCGACCGGTTGTCCATCGAGTGTTTCGATAGCCACCCGCTGGCCGGGCCGGACGAACGCCAGATCGCGGGGGAACACGTTGAAGACCACGGTCGTCGCCTGCGGGTCGCTGATCACATAGATCGGCTGGTCATAAGCGACGTTGCCCACGTTGGCATTCCGCTCCGCCACGACCCCGCTGACTGGTGAGTAGACCGGGTAGGTCTGGAGCGATTCGCTCGATTCGATCCGCGCCAGCAGCTGGCCCTTGCGCACGAAATCACCGACCTCGCGGGTAACCGAAACCACCCGGCCCGGGAACTGGGCGCGCACTTCGGAGCGCGCGGCGGGGGCGAGCTGGACC
>JBBSKI010000075.1:0-9424 GCA_038256425.1 Sphingomonadales bacterium
AGGTTCTTGCCGTCCTGCCGCCCGACCATCATGTAATCGCCGCCGATCTTTTCGGGAAACAGCGCCATGCCCTTGTTGCGGCCGGCCTGGCCGTGGATCGGTTCGAGTGTGAAAGTGGCGAAATCGCGTGTGCGGAGCAGTTCGGAGCGGATCGAGTGGCCGCTGTAGGCGGTATAAGTGCCCAGCCATTCGTAATCGCCGTCACCGTGATCGAAACGCACCAGCCGCAAGTCTTCCAAGCCGTTGCGCTGCTGTTCGGTGATTGGGAAAATCACGCTGTTCGACAGGCTGCTTTCAGCGTGGCGGTGGACGGTCACCCCGTCGATCCCATCGGTGAGCGAGTTCTGGTCGGTCACCAGCGCAGTCGCAAAGGCACCCTGCGGCCACAGTGCGAATGAGCCATCGTGATTGGCGATGCCCTCGCGGAACACGATCGAGCTGATATGCCCCTCGCCCACCGCGCGCAGGCTCATCACGAATCGGCACGCCTCGGCGCTCATCCCCGATTGATCGGGGTGTGGCACGATCGACGGGTTCATCAGCGCCGCTGCCGCATAGGTATATTCGTGGCAGAAATAGGCCCCGATCAGCTTTCTGAGCTGTGGCGAGAAGGCGCGGCCATCCAGTTCGAGCGAGCTCTCGACCTCGACATAACGTTCCTCGAACATCAGCTCGGTCTGCCAGTGGCGTTCGGAGAAATCGTGGAGAACCCGCTCGTACTCGTCCGAAATCTCGAGGTCGGTCAGCCCGACGACATCGTCGACCAGTTTGCGCGCGCGTGAGCCGGCAGCGTTGGTGGCCTGCCAGCCGAGATGAAATGGCCGCAGGACAACACGGGACGGATCAGCATGCAGCCGTTCATCAAGGATTTGCAGCGATGGCGCCTCGCGTTGTTCCGGCAAATCCGTTACCCCCCAAACCGCCTTTCGGCGTGCGTTCCGATGCGCGGGCCAGTCCGGCCATCGCGTAGTGTGCCAGCTGGAATGCCAGAATGGATTCGGCTCCGCAATTCTCGTTCGCACCGCGCGGGCTGACACCATCGCGGCAGCGCCCACTGGCGAGATCGGCGAGCACGATGCCCCGATCATTGGCTCCGAAGAACCAGCGATAAGCCGCGGTAGCGTGCGTGATCCAGCGTTCGCCGCCGGAAACACGATGCGCGCTGGAGGCCGCTTCGATCGCGGCCCAGGCCTCGACCGGCTGCTGATCGAACGGCAACTGGGTATATTCGCGCCCGAAACCTTCGGAACCGACCGGCCGGAAATGGCCCGACGGAGCGATCTGCCGCTCCGACATCCAGGCCAGGCTTTCGAGACCTGCCACCCGCCACTCAGGCCGGTCGAGCGCGACGCCCGCTTCAAGCAGCGCTTGGGGCAGGCGCGGGTTGTCGTAACTCAGCACCGCTTCGAACCACGCCCAGTCGGGCCGCCGCGCTGCGTCTAGCAGCCGATGGAGGAAATCACCGCCGCGGGTCAGCAGTGCGCGTGCACCGGCGTGGTCGGGCGCGGCCCGCAGGGCGGCACACGCCCCCAGCATGCCGAACGCAACTGCGCGGGGCGATTCGACCCCGTCGAGCGCAATCAGCGCATGATCGAACCAGCGTCGGGCCCAGTCGGTCCAACCGGCATCGAAGCCGCGTTCCATCGCCATCCCCAGCGCCCAGGCGGTGCGGCCGTTGCTATCTTCGGAACCGATGTCTTCACACCAGCTGCGGTCGAACCGCATGAAGTTGCGAAAAGCGCGCACGTCATCATTCCACGCGTGCTGGATGAATCCGGCATAGGCGACCGACAAACGCTGACGCTCGACCGGATCGAGCCCTTCGGCGCACAACATCAGCATCAACGCGCGGACATTGTCATCGAGGCAATAGCCGTGGCGGCGATCGGGAATGATCCCGATCGAATGCTGGTGCATGCCGGTCGAATCGCTCATCGCCATGATTGCCGACAACCCGGGGAGTGCAGTGACCGGCGGATAGACCGACGGCATCCGCACCGCGACGCTCTCCACCAGCGCTGCGCTGGCATCGGCAAAACGCGGCCAGATCGTCGCCCGACCGCGCGCGTAAGCCGCCCTCTGGCTCGCCAGCAGCATCGCCGGATGATCGAGCAAGGCCAGGATCGCTTCGCTCAGGGCCTCGATGGAACCGGGCTCGACCAGCGTACCGACCCCGTCGGCCAGCAATTCGCGGGCGTGGACATAGGGGGTGGAAACCACCGCCTTACCCAGCGCGACCGCATAGCTGAGCGTGCCCGATGTCGTCTGCTGGAGGTTGGGATAAGGCGTCACATAGATGTCGCAGGCTTCGAGCTGATCGAGCAGCTCGGGCGTGGCGAGGAAGCGGTTGTCGAACGAGACGTTGTCGGAAACGCCCAGTTCGCCAGCCAGGGCCTCAAGCCGTTCGCGATACATCTCGCCTTGCGCTGCGACCAGCCGCGGGTGGGTTGCGCCAACGATGCGATAGACCGTGTCTGGATGACGCGCGACCACGGCCGGCAGCGCGGCGATCATCGTCTCGATGCCCTTGCCGGGCCCAAGCAGACCGAAGGTGGTCAACACCTTGCGCCCCGCCATTCCCAGTCCGGGCTTGAACTGGTTCTGCCGACCGAACGGCCGCTCGGGCGCGCCATGTGGGATAACTGTAATCCGGGCGCGTTCGACACCATAGCGCGTCGCCAGAAGTTCGCGTGCGTGCTGCGACATCACCATCACCTGGCTGGCCAGCGCAGTCAGACGCTCAAGGATTGCCCGCTGGTGGTCCGAGGGATCGCTCAGGACGGTATGGGCTGTGACGATCAGCGGTGCGGCGAGCCGCTCGGCAAAGCCCAGCACGCGCTCGCCGCATTCACCGCCCCAGATGCCATATTCGTGCTGGATCCAGACCGCGTCGTAATTGCCCTCGTTGATCGCACGCGCAGCGTGTTCGTAAGCTTCAGGCTCGCCGCCGAGGATCGTCGCGTGGACTCGCCCATCGGATCCCGCATCCCCCTCGTCTGCAAGGGCAAAGATATCGACCGCGATTTCGGGGCGATGAATGGCGAGCTGCTCGTAAATATCGGTTGTGAAGGTAGCGATCCCGCACTTGCGCGGCGCGAATCCACCGATCAGCGCCAAACGGCGCGAGGGATTGGCCCTGCGGCGTTCACCAAATTCAAGGATTGCAGCGCCTTCATCCTCGGCGAGCCGGGCATCCTGACCGAACTGCGAACGATCGAACGGCTGGTCGAGGGTCATCTGCGCAGGCTCCGGGGAAATTCATTTTGGGATCAGAAACCATAACTCACGGCTGCGGATTCGGTTGCGCTGCACTGCAACATAAATTTGAGGTTTTGGCAACGTTTCATCGCGTTAAGCGCCCAACCTGCCGAAAGCAGGGTGATTTCAACGATGGTCGAATCTGCTCAATTTTTTCCGCAGGTGCGAACAGATGATTCTCGGGACCGATCGATCCGGCTCAATTGAACCAGCTTTGCCGCCACCCGAACGTGGATTCTATCGGCCGCCCATTCTGGTCCAGCGCGGGGCGGAAACGGAACCGTTTGGTCGCAAGGCGGCAGGTAATCGCATCGGCCTGGGGATCCGGGCTGGGGCGGACAACCATGCAGTTTTTGACCCTTCCGTCAGTTCCCACTGTCAACGAAATGACCACGTTGGCACCTTCACGCGCCTCGCGGCCTTCGCGGGGGTAATCGCGCGCGCTGACGATGTCGCCGGTGATCTTGACCGCATTTTGCGCCACAAACGGCGAGCCGCCCTCGCCCCGTCCTGCTCCGTTGCCTCCTGCTCCGCTGCCGGCACCCGCACTGCTTGCGCCCGATTGCGCCGCGCTGCCGCTGCCCGCGACCGGCGGAGCAGGCTGGGCTGGTCGGGGGATGACGATCTTCGGTTTGGGCGCAACGATCTCTTTGGGGCGAGCTTTCGGCGCGGGCGCGGCGGCGGGTTCGATCTTCAGCGGCTCGGGCGGTGGCGGAGGCGGGGGGGGCGGCGGCAGGGGGATGGCGAAAGCGGTCACCGAACGGGCTGCCGAAACAACCACGTCGACCCCGAAAGCCCGCACCAGAAAGGCAATAGCGGCAAGATGAAGCAGCGCCACCATAACCAGGGCCAGGGCTTTGGTCCGTCGATCAACGCCAATCCGGGCGTGCCCCGTCCGTTCAGGCAAAGGGCCGCTCATGGTTCGACAAACACCGGCAGGCCGGGCAGGTTCCAAGGTGATGCGAGGGTTCGTGCTGTCATCGGCCAAGCCTTGCGTGTAGCATCGTACCGGGCGGCGCAAGCCTGCGCCAATCGGCGCAGGCGAGCAGGCGAAGCGCCGGAGGGAAGGCGTGCGGTCGGCCCGACCCGATCGAACGTTGGCGGGATGAACGATGCGAATTCTGGTGCTGGAAGATGAGCCGCTGCTGGCCATGATGCTTGAGGAGTGTCTGGAAGATCTTGGCCATGAGGTGGCCGGATCGGCGGCGTCGATCGAACAGGCGTTCCAGTTGCTCGATGAAGCGACGTCACCCCCCGATTTTGCGCTGCTCGATTTCAGCCTCGGCGGTGATACCAACTCGTTGCCGGTCGCGCGGCGGCTGCGGGCCGAGGGGATTCCGTTCGCCTATCTCACCGGGCACACCTCGCTCGACGAGGAAAGCGACGTGCCGCCGGCACCGATGCTCTCCAAACCATTCAGCCTCGATCAGCTCGAAGCGGCGATCCGCTCGGGCAAGCTCGCCGCCTGACGGCCAGCTTGCGGGACGGCCGGTGACGCCTCCGCTTCACCAGCCAAGACGGGGCCGGACAATCGCCCGGCGCAGCTAGAGCCAAGAGCCTAAACCTTGCCCCTATAACCGCCGGTTTAGCTTGGTGACTTACCATTCCTGTGCAGTTCTGGAATGGTTTTACGGGGGTCGCGCCGCACTCACGTGATTTCAAAACCTTGCGGGATACCTCGCGCTCTTGGTCCGTTGAGCCTCCGACCGATCAAAGGATGACTCATGCCCAAATCCGATTCCCAGACCCCCACCACGCAAGGCAACGGGGGCGAAACGCATCAGCACGGCGCAGAATTGAGCGGCGGCCTCACAACCAATTTCGGCGTGCCGATTTCCGACAACCAGAACAGCCTGAAAGCCGGAGCGCGCGGGCCGGCCCTGCTCGAAGACTTCGTCCTGCGCGAAAAGATTTTCCACTTCGATCACGAGCGTATCCCCGAACGGATCGTCCACGCGCGCGGCACCGGCGCGCACGGCGTGTTCGAGGCGCTTGAGGACATCTCCGACCTGACCCGCGCGGCGGTGTTCGCCAAGGGCAGCAAAACCGAAACCTTCGTCCGCTTCTCGACCGTAGCTGGTGGTTCGGGCTCGATCGACACCCCGCGCGACGTGCGCGGTTTCGCGGTCAAGTTCTACACCACCGAGGGCAACTGGGACCTGGTCGGCAACAATATCCCGGTGTTCTTCATCCAGGACGCGATCAAGTTTCCCGACCTCGTCCACGCGGTCAAGATGGAGGCCGATCGCGGCTATCCCCAGGCCGCCAGCGCCCATGACACGTTCTGGGACTTCGTCAGCCTGATGCCCGAATCGACCCATATGCTGCTGTGGGCGATGAGCGACCGGACCCTTCCGCGGGCCTACCGCACGATGGAGGGCTTCGGGGTTCACACCTTCCGGCTGGTCAACGCCGAGGGTGAGGCAAAGTTCGTCAAGTTCCACTGGAAGCCGGCGCAGGGTCTGCAATCGACCTGCTGGGACGAGGCGGTCAAGATCGCCGGAGCCGATCCCGATTTTCATCGCCGCGACCTGTTCGAATCGATTGCCTCGGGTGATTTCCCGGCATGGGATCTGGGGCTTCAGGTGTTCGACGAGGAATTCGCCGCCGCCCAACCCTACGATGTGCTCGACGCGACCAAGCTGATCCCGGAAGAAGTCCTGCCGGTGCGGATCGTCGGGCGGATGACGCTCAACCGCAACGTCGACAACTTTTTTGCCGAGACCGAACAGGCCGCCTTCCTGCCCACCAACGTGCCGCCGGGGATCGACTTTTCCAACGATCCGCTGCTCCAGGGCCGGCTGTTTTCGTATCTCGATACGCAAAAGTCACGGCTGGGGACCACCAACTTCCACCAGATCCCGGTCAATGCGCCAAAATGCCCGTTCGGTAATTTCGAGCGTGACGGGCTGATGCAGACCAAGATCTTCACCGGCCGCGCGAATTACGAGCCCAATAGTCTCGACCTGAATGGCGAGGAGCCCGGTCCGCGGGAGAACGATGCCGGGTTCCGCACGGTCGCGCGCAACGACGAGCGCAACGACGGCGGACAGAAGCTGCGGATCCGCAGCGAGACCTTCGCCGACCACTTCAGCCAGGCGCGATTGTTCTACAATTCGCAGACCAAGATCGAACAGGCGCACATCGCTTCGGCTTTCACTTTCGAGCTATCGAAGGTCGGGATCGAGGCGGTGCGTCTGCGGATGCTCGGCAATCTCCGCAACGTCGATCAGGATCTTGCCGCACGGGTTGCCGATGGCCTGGCGATGCCGCTGCCGGCGGCGAGCAAGCCCGCCAGCGCGCCGTTCGATATGGAGGCCTCGCCCGCTCTTTCGATCGTCGGTCAGGGCGATCCGCCGCTCAAGGGTCGCAAGGTAGCGATCCTGTTCGATGAAGGTTCGGACATGGCCGAAATCGACGCGGTGACGGCCGCGGTGACCAAGGCCGGCGGATCGGTTTTCACCGTTGCCCCCAAGGTCGGCGGATTGAAACTGAAGGGCGGCACGCTCAAGGCCAACGGACAGCTCGCCGGATCGCCCTCGGTGCTGTTCGACGCAGTTGCGCTGGTGCTCGCCCCCGAGGCGGCGGCCAAGCTGTGCAAGGAAGGCGCGGCGGTCCAGTTCGTCATGGACGCTTTCGGCCACGTCAAGACCATCGGCCACAACCCCGGCGCGCAGGCGCTGCTCGACAAGGCCGGGGTCGAACCCGATGCGGGCGTGGTTTCACTGGCGGATTTCGCCAAGGTTGCCCCCAAGCGCCATTGGGACCGCGAACCGAAGGTCCGCACGCTGGCGTGAGCCCGGTCAACTGCCGACACGAAAAACCCCGCCGGATCGCTCCGGCGGGGTTTTTCTTTAAAGCGCGATGAAAGCGAAGCCTACTCCGCTTCGCCCTCGCCGATGGCTTCGGCGTTACCCGCCGCAATCAGATAGTCGCCAGCGTCGGCATCGGTGCCGTGGGTCTCGCCCTCAACTGCCGCCAGCGGATCGTCGCCGATCGCCGCTTCAGGCCCCTGCGCCAGTTCGGCCGCATGCTCTTCGGCCGCTGTCGCCGGGGCGATCAACGATTCCTGAAGCTTGCGGTACTGGGCCCGCAGCGCGGCGTCGCGGCTGGTTGCCGCCACGCGCAAACGGTTCATGCCCGCGCCGGTACCCGCTGGAATCAGCCGGCCGACGATCACGTTTTCCTTCAGGCCGATCAGCGAATCCTTCTTCCCCTCGACCGCCGCCTGCGTGAGCACGCGGGTGGTTTCCTGGAACGAAGCCGCCGAGATGAAGCTGCGGGTCTGCAGGCTCGCCTTGGTGATGCCCAGCAGCACCGGCTTGCCCACCGCCTGCTTCTGGTTCTTGGTCAGCTTGGCGTTGACCTCGTTCATCTCCTCATAGTCGAGCTGTTCGCCGGCCAGCAGGGTGGTATCCCCGCCGTCGGTGATTTCGACCTTCTGGAGCATCTGGCGAACGATCACCTCGATGTGCTTGTCGTTGATCTTCACGCCCTGGAGCCGGTAGACTTCCTGGATTTCTGCCACGAGATACTCGGCCAGCGCCTCGACCCCCATGACTTCGAGGATGTCGTGCGGATCGGGCGATCCGGAAATCAGGTTGTCGCCCTTCTTGACGTAATCGCCTTCCTGGACGTCGATCACGCGGCTCTTGGGGATCAGGTATTCCACCGGATCGCCCTCATCCGGGACGATCGCGATCTTGCGCTTGGCCTTGTAGTCGCGGACGAACTCGATCCGGCCCGCGATCTTGGCGATGATCGAGTTGTCCTTGGGCTTGCGCGCCTCGAACAGCTCGGCCACCCGCGGCAGACCACCGGTGATGTCGCGCGTCTTGGAAGCCTCGCGGCTGGCCCGCGCGACGATGTCGCCGGCCTCGACCGCCTGCCCGTCCTCGACCGACAGCGTGCTGCCCGTGGCCAGCATGAACCGCGCCGATTCTCCCGAGTCCTCGTCGTGGAGGGTCAGGCGGGGACGCAGATCGTCCTTCTTGACCCGGCCCGCAGCGTGGTTCTCGGTTACGATGCGCTGGGTGATCCCGGTCGCCTCGTCGGCCTGTTCAGCCAGCGTGCGGCCTTCGATCAAATCCTGATAGCGGATCGTGCCCGACTTGTCGGTGATGACCGGAGTGGTGAACGGATCCCACTCGGCCAGCCGCTCGCCCTTTTCGATCTTGTCGCCGTTCTGGTGCATCAACACGGTACCGTAAGGGACGCGATGCATCGCGCGCTCGCGGCCCTCGGGATCGATCACCGCGATCTCGCCGTTGCGGGCGAGGCTGAGGCGACGTCCGCGCTTGTCGACGATCGTCGGGATGTCGCGGTATTCGATCGTGCCGTCGGCAATCGCTTCGAGGTGGCTGGTTTCGTTGACCTGCGCCGCGCCGCCGATGTGGAAGGTCCGCATCGTCAGCTGGGTGCCGGGCTCACCGATCGACTGGGCCGCAATCACGCCGACCGCTTCGCCGATGTTGACCGGGGTACCCCGGGCCAGATCACGGCCATAGCACTTGCCGCACACACCCATCGTGGCCTCGCAGATCAGCGGCGAACGAATTCGCGCGCCCTGCGTGCCGACCGCCTCGATTTCCGCGACCGCCGTTTCGTCGAGCAAGGTGCCCGAAGTCGCGATGACCGACTGATCCTTGGGATCGAGGATATCCTCGGCCAGGGTGCGGCCCAGGATGCGTTCGCCCAGCGAGGCGATGACGGAGCCGCCCTGAATGATCGCCTTCATCTCGAGCGCACGCTCGGTCCCGCAATCTTCTTCGACGATGACGCAATCCTGCGAAACGTCGACCAGGCGGCGGGTGAGGTAGCCCGAGTTGGCGGTCTTGAGCGCGGTATCGGCCAGACCCTTGCGGGCACCGTGAGTCGAGTTGAAGTATTCGAGGACGGTCAGACCTTCCTTGAAGTTCGAGATGATCGGGGTCTCGATGATCTCGCCCGAAGGCTTGGCCATCAGTCCGCGCATACCGGCAAGCTGCTTCATCTGCGTCGGCGAACCGCGCGCGCCCGAATGGCTCATCATGTAGATCGAATTGACCGGCTTCTGGCGGCCGTTCTCGTCCTTCGGAGTAGCGCGGATTTCGTCCATCATGGCGTTGGCCACCTGATCGCCGCAACGGCTCCAGGCGTCGATCACCTTGTTGTACTTTTCCTGCTG
>JBBSKI010000076.1:0-9022 GCA_038256425.1 Sphingomonadales bacterium
CTGATGCGTGGTCCGCCAGCCGAAGTATGATCGTCGATTCGAACATTGTTATCGAACTGTTGCATGGGAACGGCGACCGGGCGGAGCGCATTTTCGAGGCTTATGTGGAACTGCGTGCTGTCGGCTTCGCTGCGATCAATCCTGTGATCTTCGCTGAGTGCGCATCGGGTTCACCCAGCAGGGATTCATTCGAAAATCGCCTGGCCGAACTCCGTCTTGCCGTTGAGCCACTGAGCAATTCCGATGCTTTCCGAGCGGGTCATGCGTTTCGGGAATACAGGCGCAAGGGCGGTCCGCGCCAAGCCATCCTCCCTGACTTTCTGATCGGTGCTCAAGCGTCCATGCACGGTTGGCCGATCCTGACACGCGATCCCAAACGTTTTTCCAGCTATTTTCCTGAGGTCGAACTGATCGACCCACTGCGAGACCATGATGACTGAATCCACTTATCGCATCCACGGCGCTACCGGCGAATGGGAGGTCGTGATCGGCCTCGAGGTCCATGCCCAGATCACCTCGCAGGCCAAGCTGTTCTCCGGCGCGGCGACCGCGTTCGGAGCGGAGCCGAACTCGCAGGTCAGCCTGGTCGATGCGGCAATGCCCGGCATGTTGCCCGTGCCCAACCGCGAATGCATCCGCCAGGCCGTGCGCACCGGGATGGCGATCGAGGCGCAGATCAACAAGTGGAGCCGGTTCGACCGCAAGAACTACTTCTACGCCGATCTGCCGCAGGGCTACCAGATCAGCCAGCTGTTCCACCCGATCGTGGGTGAGGGCGCGATCGACATTTCGCCGGATGACAAGAACCCCGACACGACCAAGCGGATCGGGATCGAGCGGATCCACATCGAGCAGGACGCGGGCAAGCTGATGCACGATCAGCACCCGACAATGTCCTACGTCGATCTCAACCGCTCCGGGGTTGCGCTGATGGAGATCGTCAGCCGCCCCGATATGGCGTCCCCGGCCGAGGCAGGGGCTTACGTGCGCAAGCTGCGCGCGATCCTGCGCTATGTCGGGTCGTGCGACGGCAACATGGAAGAAGGATCGATGCGCGCCGACGTCAACGTCAGCGTGCGGAAACCCGGAGATGAACTGGGCACGCGGACTGAGACCAAGAACGTCAATTCGGTGCGCTTCGTGATGGCGGTGATCGAGCAGGAGGCGGCGCGCCAGGTCGGCGTGATCGAGGACGGCGGCAAGATCGTCCAGGAAACCCGGCTTTACGATCCCGACCGCAACGAGACCCGCTCGATGCGGAGCAAGGAAGACGCGCACGATTACCGCTACTTCCCCGATCCGGACCTGCTGCCGCTGGTGCTCGACGACGATTTTCTCGCCGAATGCCGCGCCAGCTTGCCCGAACTGCCCGACGCCAAGCGGCTTCGTTATGAGACCGCGCTCGGCCTCTCGCCCTACAACGCCGGGGTCTTGACCGCCGAAGTCGAAACCGCCCGCTGGTTCGAGGCGCTGCTGGCGGAAACCGCCGCCAAGTCCGGTAAGGACGAGGCGGAGGTGGCCAAACAGGCGGCCAACTGGCTGTTGTCCGAGCTGTTCGGCGCGCTCAACAAGCTGGGCAAGAGCCTGGAAAATTCGCCCGTTTCGCCCGCCGCCGGGGCCGAACTGCTGGGCCTTGTCGCCACGGGCACGATCTCGGGCTCGATCGCCAAGCAGGTGCTCGAAAAGATGCTCGAGAGCGGAGACGGCGCGGAAACGATCGTGACGCGCGAGGGCCTGACCCAGACCTCCGACACCGGCGCGATCGAAGCCGCCGTCGACACCGTTCTGGCCGCCAACGCTGAAAAGGTCGCCCAGTTCAAGGACGGCAAGGAAGCGCTGTTCGGCTTCTTCGTGGGCCAGACGATGAAAGCGATGGCGGGCAAGGGTAACCCGCAGCTGGTCAACGAGGTGTTGCGGGGCAAGCTGGGGTAGCTGAGTAATTCTACTTAATTGCGTCACCGTCCGATCATTGCGTTGTTCACGGCGCATAAAAGGTGCATGATCCCCCAACATTAGGCGGGGGGCCGAGAATGCGTGCTGGGTTAGGTTTGATCCTATTTGCTCTGACAATCTCGTCGACAGTTGTCGCGAAGCCCAAGCCGGTCGATAATCGCAACAGCGCACTTACCCAAGGCAACGTGCAACTGAATTTGAAAGTCGGTCAATCGACTAAGGCTGAAGTTCTAGAAGTTTTCGGCGCGCCGAATATCACCACTCGTGATGGCAACGGGCAGGAAGTCTGGTCCTATCAGAGGCATGCGACCGTCTCCCAGTCGAGTAGCAAAAGCGGCTTTTTCACGATTCTGATCGCAGGCGCCGGATCGAAGGCGAGCGGGTTTTCGCAAACCATGCGAACCATGACGCTGATCATCAAATTTAGCCCGGAAGACGTGGTTACGGATTTCCGGAGCAGGACAAGCGATTTTTAGGGGACTCGCATCATGAAGAAAATTGTTTTGGCCGTTCTGCTTTCGGTGAGTGTGTGTTCGGTACCAGCGCTGGCGAAGAAGGCTCCGGAGCTTACTCCTCTACAGTTGCAATCCCTCCAATCGCGGGAATTTGAAACCACCAAAGATAATTTGTTTGGTGCGGTCATGACGGTGCTTCAGGATCTTGGCTATCAAGTGCAGAGTGCCGATGTCTCAACCGGATTTATCACTGCTGTCAGCGCAACACAGAACAAAACGAATTTTTTCGAGGCAATCGGCGGCGCACGGAGTTCAGGTAACACGAAACTGACGTCATTCATTCAGGCGATGCCCAGCGGCACGACGCGAGTGAGACTGAACTTCCTCAGTTCGAAGACAACCTCGATGCAGTACGGGCAGAACGGCCAGAACGATAAGCCGCTGCTAGACGCCGCAATCTACAACAATGCGTGGGATAAGATCGACGAAGCTTTGTTCGTGATGGGCGCACTGGAAGCAACGCCAACGCCCAAGGCGGGTCCTTTGCCCTCGACTGCTGGTCAGCCGGTTGAGGCGCCAGTTGCCACTGCGAATTAGAGGTTGGCAAGAGCAGGGCGGCTCGTTGGGCTCGGGGTTCGTTATTTTCTGGGTAGCGCAACCGGAAGCCTGGTCTTCGCGCTTCCAGGACAGGCCGAGCCCCAGAAATCAGTTCGAGTTGACGAAGCTCGAATAGTCCCTGAGACAATGTCGGCAGTGGGGCGGATGAGCGCCGGAAAGCTCTGCCTGCCCAGTGGAGTTGTGCGCTTTTCCGACATTGTTGCAAACCAGCGCGAACTTAAGCTGGTCGCTCAAGCTGCGGCCGACGAGGTGATTACCGAGTTACCGGCGACCGCGCCTCGTACATCTCTGCGCGTGGCAATTTCCATCGAAGGAATTGATGCGAAGTTTTGCCAACGGAAATACGGGGCTTTTGGCATGGGAGATCGCAGGTCCCTCACCGGCCACGCCAACTTCGAATTTGCTTGGAGAACGCTCGATACCCCGGGCGCACCATGGATTTACCAATCAATTGAAGTGCGCCCCGCGAAAGGGGAGACCCGAACTATCGAGCAGTTCTTGCCCGAAGCTTTGCGGTTGCTGATTTCGAAGTCGATATTAGCAGCGCGCTGAAGGTTCGAGACTCCCCCTTGAAGGGCAGCCTCAGCCCGCCCGCGTGCCGTTCATCGGCATCGATCCGAACGCGCCTGCCTTGATGTTGCCGGTCAGCGTATCGCCGTCGATGGTCGCTTCGCCTTCGAGCTTCATCGGCATCGGCACGGTCATGTTCATCGTCCAGGTGAGCGTGTTGCCAGCCACCTTGCCATCGACCACGTCCATCGATCCCATCGCGCCGGCGTTCTGGCCGGTGAAGGTGTCGCCATCGGCATTGACGGTGAACTTGCTCTTCTGGTCGCCCATCGGGCTTTTGGTGATGCAATCGTAGGTGCCGGAAACGCTCATTGATTCTCTCCCGTCTGGTGGTTCGTGCACGCCTATTTCAGTCGTTACCGACATTGGTGTCAACAGGGGTCGTGTCGACCGGCGCATATTCGATCGGCAGGCCCAGGCCCTTGAGCTGCGGGTCGATGACCTTGCGATCGCCCACCACGACATAGACCAGTGCGCCCGGCTGGAGGAAATCGCGCGCCGCCGCATCAAGCGCCGGCTTGCCGATTGCGCGGTATCGGCTTGGCAGCTTGGCATAATAATCGTCGGGACGGCCGAGCCGGTCGTTGGCGACGATCGCGCCGAGCAATGGCGCGCTGGTCTCGAAACGGTTGGGGAGCCCCCGGATATTGCCGTCGGTCACCCGGTTGAGCTCGCCCGCCTCGACCCCCCGGCTGGTGGGAAATGCGGTCATGTTGGCGATCAGCAGTTTGAGCGAATCGGCGGTACGGTCGGATTGGACCGGCGCGGTGATCGTGAACGAGCGCGGCCCGAGCGGAGCCGAGACCGCCGAGCGCACCCCGTAGGACCAGGCCTTGTCCTCGCGCAGGTCGAGGTTGAGGCGGCTGAGGAAGCCGTTGCCGAGCACCTCGTTGGCCAGTTCGAGCGGTTCGTTGTCCTGCCGCCCGGTCAGATCCAGCGCGCGGCCCGCGACGATCACCGATTGCGGCGAATTGGGCCGGTCGATCACGACGATGCGGTTTTGCGAGGCCGGAATCGCGGCGCTCAGGTCCTTGACCGGACGCGGGCTGGCGGGGGCTTGCCACGATCCGAACGCGCGCTCGAGCAGCGGGACCAGTTCCGCAAGGGACGTATCGCCGACCACGGTGATGCGCGCAGTGTCGGGGCGCAGCCAGGTGACGTGCGCGGCGCGCAGGGCTTCCGGCGTCAATCCCTTGACGACGACGGCATTGCCCAGCCCGCTCGACGGCACGCCATAGGGGTGGACCGGGCCGTAAATCAGCGGCGCGATCGCACGGCGTGCCAGCCCGACCGGCGATGCCAGTTCCTGCGAGATTTCGGCGAGCTGCTGATCGCGCAGTCGTGCCACCTGATCGGCTGCGAAGGCCGGGTTGCGGGCGACGTCGGCCATCAGCGCCAGGCTGGGCGCAAGGTTGGCCGACAGCGCCGACATGGTGATCGCGCTCGAATCGATGTTCGCCCCGGTCGAGATCTGCGCGCCCAGCCGCTCCTGTTCCTCGGCGATGGCGACGCTGTCGCGGGTCGTCGTGCCCTCGTCGAGCAGGTTGAGCATCAGCGACTGGGTGCCCAGCGCATCGCGCCGATCGGCGGCGTAGCCCGCATCGAAGTTCATGCTGACCAGCACCTTGGGCACCGTGGCCCGCCGGGCGAATGCCACCTCGATGCCGTTCGACAGCGTTGCCCGTTCGACTGCCGGGAAGGCGAGATCGCCGACATCGGCGACCGGCGGCGCGGTGCGCTTCGGCCCGGTCCTGAGCCTGGGCGCGGGCTTTTTCGCATCGGGTGCGCGCGCCGGGCTGGTCGCCTCGTCGCCCCAGCCGCCCATCAGTTCGCCCTTTTCGGTGCGCGCACCCGGCACGACGGCCAGCTTGTAGACCGGGCGGGTCAGCCAGCGCCCCAGCGCGGCGCGCACGTCCTCGCGGGTCAGCGCGGCGACCGTGGCGAGGTCCTTGCGGTACTTGTCGGGGTCGTTTGAATAGAGCTGCCCTTCGGCCAGGGTCGAACCTTTTCCGCCAAACCCGCCGACACCCTCGAGCGCGCCGATCTGCTGCGAGACATATTGGGTGGCGGCGCGCTTCAATTCGTCCTCGCTCGGACCTTCCATGACCAGCTTGGCGATCAATTCGTCGAACCGTGCCTCGGCTTTCGCCCGGTCGACGCCCGGCTTGATGTCCATCGTCGCCTGCGCCTGGCTGAGCTGTTCGAAAGTCTGCAAACCCGCGGTCACCCGCACGGCGAGCTGTTCCTCGCGGACCAGCGCGTTGTCGAGCCGCGAGCTCGACAGCCCGCCGAGCACGCGCAGCCCGAGATCGAGCGCCAGCGCATCGCGTTCGTTGAGCCCCGGCCCGCTCCACGCGCGGTGGAGGCGGGTGACCGGGACCTGATCGGCCATCTCGCGGCTGACCGGGGCGGCGAGTGTGACCGGCCCGGCGGCGGGCTGGCGCACCTCAGGGCCGCGCGGGATCGCGCCGAACCAGCGCTCGACCTGGGGCCGGGCGGTGGCTGTGTCGATGTCGCCGGTCAGCGCCAGGACGACGTTGTTGGGGCCGTAATTGTCGACGAACCACTTGCGCACATCGGCGATATCGGCCGCATCGAGATCGGCCATCGAGCCGATCGTCGAGTGGCGATAGGGGTGTCCGACCGGGAACAGACCATCGCCGATCGCATAGTCGACCAGCCCATAGGGATCGTTGTCACCCTGGCGCTTTTCGTTCTGGACCACGCCGCGCTGTTTATCGAGCTTGTCCTGGGTGACCGCGCCGAGCAGGTGGCCCATCCGGTCGCTTTCCATGAACAGTGCCAGATCGAGCGCGCCGGTCGGCAGGGTCTCGACGTAATTGGTCCGGTCGTACCAGGTGCTGCCGTTGGTGGTGGTCGAGCCGACGGCCTCCAGCGGAATATCGAAATTGGGGACGTTTTCGCTGCCGCCGAACATCAGGTGTTCGAACAGGTGGGCGAACCCGGTGCGGCCCTTGGGCTCGTGCTTCGAGCCGACCCGGTAATAGACCGTCACTCCCACGATCGGCGCCTTGCGATCGGTGTGGACTATCGTGGTCAGGCCGTTGGGCAGGGTAAATGTCTCGTACGGAACGTTCACCGCGGCGACCAGATCGGCCAGCGGCGCAGGCTCGGCGAGCGCGGCGGGCTGGGGCGGCGGCGCCGAGGCGGCCTGTGGCTCGCTCATCGTCGAGGCGCAGGCGGTCAGCGCAAGGGTGAGCAACGAAGTGGAAAAGAAGCGACGCATAAGTTTTGGACCCTGAAAAAACGGTTCAAGCGCAGTGACTAGCAAACACCTAGCGATTGCTCACCACATATCGACGGACGGCGTGCGCGGCTATCTCGGCACGGGTGAAGTGGACCGGTTTGAAGCGGTGCGCGACGAACAGCGGGGCCTGATCGGCATAGTGCTTGCTGCGCGGACGCGTGGTGGCCGAGCCGAACGGCTGGATCGAGCGCGAGGTGACCGGGCCATCGCTAGGCCATTCGATCATCATGATGAAGCTGTCGCCGTGCTTGATCGGCAGGCGGCCGTCGGGGGAATCCTTGATCCAGCTGGTCGCCGCGCGCAGCGTATCGCCGCCGCCGTCCATCGGCAGGTCGACCTTTCCTTGCCGCACCCGGATGACATCGCCCAGCGGCGGATCGATCCGCCCGAAATGCGTTTGCAGGTGGCGGATCGCCTTGGCCAGTTCCTTGTGCACGTCGGGTGCGGGCTTGCGGTTATAGCTGGTCGCCATGCCCTCTTGCAGGAACATCACCGCCAGCGCGTCGCCCGGCCCCTTGCCGTCGGCGCGCATGTCCCACTGGCCAAGCAGCTTCTGACCGGCGGCAAGATCGGGGGCATTCGACAAGTCGAGTTTCGCCACCTCATCGAGCATCCAGCCGACATAGCCCTCGCGTTCATATCCGGTGTCGAACTTGATCCCATACAACTCGCGCCGCCCGATCGGGTTGGTCACCGCGAGCAGCTTTTCGGCGCGGCGTGAGCGGTTGGTCTGGTCGAGCTCGACCCCGAGCAGTGGGTCTGCGCTGGTGGGAGCAAGGTCGCTGCCCGCTCCGGCGGCGCGAAACGGGGTGTTGTTGGCGTTGTAGAGATAACCTGAAGCCGGGTTGAGATATTGCGGCAGCGCCGCGTAGGCCACCTTGTCCCGCCAGATCAGGTCGGCCCGGTCGCCCGGCAGGATGCCGCGCCAGTCGAACCCGGCCTTACGCTGCGGGAAGCTGGCGTTGTAGACATAGGCGATGTTGCCCGCCTTGTCGGCATAGAGGAAATTGGTGGAGGGAACGCCCTGGATCGCCATTGCCGCGCTCCATTCGCTCCAGTCGCGGGCGCGATTGAGCCGGTAATACTGGGTCAGGTTGGCGAGACTGCCAAGCCCGGCATACCGGATCGCGAAGGCACCCCTGGCATTGATCACCACCGGGCCGTGTTTCGAGGCATGGACGGTTCGCGGGATCGGCAGGACCAATGGCCCCATCCGCACCGGCAGCCACACCCGGCGGCTGCTGAGCGGCAGCCACTTGCCGTCGAGCCGGTATCGCGTGCCCTCGGCGTTGAGCACCAGCTTGTAGACATCGACCAGATCGGGCCGGTTGACCGTGTTGGTCCAGCCCAGAGTCTCGTTGTGGCCCAGCGCGACGAACGGCATTCCGGGAAATGTCGCGCCGGCCATGTGCCAGCCGGCGTCGCTCTCCACCACCAGCTCGTACCACGCCGCCCCGCCGCGCCACGGCTGGTGGGCGTTGGAAACGAGCCGGGTGGTGTCGTCGCCCGATTTGCCCGGCGATATGGCAAAGGCGTTGGACCCGGCCAGCGCGCCGTCCTCGTCCACCGGCAGCGGCCCGGACTTTTTCGACTTGCGCCCCTCGATCGGGACATCGGCGGGGATGGCATCGCCGCCGCCGTTGGAAAAGTCGGGTGCGGCCTCGCCGTTAAGCGCGGGGCCATGATCGGGTTTGAGCGGCTCGCCCGAGACCAGCGGCCCGATGGTCTTGTCGAGCCCATAAAAGAACGGCTGGCGCAGCGCGAACCCCGCCGCGACGTCGCGTCCGTCGACCGGGAACAGCCCGGCCAGCTTGATCTCGCCGGGGTGCCTGGCGGCATACAGGTTCATGCCCGAGGCATAGCCATCGAGCAACGCACGCACGTCGGCGGGCAGCCCGGCATAACGCCTGGCGACGGTGCCGCGCGCGTTGAGCAGGTGGAGCGCAAAGTCGGTCTTGGCCCCGTCCTCGCCCGCAATCGCGCCATAGCGGCCCCGGGTCATCGCCAGCACGTCCTGCAACGTCGAAAAATCGTCCTCGGAATGGGCCCAGGCGATCCCGAACGCGGCGTCGGGATCGGTCTTGCCGTGGATGTGGGGCACGCCGAACCCGTCGCGGGTGATCGTGGCGGCATAGGCGCGCGGCGGCGGCGCGCTGCC
>JBBSKI010000077.1:0-8983 GCA_038256425.1 Sphingomonadales bacterium
CTGCCCGCCGGCTTCGAACCGGATGCCGTCGGCGGTGGCTGCGACGATCTCGATCAATCCTTGTTTCATTTCGGTTATCCCCGGCCGGCGATCCCCATCCGGCACAAGCCACACTCTCACCATTCAAGGTCAACAAATGGTTAACGCCGTTCGCCCATGCGGAGCGATTTGTACCCCCGCCTGGTGCAGCGCCCTGTAGCCCTTGGGGTGTTGCGCTTTGACGACAGCGCAAGGGTGTCATTCGGCTGAGCTTAATCTTTGCGTGCCTAACGGCCCTCTACACCTGTCCCAAACTTGCATTGCGCTTGTGCGGGACTCGGGGCTTGCTTATAGGCCCGCCGAAACAGCGAGTTGGCGCGGACTGGTCCGCGAGACGCCCGGAGATCGGGCGCGGAGGACGGGATGGCGACGGTGCTGGCAGACGAAATCGATATTCTGGCCAAGGCTAAACGCGCGCTCGCGACGGATTATATGCCGGGCGACGACGAGCCTTATATGGGCGAACCGCAGCAGGAATATTTCCGGCGCCTGCTGCTCGAATGGAAACGCTCGATCCTGTCGGCCTCTTCGGTGACGCTGCAATCGCTTCAGGACGGCCCGATCCGCGAGCCCGACCTCAACGACCGCGCCTCGAGCGAAACCGACTGGGGCATCGAGTTGCGGACCCGCGACCGCCAACGCAAGTTGATCGCCAAGATCGATTCGGCGCTGCGCCGGATCGACGAGGGGGACTATGGCTATTGCGAAGTGACCGGCGAGCCGATCGGTCTGGGCCGCCTGGTCGCCCGCCCGATCGCCACCATGACGGTCGAGGCCCAGCAGGCCCACGAACGCCGCGAGAAGATCTCGCGCGATACCTGAGCGTGCTGGTCGGGAAGAAACGTTGCGGCCCCGACACTTGGCCCCAATCCCTGGACAAGGCGGGGTCAAGCATGGCGCACATTAAGCAAATCTTTGGCACCACTGTTTACGAAACGATCCGAGCTTGCGATGCATGGCTCGGCGAGGCAAGATTTCGCTGAAAAAGACAGGTTTATGCCGGATGGCCGATAACGATCCCCGCCAATTGTCGCGCGACAGCCTTTTCCTGATGGCTGATCTGCGGCTGCGTGGCAGCGACGTGGTCCACCGGGTAAAAGTACGTAATCTCTCGTCCGGCGGCATGATGGCCGAAGGACCCCTCAAGACCGTGCGCGGGACGCTGGTCGAAGTGCAGATCCGCAATATCGGCTGGGTCGAGGGCGCGATCGCCTGGGTTCAGGGCGATCGATACGGCATTGCCTTCAGCGAGGACATCGATCCGGTCGTTGCCCGCGCACCCATCGTGATTGAGGAGGGCGCCCCCCGCTTCGTCCGGACGATCCAGATGCCCGAGCCACGCGAAGGCCTGATCCGCAAGATTTGAATTCCGGCCGTTGGCGCGGCTACTGACCAAGTCCCCTGCGGCTGCTACAGGTGCGGGCAATGTCCCGCACCATGCTCCTTTCGATCCTTGCCGCTCCGGTTATGGCCGGCCTGTCGCTGGGTGGCTGTAGCAAACCCGACGACGGCCCGCTGCAGGTCTCGCTGATCGGCACGCCCGAAATGCTCGACCAGGCCCAGGCGGTGCGGCTCGCGCTCCCGGCGCAACTGGTCCGTTCGGCGACCGGCGAGGGGCTGGTCGGGCTCGATGCCGAAGGTCGCGTCGTCCCCGCATTGGCTGACCGCTGGATCGTGACCGAAGACGGGCAGAGCTATATCTTCCGGCTTCGCAACGGAGTGTGGCCGGGCGGCGCACCGATCACCGGCGAAAGCGCTGCCGCCGCGCTGCGCCGTGCGCTGGCGAACCTGCGTGGCACCGCGCTCGGACTGGATCTGGCCCCCGTCGGCGAAGTTCGTGCGATGGCCGGACGGGTGGTCGAGATCCGTTTGTCGAGCGCGATGCCCGATCTGCTGGCATTGCTCGCCCAGCCCGAACTCGGCCTGCCCTTCAAGAACAAGGGTGCGGGGCCGATGACGCTTGAGCGCAACGACGCGCTTGCCACGCTCGATCCGATCCCGCCCGAGAAGCTCGGTCTGCCCGCCGAGGAAGACTGGCAGAGCCGTGCCCGCAGCCTGCGCGTGCGGATCGAACCGGCGGCGCGCGCAGTTCAGCGATTCGACGAGGGCTATGCCGACGTGGTCCTGGGCGGCACTGCCGATACCCTGCCATTGGTCAAGACGGCCGGGTTGAGCCGCGGGACGGTGCGGCTCGATCCGGTGATCGGGCTGTTCGGCCTGGTCTTCGCGCGCGCCGACGGTTTTCTCGCGGATCCCGCCAACCGCGAGGCAATCGCGATGGCGATCGATCGCGAGGCGTTGTTGGCCGAATTCAACGTGAGCGGGTGGGAACCCAGCACGCGGATCGTCTCGCCCGATGTCGAGGACGATCTTGGCACCATCGGCGAGCGTTGGGACGCCCTCGATCTCGCTGCGCGGCAGCAGACCGGACTGTCGCGGGTCGAGCGATGGCGCAGCGCCGGTGAAGCGGCTCCAGTGCTGCGGATCGCACTGCCCGAGACCCCCGGCGGGACGATCATCTATGAGCGCGTGCGCGACGATCTGGGCGCTATCGGCATCGGTACGCGCCGGGTCGGCGAAAATGCCGCTGCCGAACTGCGGCTGATCGACAGCGTGGCGCGCTATGGCCGCGCGGCATGGTTCCTCAACCAGCTAAGCTGCGCGGCGCGCCGCGCGGTTTGCAGTGCCGAGGGCGATGCGCGCGTCGCCGAAGCGCGCAGCGCGCCCGATGCCGCGAGCCGCGCGGCGCTGCTCGCCGAAGCGGAAGCCGAGATTACCGCCGCCAACGGCTTCGTCCCGTTCGCGCGGCCGTTGCGTTGGTCGCTGGTCCGCGCCGACATTGCGGGCTTTGCCGCCAACCCGTGGGGGTTCCATCCCTTGTTGCCGCTGGCGCTGGCACCCAGATAGAATGTGGCCCAGATAAGGGCCATGCTTGCGATTGAAGGCTCACTGCTCGATGAAACCCCCCGAACGCCCCGTCCGCCGCCCCCAGCCGCTTGGCCAGACGGGATTCGAATTGCCGGGCCTGGGCAACGATCCTGCCTCGGTGCGGACGCGGATCGAGGCGCTGGAAAAGCTGCTCGAGCGCAGCTTCGTCATCCCCGGCATCAACCGTCCGGTCGGGTTCGACGCGATTGCCGGGCTGATCCCGGTGGTCGGCGACGTCATCACCGCCGGGATGGGCGCCTGGCTGGTGTGGGAAGCGCGCAACCTGGGCATGCCCAAGTGGAAATTGTGGCGGATGGCGGGCAACGTCGGGTTCGACGCGGCGGTCGGCGCGATACCTCTGGCGGGCGACCTGTTCGACCTGCTGTTCCGTTCCAACACCCGCAACCTGCGGATCGTGAAAGCGCACCTCGACAAGCACCATCCCGCAACGCAAACCATCGTGCAGGATTGAACGGCTGAAACAGGGTCTAGAAGTCTATCGCGATACCCTTGCTTTCCCAGTCGCCGAAGCGGGTTGGGTCGAGCGGGTCGCTCGGGGGTTCGATCGCCTTGGGTTCCGGCACCGGGGGATTGGTCCAGTGCTCGGGCTTGACGACATGCGCGGGGCGGCGGGTGGCTCGTTCCATTGCCGCAGAATGCCCGCGCCGGATGTGCGGCGCAATTGCATTTAATGCAGAGCGAGTTGATAGAGCCTGCATCCATGACAGATCGCGAACCCCCTGCCGGCCTGCCCGCGCGCGCCGCCGCGCTGCGGATGCTCGATGCGGTGCTGCGCCGGGGCGAGCCGCTCGATCAGGCCGCGCCCAATGCCCTGCGCGCGGTTGGCGGTTCCGAGGACCGCGCGCTGGCAACGGCCATCGTTTCCGAAACGCTGCGCTGGCTGACCGATCTGGACGCGCTGATCGATTCGGCGACGCGACTGGCGCTGGCCCCCGATGCCAAGGTCCGCAGCGTCCTGCGACTGATGCTGGCGCAGGCGCTGCGGCTCGACACCCCGCCGCACGCGGTGCTGGCGACCGGTCTGGCGCTGCTGACCGGTGGGCCCCGGCGGCTGGCCCACGGGGTGTTTTCCACCCTGCTCAAGCGCGGCGCGGCGCTGCCCGCGGTGCCCACCCTGCCCCCGGCGGTGGCGGAACGTTGGCAGACGGCCTGGCCGGGGCGCGTCGAGGCGATCGCCGCCGCGCTGGCCGAGCCGCCGCCGCTCGACCTGACCTTGCGCGATCCGGCCGAGACCGCGCGCTGGCTGGATGAGCTTGGCGGGGTGTCGTTGCTGCCCGGACACGTGCGGATCGCGCGCGCCGGTGCGATCGAGAAGCTATCGGGATTTACCGAAGGCGCGTGGTGGGTGCAGGATCTGGCCGCGAGCCTTCCTGCGCGATTCTTAGGGGCTGGAGAAGCCCGTGACGCGCTCGACCTGTGTGCCGCGCCGGGGGGCAAGACGCTGCAGCTCGCCGCGGCCGGGTGGAAGGTCACCGCGCTCGACAAGTCGTCGCGGCGGCTCGAACGGCTGGACGCCAGCCTCAGGCGCACGGGGCTGGCCGCCAAGGTCGTCGTGGCCGACGCGCTGAGCTGGGAGACCGAGCGCAAGTTCGACGCGATCCTGCTCGACGCGCCGTGCAGCGCCACCGGGACCTGCCGCCGTCATCCCGACGTGCTCCACCGTACCGGCCCGACCCAGAGCGCCGGGCTGTCCGAACTGGCCGATCTGCAGCGCGCGCTGCTCGAACGCGCGGCCGGCTGGCTCGCCCCGGGCGGGCGGCTGGTCTATGCGACCTGTTCGCTCGAACCCGCGGAGGGCGAGGCCCAGGCGGCGGCCTTCACCGGCCTCGCTCCGCTCCCGATCGGTGCCGACGAGCTGCCCGCAGGGATCCCTCCCACACCCGCCGGCTGGCTCCGCACCGATCCGGGAATGATGAGCGAAGCAGGCGGGATCGACGGCTTTTTTGCCGCGCGCTTCGTCCAGAGCTAGGCCACGACAGGAAATTCAGCCGGACTTGACCCTGTCGCCGAAGCTCTTGCGCAGCTTGGCCAGCTTGGGCGGGATCGTGGCGAGGCAGTACGGATTGCGCTTTCCGTCGTTCTCCCAGTACTCCTGATGATAGTTTTCGGCCGGATACCAGGTGGCCGGGCCTTCGATGGTCGTGACCACTGCTCCGTCCCGCTCACCGTTCGCGCGCGCAATCGCCTCAGCCGCCTGATCGCGCTGGTCATCGTCGAGCGGGAAAATCGCCGAGCGATACTGCGTGCCGACATCGTTGCCCTGGCGGTTGAGCTGGGTCGGATCGTGCGTCGCCATGAATACGTCGAGCAGATCGCCGTAAGACAACTGCGCCGGATCGAAATCGATGCGGATCGCCTCGGCGTGCCCGGTGCTGCCCGAACAGACCGCATTATAGGTCGGGTTGGCGACGTGCCCGCCAATATAGCCGCTTTCCACCGCGCTAACGCCGGTAAGGTCGCGGAACACCGCCTCGGTGCACCAGAAGCAGCCTCCCGCCACAATCGCCGTTGCCTGATCGCCCATGGTTTCGTAACTCCTTCGTTGTCCGCGAGATAGGCACGCCCCGATCATTTGTCATCGGCCACTTGTCATCGCACTCCGGGAGAAAACCATGCGCCGCTTGCCTGCCTCCAGTCTGTCGATTGCCATCCTGTCCGCTACGCTCTTGCTCGCGCCGGCGCCCAGCTTGGCCCACGCCGAGCCCATGAAGGCCCCGATGAAGGCCAAGATGAAGGCCCCGGTGACGACCAACGCGATCAATCCCGCGCTGGCCGCAGCCGTCTCCGATCCCAGACGCAACGAGGACCGCGCCCGCGACCAATGGCGCAAGCCCGCCGAAACACTCGCATTCTTCGGCGTCGCGCCGGAGATGAAGGTCGGCGAATATGCGCCGGGCGGCGGGTGGTACTCGCGCCTGCTGGGGCTCTACCTCGGCCCCAAGGGCAAGCTCGTCGGGCTCTATGTCGATCCCACTTCGGGCGCCTACCCCGCCGAGCGCCAGGCCGGCATCCGGGCCGGAGCGGCCAAGTACCCGACCGATGTCGCGGGCTGGTCGGGACTGCCCGCCGAACGCTTTACCGCGATGACGCTCGAAGCCATCCCGGATTCCGAGAAGGGTACGTTTGACCGGATCATCGTCGCCCGGGCCATGCACAACCTCTTCCGCACGAACACCGCCGACCGTGAGATCAAGGCGCTGCGCGGATTGCTCAAGGACGGCGGAATGCTGGGGATCGAGCAGCACCGCGCCAAGGCCTCTGCGCCCTATGCCTACAGCGACGGCAGCAAGGGCTACCTGCGCGAGGCCGACGTGATCGGGTTCATGGAAATCAACGGCTTCGATCATGTCGGCAGCAGCGATGCCAACGCCAATCCCAGGGACAGCGCCGACCATCCCCAGGGTGTGTGGGAACTGCCGCCCAGCCTCGGGACCAAGCGTGAGGAGCTCAAGGCCGTCGGCGAAAGCGACCGGATGACGCTGCTGTTCCGCAAGCGGCCATGAGAAAGCTCGCCCCGCTGGCAGCACTGACCCTGCTGGCGGGGTGCGGCGATACTTTGCCGGACCCGCGCGGGGTCGATCACGACGAAACGCTGCTCTCGCTTGCGGCCAGCGGCGAGGCCGAGACCGTGCCCGACGAGGCGTTCATCGAGCTCGGCGTCAACAGCTTTGCCCGTGAGGCACGCGCTGCGCAGGCCGCCAACGACCGCAAGATCGAAGAAATCGCCAAGTCGCTGACCGACCTGGGGGTCGCGGCCAAGGACACGCAAACGCGCAACCTGTCGCTCCAGAAGCTCGATTACGGTGCCAATAAGGGCCAGTACCAGGCAAGCAACGTGCTGCGCGTGCGGATGCGGCAGGCGGCGCGCGCGGGCGAGGCGGTGACCCGCGCGACCGAAGCCGGGGCCAATGTCCTGTCCGGCCCGACGCTGCGCATCGCCGATCCCGAAAAGGCCAATCGCGGGGCCTACATCGCCGCCTATCGCGCCGCACGGACCCGTGCCGAGGCTTATGCGGAGGCATCGGGCAAGGAAATCTCGCGCGTGTTGGCGATCCGCGACGGTGGCCAGGCAGGCGGCGGTTATCCCCAGCCACCTTATCCGATGGCTGAATCTGCGTCGGACGCGATGGCCCCCCAAACCGTCGCTCCACCCCCGCCACCGCCCTCGATCCGCCCCGGCACCACGCTGACCCGCGTGTCGGTGCAGGTGGACTTCGCGCTGCGCGACAAATAAGCCGCGCAGATGGCCCAGCTCACCGTCGCCGCGCTCCAACTCGCGCTCAACGCACCCGATGAGGCGGACAATATCGCCGCTGTCGCCGCGCTGGTCGAACAGGCCGCCGCGCGCGGCGCACAAGTGGTGTTGCCGCCCGAACTGTTCGCCGGACCGTATTTCTGCGCCGAGGAGGACGAGGCGCGCTTTGCCCTCGCCCGCACGCTTGCCGAAAGCCCATCGGTGCGCGCAATGCAGCGGCTGGCAAAAGCGCTGAACATCGCGATTCCCGCCAGCTTCTTCGAGCGCGACGGGCCGCACTATTACAATTCGCTGGCGATGATCGGGACGGACGGCGAGGTGCTCGGGCTCTATCGCAAGAGCCACATTCCCGATGGGCCGGGCTATGAGGAAAAGTACTATTTTCGCCCCGGCAACACTGGGTTCAAGGTGTGGCAGGTGCCCACTTCGATCGGGACCACAACCATCGGCGTGGGGGTGTGCTGGGATCAGTGGTACCCCGAATGCGCCCGCGCGATGGCGCTGATGGGGGCCGAAGTGCTGTTCTATCCCACTGCGATCGGTTCGGAACCTTATGACGCCGATTTCGACACCAGCCGAATCTGGCGCCGCGCAATGCTGGGCCACGCCGCCTCGAATTGCCTGCCGGTGATCGCCGCCAACCGGATCGGGCAAGAAGGCACGGGCGCCCGGTTCTATGGCCACAGTTTCATCGCCGACCAATGGGGCGATTTCCTGGCCGATTACGGCGCCCAGGATACCGGCGCGCTGGTCGCCACGCTCGATCTGGAAGCCGCGCGCCGCCACCGCGCCGGCATGGGCTTCTTCCGCGACCGCCGCCCCGACCTGTATCGGCGTCTGGCGGAGGACGTCTGAACTCGCTCTATCTGATCGCACTGGGCAGCAACCTGCGCCACGCGCGGTTCGGCCCGCCCGAGGCGGTTGTGGAAGCGGCGCTGGAGCGATTTGGCCGCGACGATCTGAAACTGCTCGCCACCGCGCCGATCATGCGATCCCGCCCGCTCGGTCCATCGCGGCGGCGCTATGCCAACAGCGCCGCACTGATCACCAGCGACTTGTCGCCGCGCCAGGTGCTCGCGCGCCTCCAGGCCCTCGAGCACGCCTTTGGCCGTCGCCGCTCCGGCCAGCGCTGGAGCGCCCGGGTGCTCGATCTCGACGTGGTGCTGTGGAGCGGCGGCGGCTGGCATGACGCCGCGCTGACGATCCCTCATCCCCATTTCCGGGAACGGCGCTTCGTTCTGGGTCCGGCGTTGCAGATAGCCCCGAACTGGCGGGACCCGCTGACCGGCCTGACCCTGCGCCATCTCGCCACACGCTTGACCCGCCCCCGCCCCCTCCCTATCTCGCCCCCGGTGGGGCCCTTAGCTCAGTCGGTAGAGCAACTGACTTTTAATCAGTAGGTCGCTGGTTCGAACCCAGCAGGGCTCACCATGTTTTCAATGACTTAGCGGCCCCAACTGATTAAGCCACCAGATTCGCAACCACCCAGCAACCACCGTGGGACTAGAGCTCGCGCCGATCGTTCATGCGAATCACGGTGTAAGCGCGTCATTTGCGCGGACCTTTGAACCAGGGTTCCCGATAACCCTCTTTGAGCTTTCGAGTGATCTGAGTTGGACTTCCAGACTGATACAAGAACCCGACCAGAAAATGGGGGGCTATGCTGTGCAAGTCGGCATACGCCATCTGCCGCGAAAATATTGAAATGTCCTTTTTAGTGTCCCACGCGAGGAGGAAACC
>JBBSKI010000078.1:0-8968 GCA_038256425.1 Sphingomonadales bacterium
CAAATCCTATGCGGTGCTCGAACGGCGCGCCGATTTGGGCGGAACCTGGGATCTGTTCCGCTATCCCGGAATCCGTTCGGATTCGGACATGCACACGCTCGGCTTCGAGTTCGAGCCGTGGAAGCACGAAAAATCGATCGCGGACGGCCCGGCGATCCTTGAATACCTGAACCGCATCGTCGATGAACGCGGCATCCGGCCTAACATCTATTTCGACAGCAAGGTGATCTCGGCCGATTTCGACCATGCCACCGCGCGCTGGAACGTAACCACCGAGGCTTCGGACGGCACTCGCAGGCTGCAAACTGCCAACTTTCTGTTCCTGGGCTCGGGTTACTACGATTACGACCAGCCTTATGACGCCCAGTTCCCGGGCCGCGAGGATTTCGGGGGCAAGATCGTCCATCCCCAGTTCTGGCCGCGCGACCTTGATTACCAGGGCAAGAAAGTGGTCGTGATCGGCTCGGGCGCTACCGCCGCAACCATTGTCCCGGCCATTGCGACCAGCGGCGCGGCCCACGTCACGATGCTCCAACGCACCCCGACATGGTATGCGGCCCGGCCCGCCAAAGACCGCTTCGCCAACAACCTGCGGAAATGGCTGCCCGAAAAGTGGGCCTATACGATCACCCGCTTCAAGAACGTGCGGATGCAGGACTGGGTGTTCAAGATGGCGCGGACCAAGCCCGAACGGATCAAGGCGGCGCTGACCAAGGCAGCGATGGACCAGTTGGGCGACAAGTATGATGCCGAGGCCTTCACCCCGCCCTACAACCCGTGGGATCAGCGGCTGTGCCTGATCCCCGACGGCGACCTGTTCGAGGCGATCAAGGCTGACAAGGCCGCGATCGTCACCGACCGGATCGAACGCTTCGACGCGACCGGGATCGTGTTGACCTCAGGCCGCCACCTCGATGCCGATCTGATCGTCACCGCCACGGGGCTCAAGCTGGCGGTCGCGGGCAAGATCGCGGTCAGCGTCGACGGCGAGCCGGTCGATTTCGCGCAGCGGTATTACTACAACAACGCGATGTTTTCGAACCTGCCCAACCTGGCGGTGGTGTTCGGCTATCTCAACGCCTCGTGGACCCTGCGCAGCGATATCGTCGCGCAATATGTCTGCCGGGTGATAAACCACATGGACAAAACCGGCACCGCCATTGCTACGCCCGTGCTCGACCCGAACGAGCGGATCGAGGATGACAACATCTTCGATTTCTCCTCGGGCTATCTCCAGCGTTCGCTTCACGAATTGCCCAAAAGTGCCAAGACGCTGCCGTGGCGGCTCAACCAGGAATACATGCGCGACCGCCGCGACATGCGCTCCGCTCCGATCGACGACGGAGTGCTGCGCTTTACCAACGCCAGCAAGATCGAACGCACGGCAACCCGGCGTGAGGATCTGCTGGAACCGGCAGAATAGGCTCTCGGCAATGGGGCTCTTGCGCTCGCGCGGCGTTCGCCTAATCCCGCGTCATGGCTGACAAAGACCGCATCTGGACCGCCGCGCTGATCGTGATCGGCGACGAAATCCTCTCGGGCCGCACGCAGGACAAGAACATCGCGCAGGTCGCCTCGTGGCTTGGCGTGCAAGGCATCCGGCTGGGCGAAGTGCGGGTGATTCCCGATGTCGAGGCGACCATCGTCGACGCGGTCAACACCCTGCGCGCGCGGCACGATTACCTGTTCACCACCGGGGGGATCGGCCCGACGCACGACGATATCACGGTCGATGCGGTGGCGGTCGCGCTGGGCGTCGAAGTGGTGATCCATCCGCGCGCCCGCGCCGTGCTCGAAAGCTATTACGAAACGCGTGGCGGGCTTAACGAGGGACGGTTGCGGATGGCGCGAGTGCCGGCGGGCGCGGACCTGATCGAGAACCGCATGTCCGGCGCACCCGGCATCCGCATCGGCAACCTGTTCCTGATGGCCGGGGTACCGCACATCGCCGCGCAGATGCTTGACGCCCTGACCGGCACGCTCGAGGGCGGGTTGCCGCTGCTGTCCGACACACTGGGCTGCTGGGTGGCCGAGAGCGAGGTCGCAGGCTTGCTGCGGGAAACCGAGCGCGCGCATGAGGGCGCTTCGATCGGCAGCTATCCGTTCTTCCGCGAGGGCAAGGTGGGCGCGAACTTCGTGATCCGATCGACCGATCAGGCGATCATCGCTGCCTGCGTGGCGGCGATCGCGACGGGGCTGGCGGAATTGGGCCGCGACACGGTGCCGGGCGGCATCTGAGGTTCCGGGTTTACGCGAGCACGGCACGAGCCCGCTCCCCACGTTAACACATCGCACGCTTTAACCCTGATTCGGGACAGCCCGGACAGCGCGCTTGTTTCGCCCGCCGTGCTTGGCAAACCCATGGCCAGAGGGTCACACCTCGCCATAACAAACGCGTAACAACCGCTGAACAACAGCGGCGTCGCTTGGAGGGTCCTGCGTAATGAATTCCATTTCAACGCCCACAGCCGAACTCCCCATCAAAACCGAGGAGCGCCGCCGCGCGCGGCGCAGCTCATGCGATCATGCCGCGACCGTTCGCAAGCGCGGGTGCTTTGCCGTGCAGGGGCGCTTGGCCAATCTTACCGCCGATGGCTGCCGGATCGTGGGTGCCGGTCCGTTTCCTACCGAGGGCGAAATGTGGGTGCGTATCGATGGACTGGAGGGACTGCCGAGCCGGGTCATCTGGTCGAAGGAGGGGTTGACCGGCGCACGCTTCGACCGTCCGCTGCACCCGGCCGTGGTCGCCCGCTATCTTCCTTCCGAAAGCCGGTTGACGTTGGTGGGCACGACCGAACAGGTGCCGGACGAGGTTCCCGCATCGACGCCGTTCGACGATCTTGCTGTCTTGTCCAACCGCGCGCGGATGATGCGTGGGGTCGCGCAGATCGATACTGAATCGCGCGATACGATCGGGCGTCCAACCGGTGCCAAACTCGCCGCGATGCTCAGGAGCCGGGTGGCGCGCTCGGCTGAACTTTACGGCGAGTAGCACCCCGCAAGGCCCCCTGAGGCTTTGCCTCGTGTGCGCCGGCGCAGGCGCGACGACCCAACGAAAACGGGCCGGGAAGGTTACCCTTCCCGGCCCGTCCGTTTAAGTATTGCGCAAAATCAGCTGGCGTGGACTTGCGCCACGTCGAGCTTGAGCCCCGGGCCCATCGACGAAGACAGCGCGGCCTTGCGAAGATACTTGCCCTTGGCCCCGGCGGGACGCGCCTTGACGATCGCATCGACGAATGCGTCGAAATTGGCCCGGATCGCTTCATCGGTGAAGCTCATCTTACCGATCCCGGCGTGGATGATCCCGGCCTTCTCGACCCGGAACTCGATCTGTCCGGCCTTGGCGGCCTTGACCGCTTCGGCCACGTTCGGGGTGACCGTGCCCAGCTTGGGGTTGGGCATCAGGCCCTTGGGACCGAGCAGCTTACCCAGCCGCCCGACCACGCCCATCATATCCGGCGTGGCGATGACCCGGCCGTAATCGACGTTACCGGCCTGCATCTCTTCCATCAGGTCTTCGGCTCCGACCCGGTCGGCACCGGCGGCGAGCGCGGCTTCGGCCTTGTCGCCGCGGGCGAACACCGCAACCTTCACGTCCTTGCCGGTGCCCGAAGGCAGCGTCACCATGCCGCGCACCATCTGGTCGGCGTGGCGCGGATCGACGCCCAGGCCCAGCGCAACCTCGACGGTCTCGTCGAACTTGGTGGTCTTGAGCTCCCGCAGGGTCGCGAGCGCCTCATCGACGCCATAGAGCTTCTGGTTGTCGCCCAGCCTGGCGGCGAGGCTCTTGTGCTTCTTGGTTGTCTTGGTCATCGGATCAGCCCTCCACCACTTCGAGGCCCATGGCGCGGGCGCTGCCTTCGATGATCTTCGTCGCGGCATCGATATCGTGCGCGTTGAGATCCTTCATCTTGGCTTCGGCGATCTGGCTGAGCTGCGAACGCTTGATCTTGCCCGCCGAAATCTTGCCCGGCTCCTTGGAACCCGACTTGAGCCCGGCTGCCTGCTTGATCAGGAAGGTCGCGGGCGGGGTCTTGGTGACGAAGGTGAAGCTGCGGTCGGCAAACACGGTGATGACGGTGGGCAACGGCGTGCCCTTGTCGGTATCCTGCGTGGCAGCGTTGAACTGCTTGCAGAATTCCATGATGTTGACGCCGCGCTGGCCCAACGCCGGCCCGATCGGCGGCGAAGGATTGGCGGCACCAGCCGGCACCTGCAACTTGATATAACCGGTAATCTTCTTGGCCACGACGGGCCTCCTTTCTTCCTGTTGGCCCGATCAGGGCCTCAGAGTGAGCGGTCAGACAGGGCGCCGACGCGTCCCTCCCGCAGATAATCCGGCCCGGGGGGCGAGGCGTGCGCCATTACTCGCGCATGTGTGACAAAGCAATCCTGGCGTTCTACTTCGCCAGTTCGACCTGTTCGAAGTCGAGCTCCACCGGGGTGGCGCGACCGAAGATCGAGACCGAGACCTTGACCCGGTTCTTGTCGAAATCGAGCTCCTCGACCAGCCCGTTGAAGCTGGCGAAGGGCCCGTCGAGCACCTTGACCGAATCGCCGATCTCGTAATCGACGTGGACCTGCTTGCGCGGTTCGGCGGCGGCCTGCTCGCGCGCACCGAAATAGCGGGCGGCTTCACGTTCGCTGATCGGCTGCGGTTTGCCGTTGGGACCGAGGAAGCCGGTGACCTTCGGAGTATTCTTGACGAGGTGATAGACATCGTCGCTCAGCGCCAGCTTGGCGAGGACATAGCCGGGCATGAACTTGCGCTCGACCTGGACCTTCTTGCCGCGCTTGACTTCGGTAACGGTCTCGACCGGCACCTCCACCTGATCGACGGCCTCGGACAGGCCCAGCCGCTCGGCCTCGGAAAGGATCGATTCCTTGACCTTGTTCTCGAAGCCCGAATAGGCGTGAATGATATACCAGCGGGACATGAATTCTCTTTCGCTGCGAGCGGAGCGTTGCCGAACGGATCAGGCGGCGAGCGTCAGGAGCTGGCGGACGACCCAGCCGAACACCGTATCGACACCGAGGAAAAATATCGCGAGGATCACCATCATGATCCCCACCATGATCGCGGTGGTGACGGTTTCCTGACGACTCGGCCAGACGACCTTGCGCCCCTCGGCCTGAACCTGGCGCATGAATTCACCGGGACTGGTCTTGGCCATCGCTGCCGCTGTGCTCCGCTTCGAGAAAACCGTTGTGAGCCTGCTTGGATTTACAGGTCTTCCCCCATGGAACCAGCGCCACCCCGGCGGGACCGGGAGGGGCTTGGCTGTTTCCGATGTCGGAAGTGCATGTCGTTTAGGCGCGGCCCGCGCGAAAGGCAAGACTCTCCAACGGGGCTCCGCTCAGCTGCGAAACAGGCGCTGCCAGAACCCGCGCGCGTGCACGCGATCCGATCCCCGGACCGGGTCCATCGGCTGAAGCGGACCGTGCACCAGGCGGCGACGGTTGGCGTCGTAAGCGAGGTTTGACCCATAGCGAGAGCCGTTGCTCGAACGCAAATTGCCGACGGACATGGCCAAACACTCCAAGAGGTCCCTCGACCTCCTGTGGCAAACTGTCAGAGCGAGCAGTGTGTTCCCGCACAGCCGGCGGTGCCCATCGAATTTCCGCTGCACGAAGGCCGCGTCAATCGTCCTGGATCTGGTTGTCACGCCAGACCCCGTCCCACAAATCGCTCGGCGGGGCACCGGCCAGTGCGCGGGCACGGGCAAGCATCAGCCGCGATGGACGGTCGTCGCGATCGATTTCCACGGCCTTGCCAAACGCGGCCAGCGCGCCGTCCCAATCGCGTATCGCCAGCGCCCGGCGCCCCGCTGCATAGGCAGCGAGCAAAGCGGCGCGGGCGGCGGGATCGACAGGATCGCGCGCCAGCACCTCGACGATGGTTTCGGGGCGTTTTCGCCCTCGCACCGCGATCAGATCGATCTCGCGCGTTGCCCGCCCGAACTCGATCGCTGCCGCTGTCTTCGCACAGACCAGCATTTCGACGCCGTAAATCTTGGTCAGGTCCTGGAGCCGCGCTGCCAGGTTCACACTGTCGCCGATCACGGTATAGTCCATCCGCTTCGGGCTGCCGATCGTGCCTGCCACCACTTCGCCGCTGGCGATGCCGATGCCGATGCGGATCGGCGATGCGCCCCGCTCGGCGCGGCGCGCGTTGACCGGATCGATCCGCGCCAGCATTTCAAGCGCGCTGGCCAATGCGTTTTGCGGATCGCGACCCGACGACAGCGGGGCGCCATAGACCGCCATGACCGCGTCGCCGATGTATTTGTCGAGCACACCGTCGTGGCCGGCGACCGCCTCGAACATCTCGCTGAACAACTCGTTGAGTGTCTCGACCGTTTCGCGCGCGCTCAGCTCCTCCGCCATCGTCGTAAAACCGCGGATATCGGCGAACAGGACGCTCGCCTCGCAGGCCGAACCGAACAGCAGCTCCTCGTCGTTGTTGGCCAGGACCTGATCGACCACTGCCTGGGTCATGAACCGGCGCATCGTCCCCTGCAGACGCTTTTCCTCCGAAATGTCCTCGATCACCAGCAAAACGCCGACCGGGCCATCCTCGCCAGACAATTGCGAGATCGACAGGTTGGCCGACGAAGGCCGGTCGCGCGCGGTGCGGATCGCCACGTCGAGCAGCAGCTTGGGCTCGCCACTGGCGACCACCGCCTCGATCTCGTCGGTCAGCCACGGATTGTGCTGCGCCAGCAGCGCGCGCAGGTCGAGCCCGGCGAGCAGGGTCGCCGATGCGCCGAGAATTTCGGCAGCGGCCGCGTTGAGCTTGGTGATCTTCCACTCACCATCGAGCGCAATCACCCCGTCGGCCATCGACCGCAGGATCGAATCATCGAAATTGCGCGCCGAGATCGCTTCACCGAACAGGCGCGCATTGTCGATCGCCACCGCCGCCTGCGCCCCGAACGCCGAAAGCCGCGCGGCGTCCTCGGCTGTGAAGACTTCGCCGTCCTCACGGTTCAAGGCCTGCATTACGCCGATCCGCCGTCCGTCACGCGCGGCGATCGGCACGGTCAGAACCGAGCGTGTGCGATAACCGGTATCCTCATCGATGGTGCGATTGAAGCGATCATCGGCATAGGCGTCGGCGATGTTGACGGTTTCGCCCGTGGCATAGGCATAGCCCGCCAGACCCCGCCCGATATCGAAACGAATCGGCCCGCCCTCAACCCCTTGAGCCACCAGACTGGCCAACACCGGGTTCTGACGGTCTTTCAGGAACAGCGAGCTGCGATCGGCGCGCAAAATTTTCGAGGTAACCCCGACGATCCGTTCGAGCAGCGAGCCAAGCTGGAGGTCAGACGTGATAGCGGTGTTGACCTCGAGCAACTGGCGCAGATCATCGTTGATCTGTTCCGCCTTGCCGACCGACAGCGACCAGCGCTCAGCCATCAGGATGACGTGGCTGTACAGCAGGATGACGATCCCCAGCGTGGTCCATTCAAATCCGGCCACGTCGCCCTTGGAGACCCAGCCGGTCATCACGGATGCACTGACGAAGAAGCTGAATACGAACAGCGACATGCCCAGCAGGAAGATCAGCGCGCCGTCGCGCCGGTTCCACACCGCGCGGCCGAGAATTGCCAGCATGTAAATCAGCGTGAACAGCGCCACTACCATCAGGACATCGCGCTGAAGCAGTGTCGACCCCAGCGTGTCACCCTGCAGCAGCAACCATGAATGTCCGGCAAAGATCAACGCGAACAGACTGAGGATCGCGCGCGCCATCCATTTCGAGCTTTCGCGGGGGAACAGTTCGTGCGCGTTGAGGAAGAAAAACGAGACCGCGACCACGCCCGAGAGATACTGGATCGCCAGACTGGTCGGGTAGGGAAGCGCGGGGAACATGATCTGGAAAACATTGTCGAAGCCCAGCATCGCCGCGGTCGGCAGGAAGGCCAGGCAGCTCAGCCCGAAATAGAGCGAGGCGCGGTCGCTCGGGCGGAACAGCCACACCGCGATGCCGAGCGAGGCGATCAGCAGCAGTGAGATATTGTACAAATGCTCGCGCGACCATTTGAGCGCAGTCCAGCGGTCCATCGCGCTGGGGGTGCCGAACACCGGCGGGTCCTCCATCCCGTTTTCGCGGTGCAAGAAGGTGGCCAGTTCGATCCCCAGCGTCAGGTCCGCGCCGGTGGCATCGAAAGTGACGTCCTGCGCGCGCAGGTAATAGCGGGTGTCCGCCGCGCTCGATCCGACCTGCCCGCGCCCGCCGACCAGCTTGCCGTCGATAGTGATGCGGTTGCCCGCCCACAGCACCGGAAAGTGCATTTCATAGCGCCCCGGCGAGAGTCCGCGCAGCACCACGTCGTAACGGACGTGACCCGACAGCGGCAGGACCCGTCCGTCGGGCAGTTTGGTGCCAGTCCACTGCCCCGGCACCTCGACAAAGGTGCGCGCGGGGCCATTGGGCGCTAAGGGCGGCTCGAACCAGGTCAGCTTCCACTGCCCGGTTATTTCGACCGGGCGGTCGATCCGCTGGTAGGCCGAATAGTCGACCACCCCGGCTGTGGCTTGCGGCGCGCGCGAATCGATCGGGTCCTCGAACAGCGGCGCGACCAGCAGGATCATCGCGAACAGCGCGATCATCCCCACCGCGAGCCGCTGGCCCGAGGTGCGCGGCCCCGTCCAGCGCCGCCAGATCATCCAGCGCGCGGCCCGCGTCCCAGCACTATCCGCAGGCCGTGAAGCCATTGCCGACCCCCTTTACGCCCGGTCCCCACGGGGCGCTCTCCTCGGACCGGGAGTCTATCGGAGCGGGGCGGCGGCGTCGATGGGGATGTTTGGGCGGGGCGCGTGGCAGGAGTGGAGGGATTCGAACCCACGGCCCTCGGTTTTGGAGACCGATGCTCTAACCAGCTGAGCTACACTCCTGTGCGCGCCCCATTACGGACTGCGCGCCCTTAGGGGCAACGCGGCGGGATGACAAGGACGGCGG
>JBBSKI010000079.1:0-8858 GCA_038256425.1 Sphingomonadales bacterium
ATCACGCATTGTCACGGCGCCCACGTCTTTCCCGACAGCCATGCCCATGGCGGCGGCGAGGACCCGCAGCCGCTCTATACTGTTCGTTTCAGCGCCAGCGGACTCTGGGGCCCCGACGCTTCGCCACGGGACACGGTCAGCCTCGATTTGTGGGAGCCCTATCTTGAGCGCATTTGATCCCCTGGCGCTCCCGGGCCTGCCGAAGGACAAACAAGGGCCAATCTTTGCCGAACCCTGGCAGGCCCAGGCCTTCGCTCTGGCGGTGCGTCTCAACGCCGAAGACGCCTTTTCATGGACCGATTGGGCGGCAGCCCTGTCGCGCGAATTGGCGCGTCATCCCGGTGACGACGGATCGGGGTACTTCCTGCACTGGGTTTCGGCGCTTGAGACCTTGGCCACCGAGCGCGGTCTGGTCACTGTCGCTGACCTGGTATCGCGCAAGGACGCATGGGCGGAGGCCTATCGCCACACGCCGCATGGCAAGCCGGTGCACCTCCAAGTGAAGTGACCTGCCCCTCCCATTTTTCGCTCGGAAGCGAGCATCCTGATATGCACTGGTCCGCACGCTGACAAAGGAATCGCGGCCCGCCTCTGGTCTGCACGCGATCCCGACCGTTCGAGGCAAGAACGTTGTAATCCGCTTTTGCGGAGGGGGCACTCTAGGGCTCCAGAAAAAGGGTTCACTTCCAGGGTGTTGGCAACATCCGATGCCGCCCGGGGAGCACACCACTTGATTGGCAGGCGAAATCACGCGAACTTAACATTTATCGGCTCGGCACTTGGGGAATGCCTGCCCTCAAGATAAGGCCAAGCCATGCATCTGACGCAAGTACTTAACAGTGCCGCGGACACCTTTCCGAACAAGATTGCCAGTATCGATGGCGACCGGCGGCACACTTGGGCGCAGTGGCGGGACCGGATGGCGCGGTTGGCCGCTGCGCTGCGCGCTATGGGACTGGCGGCAGGCGATCGCGTGGCGATCCTCGCCCTCAATTCTGATCGTTACACCGAATATGTGTTTGCCGTCTGGTGGGCGGGCGGCGCAGTGGTGCCGATGAACACGCGCTGGTCAGCGGCGGAAAATGCCTACTCTCTCAACGATTCTAACGCGCAGATCCTGTTCGTGGATCGCAATTTCCTGCCGATGCTCGACGCCATTCGCGCCGAGGCCAAGGACGTCAGGACCGTGATCTATATCGGCAATGATGCGGCACCTGACGGCATGCTTTCATTCGAGGAGCTGATTGCCGCGCACAAGCCCTGCGCTGATGCCATGCGCCAGGATGAGGATCTTGCGGGGCTGTTCTATACCGGCGGCACAACCGGCTTTCCCAAAGGCGTCGCGCTGCCGCATCGGGCGCTTTTGTATAATGCCATGGTGATCGCCAAGGAACTTCGGTTGAACCGCGATACGATTTGGCTGCACGCCGCCCCGATGTTTCACCTGGCCGACTTTGGCGGGAATACCGCGGTTGCCATGGTGGGCGGATGCAATGTCTATATTCCATCCTTTGAGCCCGAAGCGACCCTGACGCCTATTGAAACCCACAAGGTAAGCGTTGCCATGCTGGTGCCCACCATGCTGGGAATGACTCTGGGCCATCCGACATTCAAACCCGAACGGGTGAAGATGCTCAAAAGCTATGTTTACGGTGCGTCTCCCATGCCCGAAGGGCTGTTGCGTCAGGCATGCAGGTCATGCCGCATGTCAATTTTTTCCAAGCCTACGGGCAAACCGAAATGGCACCCATTGTGACGATATTGCCGCCTGAAGATCATGTTCTGGAGGGCCCGAATTCAGTGCGCCTACGCTCTGCCGGGCTGCCTGCCGTTGGTTGTGAAATCAAAATCATCGACGAGAACGGAAAAATCGTACCGCGCGGCACCGTTGGCGAAATTGCCGCGCGCAGCCCCGGAACCATGCAGGGCTATTGGCAATTGCCCGAGCAAACCGCAAAGGCGCTGGTCGATGGCTGGGTCCACACCGGCGACGGAGCGTATCAGGACGAGGACGGCTTTATTTATATCGTCGACCGGATGAAGGACATGATCGTTTCAGGCGGCGAAAATGTCTTTTCCGCTGAGGTCGAGAGCGCGATTTCCACCCACCCCGACGTTGCGGGGGTCGCAGTGATCGGCATCCCGAGCGAACAGTGGGGGGAATCGGTTCACGCCATCATCATACCCAAACTGGGTGCGAGCCCCGACGAAGCCAGCATCATCGCGCATTGCAAGGCCCAAATCGCTGGGTATAAATGCCCTCGCTCGATCACTTTGCGCACCGAAACCTTTCCCTTGTCGGGCGCAGGCAAGGTGCTCAAACGCGATCTGCGTGCGCCCTATTGGGAAGGGCGGGCACGCGGAGTCAATTGAGAGTGACGTCGGCGATTTACAACGCTTTGGCATTACCCGACCTTGGCGTCCTTGCCGTCGGGATCAGGTCGAGCGCGATGCCCGCGGACGCGAGGTGATCGCCACGCCGAGCAGGGCGGCCCTGGACCAGCGGCGCGAGGGAAAGCACGTAGTCTTCCGACCGTCGTAGCTCGGACCTTAGAACTCGCCCGCGCCGAGCGTGATGTAGGCGCCGTCGAGCACCGATTCAGTCTACGGTCCGTTATTCTAGGCGTGGGCGGCGGCGGGCAGCGCCAGCGCAATGGCGGCGGTGGCGAATAAGCGGCGCATCGACGACTTCCCCCATTGGTGAGGGGATAACTTGCGGCCGCCCCATTCTATCCCGCCGTCTCAAGCCGCGATTGAGAAATCTCGATCACCCAATCTTGAACCGTGGGGCCAGATGGCACCCCATCCCCCACTAGGCGATGACTTTTTCTCCACCCCGCGCCGCCGTGCGCGCACGGTGCTTGTCGCCGCTATAGACAAACTCGGTGCCCTCGAGATCGATCGTCGGGAATTCCTCGCGCTCTTTCCAGTAGTGCTGGCCGTGGCGCCATTCGGGCTTGTCGCCGCGGCGCGGCATCTTGTGGATTTCGCGGCGCAGGTAGTTGGGGTTGAAGTTGTCGTCCTCGATCCACGGCAGGATCGCCATGTCGGCGTCTTCGGGGCGCAGCTTCACATCCGCCCGAGTGGCGCCGATGGCGTCCATGTGGTTCAGGAGCCGGCACACGAAATCGCCCATCATGTCGACCCGTAGGGTCCAGCTGGCGCGGAAATAGCCCATTACCCAAGCCAGGTTGGGCACCCCGGTGAACAGCATCCCGCGATAGTTGATCGTCTTCGCCCAATCAACGGGCTCGCCATCGACGGTGAAGGGAATGCCACCGAGCACCAGCAGGTTGAAACCGGTGGCGGCGACGACGATGTCGGCCTCGAGGTGCCCGCCAGACCTGGTCTGGATGCCGGTCGCGGTGAAGCGCTCGATCTCGTCGGTGACGATGCTCGCCTTGCCCGCGCGGATGGCGAGGAACAGGTCGCCTTCGGGAATGAACGCGGCGCGCTGCTGCCACGGGCGGTAGTCGGGGGTGATGTGCGGCGCGGTCTCGGCGAAGGCGGGGCCGAGGATGTCCTCGGCGGCGGCGAGCAGCTCGGCCTTGACCGCCTCGGGCTCGGCCAGGCAGCGCTGGGTCAGCGCTTCGAATTCGTGGTTGATCTTGGTGCGGACGACACGGTGGATCGTCTCCTCCTCGATCCCGCCCTCGCGCAGCGCAGTGGCTAACTCGTTCTCGTTGGGGTTGGGGATGTACCAGATCGGCCGGCGCTGAAGCTGGGTGACGTGGGCGCAGTCCTTGGCCAGCGCGGGCACCACCGTGGCCGCGGTCGCGCCCGAGCCGATCACAACGACGCGCTTGCCGACAACCTCGGTGGCCGGGTCCCACTGCATCGCGTGGACCAGCTTGCCCTGGTAGTCGGCCATTCCCGGCCATTCGGGGAGGTGGGGGTTCTCGTGATCGTAATAGCCCTGGCACATCCACACGAAATTGGCGGTGAAGCGGACGGTGGCGCCGTCGGCGGTGCGCACCGCATCGACCGTCCACAGGTCGTCGGCGCTCGACCAGGCGGCGCGGACGATGCGGTGGCCATAGCGGATGTGCGGGGCGATCCCGTGATCCTCGATCACCTCGCCCATGTAGCGCAGGATCTTGTCCGAGGTGGCGATCGGGGCATCGACCCATGGCTTGAAGCGATACCCGAAGGTGTAGAGGTCGCTGTCCGAACGGACCCCGGGGTACTTGTGGGTTTCCCAGGTGCCGCCGAAGGTGTCTTTCATCTCGAGCACGACATAGCTCAACTGCGGGCACTGGTCCTGGAGGTGGTAGGCCGAGCCGATTCCCGAAATCCCCGCGCCGACGATGATTACATCGAAGTGCGTCGTTTCAACGGCTTCGCGCGAGCGCGACGAGGTTACGGCATCCATGAGTAGGGCCCTTCCGCTTAGCCCGGCGATTAAGGACCCGTTCGAGGCGCTTGCCAACCCCGTTTTTGACCGTTCAGCCGCCCGCCTGCCACGCCCGCACCGCGTCGATCGGCCAGACCAGCATCAACACGTTGAGCGTCAGGTTGTCGCGGACCATCGCCAATGTGAACAGCTCGATAGCGAGCGCGACGCTGGCCCACCACAGCAGCTTGCCCGCCAGCCAGAATCCCAGCGCCATGAAGCCGATGTCGGCCAGCGAATTGAGCACGCTGTCGCCATAGTAATTGAGGCTGACGGTGACCGCGCGGCAGCGGTCGATTATCAGCGGCGAGTTCTCGAGCAGTTCCCAGAACGCCTCGAACACCACCGCGATCGGCAGCGCGAGTCGAGGCAACCGCCCCGCCGTACTAGGCAAATCCGGCCGCACCTTCCCAATCCCAGCGCGGGCTAGGTCCTGCGGGTTGTCGGGGATGCCCATCGACACGGCACACCTCGATTGAGGCGCCTACCAAGGCGCCGCCGGCGCCAAGCTTCAGTGCCGGCTCGCCACCATGTCCTTGTCCAATGTGCGCGCGGCAATAAAATAGAATGCTGCGGCGGGAATCAAAACGAGGGTGACCGCCACCAGAGACTGGCGCAGACCCTCACCATAAGCCTCACGGCAGACCAATTGTTGAGTCTCGGGCAGGGCCGACAAGTCCTTTGCCCGACAGATTGCGTTGGTCAGGCCGGCGCCCGCATCGTGGGCCTGAAGCTGCATATTCATGAAGGTGTCGGAGAGAATGCCGACGACCTGGGGCCCGATTCCGTTGCCGATCAAAGCCACTAGCACCAGCAATATTGCGATCGCCGATGCCCGAGAGCGGGACGACACTACCCCTTGGCCGATGGTATACTGGGCGCCGATGTAGGCATAGTGAAACATCGCCCCCAGGCCCCAAGAGATCAGGGCCGGCCAATGGCCCGTCACTTGCTTCGTGCCGTCCGCCGCCGTGACCACGCCAGCATGGTCCATCTGGTAGAATGCGGTGATGTAGAATGGGATCGCCAGCAGGAGGCCGACGCCTGGGATCACCGCGACGGCAGTATGAAAGCGCGCCGACAGCCGCGTCGTCAGCCAGCCGCCCAGGAAGGTGCCGAGCGCCGAGATCAGCGCCAGCGGCACGCCGAAGGTAAGGGCGAACTCGCCAGGCCCGATGCCGGAGATCCTTTGGGCCATCGGAGCCTGAAAACCGAAAAGGCCGTAACCGACGAAGGCCACCAGTGACGCCCCCACGGCCATATTCCAGAAAGTCGGCTTGGTCGACAATTGGCGCAGGGTCTCGACGATGCTGGCCTTCTCCATATGCACGGTCCCTGGCGGGTCGGAATAGCCGCGAGGCGGCTCTTTAACGGTCAGGAACAAAAGCAACGCGACGAAAAGGCCCGGGACACCCAGTCCGATGAAGGCGAAACGCCAGCCGAACGATCCGGTCCACCCCATCATAGCGGGCAGACCCTCCAGACCGATCGGCCTCAGAAGTGAGAGCACCGCCTCGTTGGTCAATCCGCTGATTGGGCCGCCAAAACCGTAGGCGAAGGCCCCGCCAATCGTAACACCCATACCAAATACGCCCAGGGCCCCGGCCCGGCTGCGCGGCTTGAAATAGTCGCCGATCAGGGAGTTCGACGGCGGCGTGCCGCCTGCTTCGCCGATCGCAACGCCGATCCGGCACAGCAGCAGAAACACGAACCCGGGCGCGAAGCCGCACAAGGCGGTCATCAGCGACCAGATCGCTATGCAAAGCGATATAATCGCCACTCGGTTGAAACGGTCGGCCGCCATGGCGATCGGCACGCCCATGAAGGCGTAGAACAGGGCGAACGGCGGGCCGGTCAAGAAGCCGTATTGGGTGTCGGACAGTCCGAACTGATCGATGATCGGCTGTGAGACGACGCCCAGCAGGTTTCGGTCGATGAAGTTGAGCGTGTAGACCGCCGTGAGGCTGATCAGGACGTAGAGCCGGTATCGCGGCGTCCCGAAATCTTGTCCCTCAGCCGGAGCTTCGCCCGCCGGAACCGCTACTGTGGCCAAGCTTTCCTCCAGTTTTCATCGACGGTTACCTCCGCCCTAATTTTGCTGGGGTAAGCCTAGTCATCGGCTCCGGAACTGACAAGTTAACTTGACCGGGCACGAACGATCCCTGGCCCGACACCTTCTCAACGTGCCGCTAACAGAAATTGGGTGCTCGCCAAATCAAGGAAGCGGATTAAAGCGCCGCACCATGGCATCACCATACACTCGCGACTGGCGAGCGCTGGCGGGAATGCATCTATCGCCGTGATTGTCGATGATTTGGACACCGCCGTGGCTTCGGCGCCAGCCCGCGGACTGGTTCCGGCTCTTACCGCCGGTATCGCCGCTGCTCGGGTTGCCTATCTCGAAAGTCCGGGCAAGGATGGCGTCCGGTTCTAATTGATCGAGGGCGCGGACATGCATGCAATGATCGCGGCCGGAATTACCGAGATTGCCGGGTGGGGCGGCAGCGATCGCGTAACCAAGATCGACCTCAACCAGGCGGAGCAAAAATGATGACGCGCGCGGGCCCCATACCTTCGAACGCCGACTATGTGATCATCGGAGCAGGATCGGCCGGATGCGTCCTGGCCAACCGCCTGAGCGAGGACCCGCGCAATCGCGTGGTGCTCCTGGAAGCAGGCGGGCGCAATGCGGGCCTTCTTGCTACCATGCCCGCGGGAATGGCGACTCTGATGCGCGATGCCAATCCCAGCAACTGGGCGTTCGAGTCTGAACCAGTCGCGGCACTCGACAGTCGATCGATGTACGTCCCGCGCGGCAAGGGCTGGGGTGGCTCGTCGTCGATCAACGGCATGTTATATGTGCGCGGCAACCGGGCCGACTATGACCAATGGCGGCAAATGGGCCTGCCCGGCTGGGGCTATGACGATGTCCTGCCCTACTTCAAGCGATCGGAAGATGGCCCCCACGGAGAAGACTGCTACCACGGCGCAGGCGGACCGCTCTACGTCAGGTACGGGCGCTCCAAGGACCCGATCTACCGCGCCTTCATCGAGGCCGGGGTCCAGGCCGGACTTCCCGAGACTAGCGATTTTAACGGCGAAACGCAGGACGGGGTGGGCCGTTACCAGGTCAATATCGAGGGCGGGCAACGCGTCGGGGCCCGGCGAGCATTCTTGCTCCCGGCGCTCGACCGAAGCAATCTGCACCTAACCACTGACATTCACGTCTCGCGGATCGTCGTCGGGCACGGGCGGGCGGTGGCGGTCGAGTATCTGCGGGGTGCCCGCCGGGAGCCAGGCCGCATTTCGGCCGATTCGGAAATCATCTTATGCGCCGGGACTATCCAGTCGCCGCAGATTCTCTCATTATCGGGATTGGGCAACCCCGAAGCGCTGCTTGCCGCCGGCGTTTTGGTCGCCGCGAATCTTCCCGGGGTGGGCGCAAATTTACAGGACCACGTGGACGTAGCGGTGACCTATCGCTCACGGCTGCCACTATTATGGTCGCGGACGCGCGGGATGCGCGCGGCGCTGATCGGTGCCCAATATTTGCTCCGCCGCAACGGTCTCGGATCCGAAAACTCACTTGAGGCAGGTGGCTTCGTCCGCAGCCGGGCCGGGCTCGACCGTCCCGACGTGCAAATCCAGTTTATTCCCGGGGTGATGGTCAACCACGGAAAGAAGGGCATGCGTCCGTTCGACGGTTTCTCGATTGACATGATTGCATTGCACCCGGAGAGCCGCGGACGGGTTTCCTTGCGATCAGCGGATCCCTTCGAACCGCCGCGGATCGAACCCAACCATCTGGCGACGCCGGGTGACCTTGCCACGTTACGCGCGGCGATCAGGATTGCGCGCAAGATCGGAAGTCAGCCCGCGCTCGAGCCATGGCGTATCGGGGAGGACGAACCGGGCGCGGACATTGCAACGGACGACGCGCTCGATACTTGGCTACGCGGCCACGCCGCAACGATATTTCACCCGGTTGGGACCTGTCGGATGGGAAATGCCGAAGATCCCGGCGCGGTCGTTGATGCCAAACTGCGGGTGCGTGGCATCGCCAACTTGCGGGTTGCGGACGCCTCGGTGATGCCCACGATTGTCAGCGGTAACACCAACGCGGCGACAATGATGATCGGTGAGAAGGCCGCAGATCTTATCCTCAGCAGGGGCTGATTTCAGCGTCGGCCACTCCAGCAGGATGCGCGTGCCGCGCTCGATTATCCGTCAATGGTAACGAATGACGTTCCGATCGCCGACCCGCCACACTGCCACACCATAACCAACAAACGCGCGAGCCGGTGAGGCTCTTTCGCTGATCCCGATATGCCGGTCCGTGCCCTGCCGAATGATCTCGGTCAGCGCCTCCATCGTCTGCTCCAGCGGCGTTTCCACATCGTAGCGATGACACTGGTATAGATCGAAATATTCAGTCTGCAGTCGCTGCGTCAGCCCGAATGTTCCG
>JBBSKI010000080.1:0-8697 GCA_038256425.1 Sphingomonadales bacterium
AGCCAGCTTGCCGACAAGCGCTTTCCCACGCGACACGATCTCGATGCGATATCGACCACCCGGCCGCTGCTGGCGATTCACGTCAGCGGGCACCTTGCGGTGCTCAACTCGGCGATGCTCAAGATCGTCGGGATCGGGCCCGAGACACCCGATCCACCCGGCGGGGTCATTCGCCGCGAGGCGGACGGCAAGACCCCCAACGGCGTGGTGGAGGAAGCCGCGCTGTTCGGTCCGCTCAGGATGCTGACCCCGGCCGGCCCCGACGCCGGGGTGGCGGCGCTGGTGGCGGGGGAACGGATTTACGCCGCCAACGGCATCACCACCGCGCAGGACGGCCGGGTCATGCCGGAAAACTGGGCGGCGCTGGCCGAAGCAGCGCGGCGCGGGGTGCTGCTGCTCGATACCGTCGCGCTGGTTTCGTTCGAACGCGAATGGCCCGCGGAAGTCCGGGCGAAGATCGGCAAGGGCTATGAAGGCCGCTTGCGGATCGGCGGGATCAAGCTGACGCTCGACGGCAGCCCGCAAGGCCGCACCGCCTGGCTGCACGATCCGGTGCCGGTACCGCCCGAAGGCAAGGACGCGGACTATCGCGGCTATCCGGCGATCGACCTCGCCCTGTTCAACGCCAAGCTGGCCGATGCAGCCAGCAACCGCTGGCCGGTGTTCGTCCATGTCAACGGAGACGAAGCGGCGCAGGCGCTGATCGACGGGGTCCGCGCGAACGGGCTGGCCGGTGCCAGGACCATCGCGATCCACAACCAGGTCGTCACCCAGGCGCAGCTCGGCGAAATGAAGACGCTCGACATCCATCCGAGCTTCTTCGCCAACCACACCTGGTACTGGGGGGACTGGCATCGCGATGTCGCGCTCGGGCCAAAGCGGGCCGACTTCATTTCGCCGCAGGCTTCCGCCTGGGCGCTCGGCTTGCGTCCCACTGCGCACAACGATGCACCCGTGGTCGAGCCCGATATCATGCGGCTGGTGTGGTCGTCGGTAAACCGGCGCACGCAGTCGGGAGACATTCTCGGGCCGATCGAGCGGATCCCGGTGTATCGCGCGCTGCAACAGGTGACGATCAACGCCGCCTGGCAGATCGGCGAGGACGCGGACAAGGGCAGCCTTGCCCCGGGCAAGCGCGCGGACCTCGTGGTGCTCGATACCGACCCGCTGACCGCCGATCCCGCCAGGCTGTTCCGGATCAAGGTCGTCGCCACGATCAAGGATGGCCAGACCATCCATGGCTCGCTCGACTGAGGAAATGAGCATGACAGCAGCACACCAGTTCGCCGAACACGATGCGCTCGGGATTGGCGAACTCGTCCGAAACCGCGAAGTCTCGGCGACCGAACTGCTCGAGGCCGCGATCGAACGGGCGGAGGCCGCGAACCCGAAGTTCAACTTCATTGCACAGCGGCATTATGACTACGCCCGCAAGCGGATTGCCGAGGGACTTCCTGAGGGGCCGTTCGGGGGCGTCCCCTGGCTGCTCAAGGACCTCAACACATACATAAAGGGCGAACTGACCGAGGGTGGCAGCCGCTTTTACAAAGGCTATCGCGCGCCGGTGACGTCCGAACTGGTGCGCCGGATCGAACGCGCCGGGTTCGTGATCTTCGGCAAGACGACGACACCCGAATTCGGGCTCACCGCGACCACCGAAAACAAGCTTACCGGCGATACCCGCAACCCCTGGAACCCCGCGCGGATCGCCGGGGGATCGTCGGGGGGAGCCGCAGCGGCGGTGGCGGCGGGAGTGATCCCCGCGGCGCACGCCACCGACGGCGGTGGTTCGATCCGCATTCCCGCTTCGTGCTGCGGATTGTTCGGCCTCAAGCCCAGCCGCGGGCGGGTGCCGATGGGGCCGCTTCGGACCGAGGGCTGGGGCGGGATGAGCACGCATCACGCGGTCACGTGGAGCGTGCGAGACAGCGCCGCGATCCTCGACGCGACCCATGGCATCGAACCGGGCTCGCGCTATTCGGCGCCTGCGCCGGAGGGCTCGTTCCTGTCGCAGGTCGGCCAACCGCCGGGCAGGTTGCGGATCGCCCTGATGCTCACGCCGTTTTCTGGCGCGCCGGTCGATCCCGAGGTGGCAGAGGCGACCCGTGCTGCGGCACGACTGTGCGAAAGCCTGGGTCACCACGTCGATGAAGCCGCCCCCGGTATCGACAACGCCGCAATCGAAGCCCACTCTTTCGCGCTGATGGCGAGCTCGATTGCCGCCGATGTCGAGGATCGCGCTCTTGCGACCGGGATCGCGCCGGGGCCCGACATGCTCGAGGAAATCACCCTCGCCACCATCGCTTATGGCCGGACGCGCACCGGCATGGACTTTGCTCGCGGCAACAACGCCTACCAGGCCGCTGCTGTCGCGATTGCGCGGTTCATGGCCGAATACGATGTGATCCTCTCGCCCACGCTGACTCATCCGCCCAAACCGCTCGGCGAGGTCGGGCTGTCGACCGGGGCCGACTTCCCGACCTGGGGCCAGCGGGTCGGCGGCTACACTTCCTTCACCGGGATCTACAACGGCACCGGCCAGCCGAGCATGTCGGTGCCGCTGGCGATGTCGGCGGATGGCTTGCCGATCGGGATCATGTTTACCGGGCGCTATGGCGAGGAGGCACTGCTGCTGCGCCTTGCCGGGCAACTTGAGCAGGCCGCGCCATGGGCGGGGAGCAGGCCGCCGGCATGATCGGGCAACAGCGGAGGCAAAGGTGATGCGGGGATTGCAGGGCAAGGTCGGGGTGATCGCGGGCGGTGCGCGCGGCATCGGCGCGGCAACCGCGCGGCGGCTCGCCGAGGAAGGCGCCAGCGTCGTCATCGGGGACCTGCTGGTCGAGCTTGCCCAACAGGTGGCGGCCGATATCCGGGAGAGCGGCGGCAAGGCCATTGCGGTTGCGCTGGACGGCACCGATGCCTCCTCGCAGGCGGCATTTGTAAAGGCGGCGCTCGATGAATTCGGCGGCCTCGATTTCTATCACTCGAACCTCGCTGGCGGCACCGAGGGCGATATCGACGTACTCAACTGCCCCATCGAAGTGCTCGACAAAAGCTTTGCGATTAACACCAAGAGCCACTTCCTCGCGACCCAGGCGGCGCTCCCCGCGTTGATCGCGCGCGGTGGGGGCGCGATGATCTACACTTCCTCGGGCGCGGCGGCTGGCGGAGCGGCGTGGCAGGTCGCCTATCCAATGACCAAGAACGCGATCCACGCGCTGGCGCGCCATGTCGCCCAGAAATGGGGCAAGCAGGGCATTCGCGCGAACGTCATCTGCCCCGGACTGGTGCTCACCGAGGCTGCCGAAGCGCACCTCACCGACGAGTATCGCGTGGCAGGATTGAAGGCGGTTCCGCACACCCGGCTGGGCAAGCCGGAAGATATCGCCGCGGCGGTGACCTTCCTCGCGTCGGAAGACGGCGAATGGGTCAACGGGCAGGTCTGGCACGTCAACGGCGGGACGCTCAAGCGTGATTGAGCTTGCTCCCGAAGGCCGCGAACGCCTGAGCAATCCGTGGGTGGTGTTGTTCTCGCTGCTGGGAATCGCGATTTTCAATTATGCCGACCGTTTTCTGCTCACCGGACTGGTCGGTCCGATCAAGGCCGAGTTCGGGCTGGACGACGCGTATATCGGGCTGCTGATGGGGCCAGCATTCGTTGCGCTCTACGTCGTCGCCGGGGTGCCGATCGCGCGGCTCGCGGATCGGTCATCGCGGATCTGGATCATTGCCGCAGGCTGCGTGATGTGGAGTTGTTGCACGATTGCCACCGGTTTTGCGACCGGACCAATCTCGCTGGCGCTGGCGCGGGTCGGGGTGGGGATCGGCGAAGCGGCCTTCGCCGCGCCCGCCTACTCGCTGCTCAGCGACTACTTCAGACCCGAGCGGCGGCCCGCGGCTTTCGCCATTCTCGCCCTGGCCACCTACATCGGACAAATCGCCGGGCAGGCCGGCGGACCGGCCATTGCCGCGGCCTATGACTGGCGCATCGCCTATTTCGTCATGGGCGCGCCGGGCATAGTGCTGGCGCTGGTGGCGCTGGTCCTGGTCCGCGAGCCGCCGCGCCCGCTTGTTTCCGGTGCGGCGCAGGCGCTGTCGTTTCGCGAGGTGGTCGCGCGATTGGCTGGAGCGCCGGCCTACTGGCTGATGATGGCAAGCTTCGGCCTTGGCATGTTGTCCGGCGTGTCGTTCGGCTTCTGGGGCCCGGAGCTTTTCGCGCGGACCTATGCGATGGACCCGGTCGCGGTAAAATCGGCTTTCGCTCTCAATTTCGGTCTGGCGGGATTGGTCGGGATGCTCGGCTTCGGGGCGTTGGCGAGCCGGCTTGCGCGGCGCGACGATGCGTGGCCCTTGCGGTTGGCGGCGATCAGCATGGCAGGCGCCACCACCATGATCCTCGCGGTCGCCTGGGCCGGCAGCTATGAATTCGCGATGCTCCTGGCGATCCCCAGCGGCCTTCTGGGTGGTGGCTGGTCGGCGGGGGTCATCTCATTGCTTCAGCACATCTTGCCCGCGACGTACCGGGCGACCGCAACCGCGCTATTTCTCGCGATTGCCACGCTGGTCGGCTTTGCCGTGGGGCCGTGGTTGACCGGGGCGCTGAGCAGCGCCCTGGGCAACGACGGCGCGGCGCTGCGGATGGCGTTGACCATCGTCATGCCGACCGGAATTGTCGGCGCGGCTTGCGCCTGGCTGGCGGTGAAGCGGATCGAGGCCGACCGCGTTCGGCTCGCCGTGAACTGATCGCTCAGACTTTTGGCGACCCGGGCAAGCCCATGTAATAGTGGCCCGCGTTGAGCCCTCCGTCGACTGAGAGTTCGGTGCCATAGCAATAGGCCGCGTCATCCGAAGCGAGATAGGCGGCGGCGGCGGCGATGTCTGCCGGATCGCCTGCTCGCTGGGCGGGATAGATCCTGAAGCCGTGATCGACCTGCTCGCGCGGGGCGTTGCCCGGATTGGTCATGGCCGAGACGATCCCGCCCGGATGGATCGAGTTGACCCGGATGCCGCGTGGCCCCAGTTCCAGCGCGCAGGCCTTGGTAAAACCGCGCACCGCGAATTTGGAAGCGCAGTAAGCGGTCAAGGCATTGGCACCGGAGATGCCGTCGGCGCTGCTCATGTTGACGATCGACCCGCCGCCGTCGCGCTCCAGCAGGGGAATTGCCGCCTGCGATCCGATCATCACGCCGATGACGTTGACGTCGAGCACCTTGCGCATCTCTGCCTCGGTGAGATCGTCGAGCGTCTTGAAGACGATCACCCCCGCATTGTTGACCAGGCAATCGAGCCGACCAAAGCGCTGCTCGGTTTCGGCCAGCGCGGCGTCCCAATCTGCGCGCCGGGTGACGTCGAGCGAGACGAATGTTGCCGCATCACCCAGTTCGGCAGCGAGCGCGGCGCCCTCTGCTTCAAGCACGTCGGCGATGACCACACGCGCCCCCTCGGCGATAAAGCGGCGGACGATCCCTTCGCCGATCCCGCGCGCGCCGCCGGTAACCAGCGCGACTTTCCCTTGCAGACGGTTCATTCGTAATTCCCTCTCTCAAACCGCGGTTGCGCCGCCGTCGATTACCAACGGATGGCCGGTCACAAAGCTTGCCTGGTCCGAACACAGCCAGAGAACCGCAGCGGCGATTTCCTCGGCACGGCCCATCCGGCCCATCGGGGTCATCTTGTCGATCACCGCGCGCATGGCCGGATCCGCGGTCAGCGGCGCGGTCATCGGAGTTTCGATGACGCCCGGGCAAATCGCATTGACCCGTATTCCGGCAGTCGCCCAACGCAGCGCGCCGTGGCGGGTGAGGCCGACAACCCCGTGCTTGGTGGCGACGTAGCCGGGTAGGGCGCCATTACCGGTCAACCCATTGATCGACGAAGTGTTGACGATCGCACCCTTGCCTTGCGGCAACATCACTGCGGCTTCCTCGCGCATGCAATACATCACGCCGGACAGGTTGACCGCGACGCTGCGGTCCCAGACATCGTCGTCGTATTCGTCGGCGCCGAGGTTGTTGATGCCGGCATTGTTGTGGGCAAAATCGAGCCGACCGAATTCCGAGACCGCGCGCGCCACCATCGCCTTGACCTCGCTAGAGTTCGAGACGTCGCAGCGCTGGTATACGGCATTGCCACCGGCCGCCGCGATCAGCGCAACGGTCTCATCCCCGCCTGCGTCATTGACGTCCGACACGACCACGTTGGCGCCCGAAGCCGCGAAAGCGAGCGCGGTGGCGCGCCCGATCCCGCCGCTCGCTCCGGTGACCAGAGCGACCTTGCCATCGAACCCATAGTTCATTTCGATCCCTCCAGAACGCGTAGGTCAACTAGTAACCCAAGACGCAAATAAGGCAACAAACCCCTGCTACGCGCTTTGATGCGTATCAAACGCCTTTGGGCTCTTCGTGAAAGGTTGACCCAGATAACCTGAAAAGGCAAGACATCGCGCGATGAGCGCCTCCGATTATTCGCACCTGCTGGCAAGCGGCCGCATCGGCGCGCTGGAACTGCGCAACCGCATCGTCGTGACCGCGATGGGGGTCAGCCTGTCCGAGCCCGACGGCCATGTCGGCGAGCGCCTGCTGGCTTACCACGAGGAGCAGGCCCGCGGCGGGGCAGGCTTGATCGTTTCGGGCGTCGCCGGTGTCGCCTGGCCGGTCGGCGCGGTCCAGCCCAACCAGACCGCGATCTCCGATGACATGTTTCTACCCGGACTGACCGAACTGGCCGCGCGCGTCCACGCACACGGTGCCAGGATCGCGGCACAGCTTCACCACGGCGGACTGGTTGCCGGGTACTCGGCCGATGCGTTCGGCCAGCCATTGTGGGCGCCGTGCCTGCCTCCACCGATGCAGGGCGACTTTCTCGACTATTTTCTGCCGGAGGAACTGGCCGGGTTCGCCGGGGGCAAGATGCCCTCGATCAAGGTGCTCGAGAAGGCCGACATCGATTTCGTCGTTGTCCAGTTCGCCGCCGCAGCGGGCCGCGCCAAGACGGCCGGGTTCGACGGGATCGAGATCCACAGCGGCCACGGCTATCTGTTGTCGTCGTTCATCTCGCCCAAGACCAACACCCGCACCGATGACTATGGCGGCCCGATCGAGAACCGGCTACGCTTCCTCCTCGAGACGATCGCTGCGGTCCGTGCCGAGGTCGGGCCGGAGTTTCCGGTCTGGTGCAAACTCGATTCGCGCGAGATCGGCAAGGAAGGGGGCATCGCGCTCGACGATTGCCTGACCGCGGCGCAGATGGTCGAGGCGGCGGGTGTCGATGCGATTACCGTTACCGCATACCACGACACCGGCCAGGGCAAGCTTCACTCAGCCTCCAATATCCCGCACGATCCCGAAACCAACGTTCCCGCTGCCGAAGCCGTGAAGCGGGCGGTGCGGATACCTGTAATCGCGTCCGGCCGGGTCGAAGCGCTGGCTGCCAATGCGCACATTGCGTCGGGCAAATATGATTTCCTCGCGATGGGGCGCAAGTTGCTGGCCGACCCGGCGCTGCCCAACAAGCTGAAGGGCAACGCGCCCGAAACGGTGCGCCCGTGCATCTACTGCTACACATGCGTTTCGACCGCCTATGTCCGCAAGCCACTGCGCTGCGCGGTCAACCCGGAAACCGGGTTCGAGTGCGAGCGAACGGCCCTTCCGGGCGGGAAGCGCTATGCGGTGATCGGCGGCGGACCGGGCGGGTTGGAGGCGGCGCGGCGCCTTGCCGATGCCGGCAACCGGGTGACACTGATCGAACAGGGCGCGCGGCTGGGCGGTACCCTGCGCATCGCCGCACTGGCCTACCCTCCCAACGAGCGCCTGCTGGACTGGCTGATCGAGGAGATCGGACGCTCGTCCGTCGAGGTCCGTCTCAATACTGTGGCCACCCCCGCACTGCTGCGTACGCTCGCCCCCGACGCGGTGATCGTCGCAACCGGCGCGCGCCGCGACATGGCCGACATCCCCGGCAACGATCTGCCGCACGTGTTCAGCGGCGACGATATGCGCAAGCTCCTGCTGGGTGAAAGCTCGGATGAGGTGAAGCGCAAAACCGGGTTGCTGACGCGGGTTGCCACCAAAGTCGGAGCGATGACGGGGGCCACCGCCAATCTCGACTTCGTCCGTGCCGCTACCAGGGCGTGGATGCCGCTCGGGCAGAATGTGGTGATCATCGGCGGCGAGCTGGTGGGGGTCGAACTGGCCGAATTTCTCCACGAGCGGGGCCGGACTGTGACCGTGATCGAACCTGCGTCGCGATTGGGCAAGGGGCTGACGCTGGTGCGCCGGATGCGCCTGCTGGCCGAGTTGAAAGAGCACGGGGTAGCGTTGCTTGGCGGGGTTCGCGACATCGCCATCGAAAAGAACGCCGTGACCTTCGTCGATGCCGTGGGAACACAACAAGCGGTCGTAGCTGACCATGTGATCGTTGCGATGGGCGCCAGCGGCGATACCGCTCTTGCCGAACGACTGCGCGGCGCTGGGCACGTCGTCGAAACCGTGGGTGACTGCACGGGGGTCAACTATATCGAAGGCGCTATCCGCGGTGCTGCCGATGCGTGTCGAAATCTCGCCGACGCCCTTGGCACGGCCTCGCGGGTGTCAGTGCAGCCGTAATTCATGGCTCATGTCGGCGATGATCCCGCGTGATTGCCAGGTGGCCGCTGTGAGGTCTTGGTTGCGGGCCGACAGGATCAAAGTTTCTGAAATA
>JBBSKI010000081.1:0-8691 GCA_038256425.1 Sphingomonadales bacterium
AGTGCCTGCATTGCTTCGGGCGTTCCTCCTACGACCGGCCTGCGCTGGGTGACGTTGCTGGTCGATGAAGGGCTGGTAATTCGCGAAGGAGACGAGGTGGATCGTCGCCGCGCCTTTCTGCGCCTGAGCAAAACAGGTGAGATCGCCGTGCAAAGAACGCTGATCGATTCCCTGGCCTATCTTCGCACCGCGCCAACCGGGTTGTTCCGTTTTGAGAGAAAACGGTAATAAGGGTCTCGTAAGGCGAAGAAAATTTGCCCGCCGCGCAGGTAATGGGCATTCGCCGCTGCCGGCTGGGCACCTGAACGTGATGTCTGTGGCATTAACGACACTAATTCACCCGCCTCTAACAAAAACCGGTGAGAGGTGAGCCAGGGCACTGGCCATGGAGCGCGCGCGATAGTCTCCGGTGCCTGGGACTGGAAAAGGAAAAATTGATGCGCAAAATGATCGTCGTGGCTTCGCTCGGTGGGGTCGCGCTGGCGGGGATCGCCATCGCTGCGGCAGGTGGCAATCTGGCGAAATCGGGCGGCGGGATGATCCTGCTTCCTGCCAGCACCGGAACCGCTTCCCCGGCCACGTCGGTCCAGGCCTCGCCTGCCGCGCTCGCGGATGGTTCGCAGGTCGACGCCAACGGCAAGATCGCCGACAGCTACATCTGCGTGTTCCGCGCCGGTGCGGTCGGCCGCGGATCGGAGAGGTCCGAAGCCAACCGTTCGGCCAATGCCGCCGGCGGCTCGGTCGGCTACGTTTACGGTCACGCGCTGCAAGGCTTCTCGGTGCGCGCATCAGCCCGCGGGGTCGAGATGATGCAGCGCAACAACGCGCGCATCGATTATTGCGAGCAGGACCAGGTCATGGCGATCGTCGATCCGGTCCAGGCGCTGGGCCAGCCCGGCGGCGAGGTCAGCACAGCCTCGACGCAGCAAACCCCGCCGGGAATCGCCCTCGTCAATGCTGCGGGTGCGATCAACTTTTCGGGCACGGCCTGGGTAATCGACACCGGGGTCGATCTCGATCACCTCGATCTCAATGTCGATACGGCGCGTAGCACCAGCTTTGTCAGCCGCGAAAAATCTGCCGACGACGGTAACGGCCATGGCACCCATGTCGCGGGGACGATCGGCGCGAAAAACAACACGTTCGGCGTGGTCGGGGTCGCCGCGGGCGCGCGGGTCGTGGGGGTCAAGGTTCTCAGCCGGAGCGGCAGCGGCACCAATTCCGGCGTAATTGCTGGAGTGGACTATGTGAAGGCCAACGCTGTGGCCGGCGATGTTGCCAACATGAGCTTGGGCGGCGGGGTTTCGACTGCGCTCGACAGCGCGGTGATCAACGCCGCGCTGGCCGGTATCCGGTTCGCGGTTGCTGCGGGCAACTCCAGTGCCGACGCCAACACGAGCTCTCCGGCGCGGGCCAATCACCGGAACATTTACACCATCGCCGCGTTCAGCCCCACCACGCGGCTGTGGGCAAGCTTCTCCAACTGGGGGAGGCCGCCGGTCGACTATGCCGAGCCGGGCGTTTCGATCCTGTCGACCTGGAAGGACGGCGGCTACAACACCATCTCGGGCACCTCGATGGCAGCACCGCACATGGCGGGTATCTTGCTGTTCGGTAGCCCGCGAGCGAGCGGCACGGTGATCCGCACGGGCACCAGCGAGGTTTACGATATCGGCGTTATCTGACGCACGCTAATCGCAGTTTGTAACGGGCCCGGCGGAGCGATCCGCCGGGCCCTTTGCTGGTCTAGCTAAGGCGCGCCAAAATCTCCCGCGCGAATGCCGTCAGCGTATCGTCCCTTGCGCCCATGACGACGATCCGCGTTCCCGGGCGGTCGCCGGGGCGGGCGAGGGCGACGATCCGGTCGGCGCAGGCGGCGCGGCCGGGGATGTGTTCGGCGGTTCCGCCCGCCGCTTCGATCATCGCTGTCACCTCGGCGCTGCCGACCTCGCGGTTTACGGTGCCGCCGAAATAGACCGGATCGCACAGGATCGTCACGTCGTCGCGGTCCAGCCGCGTCGCGAAAACCTCGGCAAGCTCGCGGCCCATCTTCTTGAGCGGTCCGAACCCGTGCGGCTGAAAGAACGCGATCACCCGGCCGGGGTGCGCTTTCAGCGTGGCGAGGGTAGCGGCGATTTTCTCGGGGTTGTGGCCGAAATCGTCGATCACGGTGACGCCCGCGGGCGAAGTGCCGACGATGTCGAACCGCCGCGCGAGGCCGGTAAATGTGGCGAGGGCGGCCACGGCTTCGGATACCGGCACTCCGGCCAATGCGGCCCCGGCCACAGCAGCCAGCGCGTTGGCCAGGTTGTGACGGCCGGGGACCTTGAGCATCAGCGCATGGCTCGAACCGTCGCGAGCGTCGTGCAGCGTTGCGGCGATGGCGTCGGTTTGTTCGACGATGCTGTCCGGCGTAACACTCAGATCGGCCCGCGCGTGAACCGCGAAGGTCAGCGTGCGGTGCGCCCGGGGCAGCAACGCGACGCTTTCAGGATCGTCGAGGTTGATCGCCGCCGCGCCGCTGGCGGACAGGAAATCGCCGAACAGCGCGCGCAGTTCGTCGAGGCTCTTGTGATCGAGGCTGACGTTGCCGAGCACCGCCACAGCCGGGCGATAGAGCGCGATCGAGCCGTCGCTCTCGTCCACTTCCGACATGAAGGTTTCGCCCCCACCGACCCGCGCGCTGGCGAACGGCGCGTCCGGTGCGACGAAGTTTTTCATCACCGCGCCGTTCATGATGGTCGGATCGCGCCCCGCCAAGGTCATGATCCAGCCGAGCATCCCGGTGACGGTCGATTTGCCGCTGGTCCCGCCAACCGCGATGCCGTGTGGAGCCGCGTTGAACAGCGCCGCCAGCAGTTCCGCGCGGCTCATCCGTGCGCAGCCGAGTTCCCCCGCGCGCACGACTTCGGGAACGGTGTCCTCGACCGCCGCCGAGGCGACCAGCACCTGCTCCGGCGAGACGATCCCGCTGCCGTCCTGGGCATGCAACGCGATGCCCAGGCTTTCGAGCCAGGCGAATTTTTCGGGACTGCGCCCCTGATCGCGGCTGCGATCCGATCCGGCAATGGTCGCGCCGTGCCCGCGCAGGATCAGCGCGAGCGGCAACATGCCCGACCCGCCGATGCCGCAGAAGAACCAGGGATGGGCGGTGAGGTTTGTGACGGGTTCTGACATGGTCGGCGTCGGTATTCGGATTGCCCTCGCAAAACAACAGCGCCATTGGGCGCCATGCATCGCGTCGCCATCTGCGCCCCCTCGACCCCGTTCACCCGCGAGGATGCTGCGCGGGTCAATGCGCTGGCGGTGGCCGAATTTCCCGGGATCGCCTTGAGCTTTCACGAACAATGCTTCGCGCAGGAGGGCCACTTCGCCGGTTCCGACGCGGTGCGGCGGGGGGCGCTGCTGGATTGCGCCAACGACCCTGCGAGCGACGCGGTGTGGTTCGTGCGCGGCGGTTATGGGGCGAACCGGATCGCGGCAGAGGCGATTTCCGGCATGAGCCCGGCGGCGCGCACCAAGACATACCTCGGCTACAGCGACGCCGGAACGCTGCTCGCGGCGCTGTATCGCAGCGGCATCGGCACCCCGGTCCACGCGCCGATGCCAACCGACATCCGTCGTGACGGCGGCGAAGCGGCGGTGCGGCGCGTGCTGGGCTGGATGGGCGGGTGTAGCGACGGCCTGGAGCCGTCGCTCGCCGGGCACCAGTCCGCCGCCGCGTTCAACCTGATGACGCTGGCGATGCTGGTCGGCACCGATCTGATGCCCGATCTCACCGGTCATGTCGTGATGATCGAGGAGGTCGCCGAGCACTTGTACGCCGTCGACCGGCTGCTGTTTCACGTCACGCACCACCTCGCCCCGACGGGGATTGCGGGGTTGCGGCTCGGCCGGGTCAGCGGCGTGCCGGACAATGACCGTCCGTTCGGCAGCGAACCCGAAGAAATCGCGCGCTACTGGTGCGGGCGGGTCGGCATCCGCTATCTGGGCGCAGCCGATATCGGCCATGACATTCATAACAAGATCGTGCCCTTTGGGCACAGGGACAACAAGATCGTCCCGTTCGGGCCAAGAGAGGACTAGTTCGATGCGCGCATTCGTGTTTCCGGGGCAGGGCAGCCAGAAGGTCGGGATGGGGGCAGATCTCGCCGGCGCCAGCGCCGCCGCGCGCGAGGTGTTCGAGGAAGTCGACGAGGCGCTCGGCCAGAAGTTGTCGAGCCTGATGCGCGACGGCCCCGAGGATCAGCTCACGCTAACCGAAAACGCCCAGCCGGCGATCATGGCCAATGCCATCGCGGTGCTGCGGGTGCTCGAGCGTGAGGGCGGGATCGCGCTGGCGAACAAGGCGCAATTCGTCGCCGGGCACAGCCTGGGCGAATATACCGCTCTGTGCGCGGCGGGTGCGTTTTCCCTGGCGGACACCGCGCGGCTGCTGAAGCTGCGCGGGCAGGCGATGCAGGCGGCGGTCCCGGTCGGCATCGGCGCGATGTGCGCGCTGCTGGGGGCAGACGTAGCCAAGGCTGAAGCGTTGGCTGAGGCCGCCGCCGAGGGGCAGGTGTGCACGGTCGCCAATGACAACGACCCCGGCCAGGTCGTCCTCTCGGGCCACCGCGAGGCGATCGAGCGGGCAATTGCATTGGTGAAAGAACACGGGATCAAGCGCGGCGTTCTCCTGCCGGTCTCGGCCCCGTTTCATTGCTCGTTGATGGAACCTGCCGCGCAGGCGATGGCCGAGGCGCTCGGGCTCACCCCGCCGGGCGCGTTGCGCCTGCCGCTTTACGCCAACGTCACCGCCGCCCCGGTCACCGACCCCGGCGAGATCGCGCGGCTGCTGGTGGAACAGGTAACCGGCCGGGTCCGCTGGCGCGAGAGCGTGGCCGCGATGCACGAGGCCGGCGTGGCCGAGTTCATCGAACTGGGCGGCAAGGTGCTCGGACCCATGATCGGCCGGACCGCGCCCGATGCCAAAACCACCAGCGTGGTGGCGATGGGTGATATCGAGGCGCTGGCGAAGGATTTATAAGCGCTCGCAAAGGCGCAAAGGCGCAAAAAGAATGGAACAATCTGTTGCCGATTCACTCAGCCGGGTGGTTGTGGACGAGTGCGTTCGAATTCATCGCGATCTCGGTCCCGGGCTGCTTGAAAGCGTATACGAGGCGGTCTCGGCAGGCGCGCTCGCGCGCCGGGGTATCCGAGTGGAGCGGCAAGTGCCCGTCGATATAAAGTTTGACGGCCTCAGTTTTGCTGGAGCGTTTCGGATCGATTTGCTGTTGGCCGGCGAGCTCATTCTGGAAATCAAATCGGTTGAGCGGCTTAGCAATCTCCATGCGAAGCAATTGTTGACTTACCTGCGTCTCACCGGCCGGACCCTTGGGTTGCTGCTCAATTTTTCCGGTGAGACGATGAAGGAAGGCATTCGTCGCGTCGTCAACAATCACCCTGACTTGACCTGAATACCCTTTGCGCCTTTGCGCCTTTGCGAGCGAAAGGAATATATGAGCATGTTCGATCTCACCGGAATGACCGCCCTTGTCACCGGGGCCAGCGGAGGCATCGGCTCCGCGATCGCCCGGGCGCTTGCCTCGCGGGGCGCGCGGCTGGCGGTTTCGGGGTCCAATGCGGGCAAATTGCGCGCCTTTCGCGACGAACTTGACGAGCATACCGTCCAGCATCATCAGCGTGTCGATCATGTCGCGATCACCTGCGACTTGTCCGATAGCGCTGCGGTCGAAAGGCTCGTCCCCGCCGCCGTCGATACGATGGGCAAGCTCGACATCCTGGTCAACAACGCCGGAATCACGCGCGACAATCTGGCGATGCGGATGAAGGACGAGGAGTGGGACGCGGTGATCCGGGTTAATCTGGAGGCCGCTTTCCGGCTGATGCGCGCCGCCGCGCGGCCGATGATGAAGGCGCGGTTCGGACGGATCATCACGATCACCAGCGTCGTGGGGGCGACCGGCAACCCGGGCCAGGTAAACTACGCCGCCGCCAAAGGCGGGCTGACCGCCATGTCCAAAAGTCTTGCGCAGGAGCTCGCCAGCCGGGGAATCACCGTAAACTGCGTCGCCCCGGGCTTCATCCGGACCGCGATGACCGACGCGCTGCCCGATGGCCAGAAGGACGCGCTCAACGCGCGCATCCCGATGGGCCGGATGGGCGAAGGCGAAGACATCGGCGCGGCGGTCGCCTATCTTGCCAGCCGCGAGGCCGGGTACGTCACCGGGCAGACGTTGCACGTCAACGGCGGCATGGCGATGATGTCGTGAGGAGAGCTGCGATGCATTCGATAGCAGTGCTCGCTGCATTGGTGCTCGCCGCACCCGCCGCGGCGCAGTCGCTCGCTCCATCCGAAGCGCTGCTCGAATGCCCGGGGCTCGCCGTGACCCCGACGTTCCGCGAACAGCTGGCCGACGCGATGCTGCGCCAGAGCACCGCCAACGACGCGTTGTTCGAGCAACTGGTCAAGATAACCCAGGATTGTGGCGGGCGCTTCGGGCTGAGCGAGGATCAGGGCGAGGCTTATTTTACCTACAGCCTGTCGCGGCTGCCCCGCGATACTCTGGTCGCGAGGCTTGCGGTGAAGGGAATCGCGGCGGCGACGATCGACGAAGCTTTCGATTTCGGAGAGGGCCGCCGCAATCCGGTGATCAGCGGCGATTTCTCGCCTGAGCAGATGGCGGGGCTGCTCGCCGCGCTGACCTCGACCGGGGTCGATGTCGAGACGCTGCCCGACGCCAGTTGGGAGATGATCGGGGCCTATACCGCGACCAGTTCGTTGATGTGGCAGGCGCGGCGCAAGCTCCAATAGGGCAAGACAGCAGTTCGCGACGTTGCAGATCGCACGGAAATGCGGGATTTATTCACAGGTTCACAGCATCGGGCGGCCGGCGGCCCTTGCCGGGGCCGAAGCCTGCGTTAAGGAAGGTGGTCCGGATCGGGCCAATCTCAGCCGCACTTGGCGGGGCGGATCGGCTTAACCGAATGACCGCACATCAGGCGGCCGGGCGCGCGTACCACGCCGCTGCGCCGAGGCCGGGGGGACGCGACGAGATGAAGCCGCACCAGTACAAACAGGCGCGCCGGCCCAAGGTGGCATGCCAAGACAAGAAGGCCCTGGCGCGATGAAAGCCACGATCGAACGCGCGACGCTGCTGCGCTGCCTCAGCCACGTCCAGTCGGTGGTTGAGCGGCGCAACACCATCCCGATCCTGTCGAACGTGCTGCTCGAAGCCGCAGCCGATGGCTCGCTGCGCCTGATGGCGACCGATCTGGACCTGCAGGTGGTGGAAACGCTCCCGGCGGTGACGGTCGAGCGCGCCGGTGGGATCACCGTTTCGGCGCACCTGCTGTTCGACATCGCGCGCAAGCTGCCCGATGGCAGCCAGGTCAGCTTCGATGCCGCAGAAAACCGGATGGTGGTCAAGGCCGGGCGCAGCCGCTTCTCGCTGCCCACGCTGCCGCGCGACGATTTTCCGGTGATCGTCGAGGGCGATCTGCCGACCAGCTTCGAGGTGCTCGCCGCCACGCTGGCGCAACTGATCGACCGCACCCGCTTCGCGATCTCGACCGAAGAGACCCGCTATTACCTCAACGGTATTTTCCTCCATGTCTCGGACGAGGAGTCGCCGGTGCTGAAAGCCGCGGCGACCGATGGCCACCGCCTGGCGCGCTATACCATCCCCCGGCCGGACGGCGCCGAAGGGATGCCCGACGTCATCGTACCGCGCAAATGCGTGGCCGAACTTCGCAAACTGCTCGAAGAATCGCTCTCCACCAATGTCCAGGTCGATCTGTCGGCCAGCAAGGTCCGCTTCACGCTGGGCGGCGAAAACGGCGTGGTGCTGACCAGCAAGTTGATCGACGGGACGTTCCCCGATTATTCGCGCGTCATTCCAACGGGTAACGACAAACTCTTGCGGCTCGATCCGAGGAGCTTTTTCGAAGGCGTCGATCGCGTTGCGACGATTGCGACGGAAAAGACCCGCGCGGTCAAGATGGCGTTGGAAACTGACAAGGTCACGCTCTCGGTCACCAGCCCCGACAACGGCACCGCCGCCGAGGAAATCGCTGCCGACTACACCTCGTCCGGCTTCGAGATCGGCTTCAACGCCAACTACCTCAAGGATATCCTCAGCCAGATCGAGGGCGATACGGTGGAACTGCATCTGGCCGATGCCGGCGCCCCGACGCTGATCCGGCAGGATGAAAAGTCGCCCGCGCTGTATGTATTGATGCCGATGCGGGTGTGATGACAGGCGGGGAACGAGCATGAACCAGACCGTCCAGGTTGCCCGCAACGACATTTCCCGATTCCGCGTTGTCCCTATCGACGCGCCGCCGCTTGGCGAAGGCGAGGTTCGCCTGCGCGTCGAGAGCTTTTCGGTTACCGCCAACAACGTCACCTATGCGCTGATCGGCGATCAGTTCGGCTATTGGAATTTTTTTCGGGCAGACGTCGAAGATGGGGGTGACTGGGGCGTGGTGCCGATGTGGGGCCATGCGGTGGTCGAAGCTTCGACCTGCCCCGGAATCGCCGCGGGCGAGCGGGTCTATGGCTACCTGCCGATGGCGACGCATCTCGATGTGCTTCCGGGCAAGGTCTCGCCCGGCGGGTTCACCGACATGGCCGCACACCGCCAGCCGATGAGCCCGATCTACAACCAGTACTCCCGCCTCGCCGCCGAT